>JAJYKL010000029.1 GCA_021788625.1 Chloroflexota bacterium
ACTGGGTCCTGCGGGTAAATCCAGGCCAGCTCCACGCCGCCAAATCCATTGCGCCTCACCCAATCGAGTTGCGTCCTGATGTCGTCCTCGCGGATGATGCCATTGAACCACCACCAGCGGGTATAAGGTTTCGATGTGGTATACATCATCTATCTCCTTACAGCTTGCTGAAGTCAATCACTTCCGGTCGCGCGCCCTCGTGGATGATTGATTTCTGAGTAATAATAACCGGCGTCGCGTCACGCGTAGCCATTCAATATCGATGCCAGACTTCCTTCGTTGGGCATCGGGTTATCTTTTCAACCACTACTTTACGATGGTGATTGTTGTATACTAAATCCGGTATCGTGCAGCAATCCTTTGAAAACTTTTGTAACGCGATCAACGCATCAGCAACGTTACTGTTTAAGCGATACGTGCGGGAACCCTGTCCATTATGGTTACAAAGTTGACGACATTGGTGGCCGACTGCGATCGTTTTTACCGTCAATCATTAAGCCAACTTCTGGAGAAAGCCGGACATGACGTATTGATCGCCACCAGTATCAGCGATGCGTTACAAACACTCAAGGGACGCTCCGCAGACATTATCATCACCGATCTATACCTGGACAGTCACCAACCTGATGGCTTTATGATACTCAGGCTGGCTCGGCAAGTGCGGCCTGGCTGCGAGGTTATATTCACCACCAGCACACCACGGCTGGAGACAGCCATACAGTGCTTGCGTGAAGGGGCGTGTGACTACCTGTCCAAACCTGTGAGTGATGCTGACTTATTGGCAAGCGTCCAGCGAATCCAGGAAAGGCTGGTGCAGCGTCTCCAGCAGGAGGATGCGCTCGTTACCATCGAAACGAACATACGTAAAGTGTTAAGCCGATCTACGGCCACCCTTGGTGCACCTGTTGAACCTGAACAAATTGAGCCCAAGCACTATCGTATTGGACCCGTGTTGCTGGACCTGAATCGCTATGAGATTGAGGTGGATGGTCAGCGGATCAGTGCAACCACTTCAGAAATACAGATCTTGGGTTATCTATGTCGCAATCCCAGGCGGGTTGTTACTCCGCAGGAACTGATTCGCTCCATCCGAGGTTATACAGTGGAACCTCGTGATGCACAGGAAACCATTCGTGCGCACATCAGCAACCTGCGTCGAAAGCTTTCCATGATTGCGCCGGACGCCGATATCATTACCACTGTTCGCTCTGTGGGTTACTCCCTGAAAACACCTCCCCAGGTGTCATTATGAGCGTGTGATGCAGTTTCGCCGCGGGATCACAGCCCATCCAGGACCTATCGTTCTACAGCTTCTTCTCCAACATGCAGTCAAGTGTTGCCAGGTCGAGTGCTGCTCCCAGGCGCGTGAAGATCAGTCGGGCCTCGTGCATTTCGCGCCTTGCCTCGGCGGCGTTGCCCTCGCTCAAGAGTACTCGAGCGGATTGAAGTGCGATTCGTCCCTTCTCCAGGTCGTCCGTCACCTCAGCCATGATGGTCTGTCCGTGGGTTAAAGCTTGCCGAGCAGCATCCTGATCATCGCGTTGCAGCTCGATCTGCGAAACCAGGCGCCAGCCATCAGCCTCCAGACGCTTATTACCGGCAGTAGCTGCAAGGGTTAATGCCTCTTCAACCTCTTTACCGGCTTCGTCAATATCACCCTGCACCAGGAAAACTTCCGTTCGCACCAGCCGGATTTCAGTCAGCAAGTCATTGGCACCGATGGCATTCGCCTCGGCAGCACAGATATCTGTCAAGGCCTGAGCTGCCTGCACTTTACCCCTGAGCAGTAAAACCTGTGCCTGTCCTATTTTCGAACTGATGGCATGATAGGGCATATTCAACTGCTCAGAGATGGTCACGCTGCTTCGCAGGTGGGATTCGGCGCGCACAAGATCACCCTGATCTCTGGCCAATGCCGCCATATTATTGTGCGTGATAGCCATGCCCTCCACATCGCCAAGTTCCTGACGCATCTCCAGGCTCTGTTGGAAAAAAGCTTCAGCCTGCTTCCACTCGCCAGCCGATACCGCCAGGATGCCAAGATTGCTTTTGTTCGCCGCTACCCCCCATGTATACCCCATCTGCTCCCGGATTGACATGGCTTGCGTCGTATGGTAGAAAGCAGCTTTCCAATCACCCTGCCGGTAGCATACGCCTCCCAGAACGCTTTCCGCTGCAGCCAGTTCAACCAGATTTCCACTGTGTTGTGCGTAGTCGAGGCTCGTCAAGCACGCTTTCGCTGAGCGATCCAAACGTCCCTGCAAGAGATACGTGAAGGCCTGGCTCCCCGTGATGCGTGCTGCCTCAACCAGGGCGTCATGACTGGTGGGCTGTCCCACCGCAGCCAAGGCCATCCAGAAAAATTCGATCGCTTTATCGAGTAACCCCTGTTTTTGAGCCGTCTCACCCAGGCGACGGTACAGGCCAGCCCGCTGGTAATTGCCAATTCCCGTGCTGTTGAGCAATGCGAGACCCGATTCCAGGATGGCATGGGATTCCGTATATTCGCCCGTCAGGCGATACGTGTCGCCAAGGCCGGTCACGACCCGCCACTTCAAGACATCTGTGGTGCTGGGGATCAGATCGATGAGCTGGATCGCTTCACGGAAGTACGTTAAGGCCTCTTCATTCGCGTTCCGTCCGGCGGCTCGCTCTCCCGCCACGACCAGGTAATTCAGTGACTTCCCAGGCTGATTTGCCTGTGTGTAGTGGTAAGCCAGTTCCTCAGCGTGCGCCTCCTGTTCGCCTGTCCAAAGGCTCTCCAACTGCAAGGCAACCTTCAGATGCAGCTCCTGACGATACGTTCGGAGCATGCTTTCATATACAGCGGTCTCAAGCAATGCATGGCTGAAGATCCACTGCTGGCTGCTCTCATTTACGCGTTTCATCATGCCTCGCGCTTCCAGGCGTGACAGCAGCTCCGCTCCCCCCGCCACCCCGGCCACCGGCAACAGGAGTCGGGGCTCTACCGGGCTGCCAATCACGGCGGCGCATTGCAGTAGATACTTGAGATCCTCCGGGAGCGCATCGACCCGAGAACGCATGAGGGCGCCCAACGACTGCGGTAAGGGTAGGCTTCCAACCATTACATTCTCGTCAATGGTCCATCCGGTCTCCTCACGTCGCAGGTAGTCCTGGTCGATTAGTAACCGGATCAGTTCTTCAATGTAGTATGGATTGCCTTCGCTACGCTCCAGGATGAATGTCCTGAGTTGCGACGTTACGGGCGCTTCGGGCAACAGCGCCTTAATAAGCACTTCGCTGTCCGTTAATGGCAGCCGGTCCAGGAATAGCTTCAAGGTGTGGACCGCATGCAGGCTTAACATCCTCGCCAGACGGTCATTCGGCTTCTCGTTTTCCTCCCAGCGTTGGGCGCATACAAAAAGGATTGGGATTGTCGCCACCATGTTCGATAGGAACAAGAGCAGGTCAGCCGACATGGGATCCACCCAATGGAGGTCGTCCAGCATGAGGACGACCGGCCGCACCGTGGCGATGCTCCTTAAGAGGTTACGCATGGCAACGAAGATCTGTTGCCGTAGCTGATCAGGACTCAAGCTGGCCAGCCGCTCACCATTGGTTGATCCGGGATCCACCCCCACCAACAGCTCAATAAAAGGCCGGCTGGATCGCGCTTCTTCCGGCCAACTCTCAAATGCGTCGTCAATGCGTCGGACCGCCTGTTCGACTTCTTCGTTAGGTCGCAGTCCGAATACATGCGTCATGAGGTTCGTGATCAAGTGGAAAGCCTGACCCGAACGCTGGGGAGAGCATTGTCCGAGCCATACCTGTGCCCGGTCCCCCACCACCGTTTCAAACTCGTGCATTAAACGGCTTTTCCCAATTCCCGCTTCCCCCTCAATCCACACCAACCCACCAACGCCGTGGTCGAGATTCTTCGCCAGAGCGGCCATGGCCATGAGCGCTGCTTCGCGGCCCACGAGCGGCACGTTACTGGTGAGAGCCTCGCGTGATGGGCTGGGGAGTTCTTTTAACCCAGCCAGTTCGGTAACGGATAGCCGTGCAAGCGCTGCGCTTTCTGGGTCCGATGGTGCGTGGTAGATGAAGACGCGCTCGGTCGCGTCGTTCACCGCATGGGTCACCCATACCTTCCCAGGTGTGGCCACTTCGGCCACATATTGCGCCATTTGCACAGGCGGACCCGTGACAATCATTTCCGCTGCGGTTTGATCTTGACCGGAGACATCCTTTAGCCAGCCAGCAACGACGTCGCCCAGGCTGACAGCCACTCGAGCCGTCAACACCAGATCCTCTGGATTGTTGGGCTGCCTGACAATCTGCAGTGCACGCATGGCCACCCATACCGCTCTTTCGGCGTCATTTTCATGCGCTGCAGGTGCGCCCAGTACCACAGTCAATCCATCGTGACGCCGGATTACCTCCCCCTGGTAGTCGTGAACAACGGCAACGAGTTGAGGGACAATGTGCGAGAGAGTTTCGAATACCAATTCTTCATCGGCTTCCTTAGGTGGCAGCAGGTCCATCCACACGATGGCAGCCGAGCGCCACTCGCCTTGCTCAGCAGATGGCGTTCCTGGAGAGCGTGCTTCGACATGGCTTGCTCCACTGGTCGATGCACGTGACGCGGTATGGACTTCAGCACTCTGCTCCAGCGTTTTAGCCAGTTTAAGACTGTGTGCGGCACCTATGCCGCTAAATCTATTAGCCGCTACGGTCGCTGCCATAGCAGCCTTTTCCCATAGCGAGGGAGCGTGTTGCTGATCTGAAGCGGCCCACTCCGCATAGGTTTGTGCCAGCTCGAGCTGTGATAGACCTCCCCGATACACCTCATGATGCAGATCACACGTTTGGATCGCCTGCTTCAACAATTCTTCTGCCTCAGCGTAGCACCCCAGGTTTCTCTGCAACATTCCTGCCACGCGCAGGCAATCGGCTGTCTCCTTATTAATTCCAACCGCTTTAGCCTTCGCCAGTGCCTCTGTCACCGTCTCCAAGCCCTTCTTTGAGTCGCCAAGGGCAGCTTGCACCAGGGCGCGTAACCATCGCGCCAGGATATCCTCGGCATCGCTACTGGCAGCCTTGAGTGAGGCGGCCAGGTCAAGGCATGCATTAGCTTCCTCAGTTTTGCCCTCGATGATGTCGAGTTGGGCTATTCCCAATGCGGCTACGACTGTTTCAGAGTCCTCGCCCAGGCGTCTGCTTATCCCCAGGCTTTCATCCAGATAGTGACGGGCTTTCTCGTGCTCGCCCATTTCCATATACAGCAGGCCCAGATTCGTCAAATTCAACGCCTGGCCAGGCATATAGCCGATCTCTCGCCGTAACTTCATGGATTGATCGAAGTTTTCGAACGCACGTTGCCAGAGCCCTTGCTCGTAATAGAGGATGCCCAGGTTGGTATACGCATTTGCGGTTCCAAACGTGTATCCCATCCGGCGATACAGGTCAAGGCTTCGCTCCACATGCTCACTCGCTTCGCCCAGCTTGTCTTGCCGCCAAAAAATCCCTCCCAGGGTATTGTGCAGACTGGCAACGGTAATGGGATCATCGACGTGTGCCGGATCAGAGTCGAAGGTGGCGGAGCTGGCCAGTGCGAATGCTTCGCTCAGCCGATTCTGCCTGAAGCGCACCCACGCCAGACGATCCAGTAGCGACCGCCACAGGCTCTGGTAAGCCAGAGTGCCCGATGGGCCCAGAAGATCCAAAGCAGCCTCCAGGTGTTTACTGGCTTCATCCAGGGCGCCCATCGATTGCCGAACATCAGCCAGTTCCCGCAGGCCCTCCACCTGGAGCACCATCGCCTCGCTGCCTGGCAACACCATGTCCTCACTGCGCAATCCGTCAGTCAATACACGGAGCACTTCCGCAGCGGCGCTAAAGTTACCTGCGAATTTGAATGCACGTCCCAGACCAATCTTGGCACGCGCCAGTTGGGTTTCATTGCCTTGAACTTGCCGCTCCATTAATGTAATGGCACGTTGATAGTGCTGGATGGCGCTCTCGGTGTTATATCGGCGCACGGCACTTTCGGCTGCCGCGATCAAGTAGGGGATGGCTCTCAAGGGGGTGGGACTTTCGATGTAGTGGTAGGCCAGTAGCTCTACCTTGTCGTATCCCAGCCAGTAGCGACTGGCTTCTATCGCTTGCGCGGCCTGACCATGTAGTTCCTGCCGATCTCGTCGCAGGAGTGTGCCATAGACAGCTTCCTGAATCAAAACGTGACTGAATGCATAGCCCTGCTCGGTTCCGAACGACTCACGCCTCAAGAACCGGTGTTCCTCAAGTTCGATCAACTGGTCCCGAGTCATCTCTTCGTGTTGCCGAGCAATCTCGTACAGCAGGTGTATGGGGAATGAACGCCAGATCACCGAAGCGACCTGCAGTAAGCGCCGCGCTGCGGGTGACAGGCGATCATAACGAGCCAGTATGAGTCCACGTAGCGTCCCAGGCACTTCCTTGAGCAAGTCGTGGACCTTCGGTGTCACCCTCCACTGTTGACCATCGTTGATAATGCCTCCGCGATCGCTCAGTATCCGTAACAATTCCTCGATGTAGAACGGTACGCCTTCGGCACGCCTAACAATCAGGGACATAATGGCATGGATTTCGTCGTCGACTGGACCGAGCAATTGATCGACCAGGAGGACGGACTCAGCATCCGACAGCGGCTGCAACTGGATATCCACAACTGATGTTGGGTTTTGCGCGGCCACTTCGATGAGTGGTCGAATTGTGCTGCTCTGGTCTTGATCGCGTGATACCAGCACCATCATAAGAGGTAAATCGCCTGTAGTCTGAAGAAGGCTCTCGATGAACTCACGCGAAGCCGTGTCCATCCAATGCAGGTCTTCCAGGATGATCAGGGTAGTGGCCTGCTGTACCTCCGCATCGATGACCTGCTTCACCGCGACACCAATCTGGCGTTGTAGCATTTGTGTATCCAGCAGGTCCAGGGGTGAATCGATATGTGCGTTGGGTTGTGGCAACCCACACATCTGGCACAGATAGGGTAATGCCTCTTCTCCATGTGAAAGACGATGGCGCACGTAGCTTTGTAATACGCGCACCTGTTCGTTGATGGGCATCGTTTCTGTGATTCCTGCTATGTTTCGTACCAGTTCGGCAATGACCCACATGGCTCTGGATCGGGTATAAGCTATACAGCTGCCCTCATAAATCTGCACGTCTGGTTGATGGACAGCCGAGCGGAACTCACTGACCAGCCGGCTCTTACCCAATCCTGCTTCACCCGTAATGAAAACCACCTGATTCTGATGCTGTTCATATACCTTGTTCAGAGCAGCTTGCATAAGAGACAGCGCCTCGCCGCGTCCGATCATCGGTGCCTGCAGCCCGAGCAGGCCTCGCACGGCACTTTTTTTCTTTTGCAAACCAATTAGCCGATATACAGGGACTTGTTTGGGTTCATCCGCAACCGACGCAGGTGTCAGAGTGCTATAGATCAGGAACGCGTGGGTACGCTGGTACGTGACGAAACTAGCCTGTGCAGTACCCGGAGCGGCAGACTCCGCCAATTGGGAAGCCAGATCGACGGTGTTGCCGACAACAGTGTATGCCATGCGTAGATCATTTCCAACCGCATCGACAAGGACCATACCCGTATGTATGCCAATACCAATCTGTAGATCGATGCCGTACCGGTCCTTGGCGCGTTCATGCAGAAGCTGGAATGCTGCCAATATGTCGAGCGCGGCACGCGCACCCCGCTCTGGGTCGTTCTCGTGAACGATGGGTGCACCAAACAAAGCTATCAGGCTGCTACCCGTGAACTTATCGACTGTGCCTTCATACTCATAGATCACATTCGCCAGCTTGCGCACCAGCTCATTGGTCATCAGGTATATATCTTCATTGTCTGGAACACTGGAATGCGGCGACAGGCCAGAGAACGCTATAAACAGGACCGTAACCTCACGCCGTTCAGCTGAACGGTGCTTCGACGCTGCACTTATCTTTGCCTCAAGGGAGGAAGGCATCATGTCTCGCAGTTGTTCGGTCAAGGTTTCCGACAACGTAGAACCCACGCTTATGGCATCTTTGGCATGCAGGTTTTTTCCACAGCTCGAACAGACGGAACTACCAGCAGGATTTGATTTCCCACATGCCGGGCAAGAATAGGTGAGCGCATTGGCGCAATACAGGCATATGTCAGTACCATCTGGATTCTGATATTGGCACGTTGGGCAAGTTATCATGCGCGTCTCCGCTATATCAGCGATAAAGATCGTTGCATTATTGAATTCCCAGCCTGATTACATTGCTGAACTATATCTTCGTGGAAATGGGGTATGACGTCAAGAAGGTTTGTAAAATCTTCACATAATCTTAATGCAAGCTTAACGAAATCTACTTGTAATTCTAGGACATATGACTACAATTCTGACAACTATAAAGGCTATTGCGTTTTTGCACTATTGCTAAAAACTATAGTACATCAGCATCTGTGTAGATTACCATACATAGATCAGTAATGTCTTAGTAACTCGCAGTATTTCGTTCGAACATAATGAATATCGAAGGATTACCATGGTTCAGCGGTCAATGGAGAGCTTTATGACCATGAACATCTCATCGATGAACGAGGCTGATAAAGGTATGCGTTGGGCTGGCAAATCCAGGTTCTGACGAGATAGATCCCCACTCATCTGTGAACAGCCCTGCCTGGGGTTGCATGCAAGGCCAAGGTGATGCCTCCATCACCTGAGCAAGCACACTTTCCAACACTACCGCTCGTCCAGCTACGAATCCTACCTGCACCGACGTTCAATAATAGATCTGGCAGCCTGGCTACGTCATACGTTGCCACTAATGATCGCCGGCGAGTACAGGCGTCCCACCTTCGTACCATAAGGCGAATCGCGAACCCACCGCCGGAATAAACATCTTGTTTTTTTCCTTTTTATTGGTCTGCCATCAGGTCTGCAGTTCACACGATCTTCAGAATTCCTTGATGCACTCTTTTTGTAACTATTCGTATATATGGATACGATAAATTGTGTATAAAGAATCTATAACTTTCATGCAGGCCCAGCGTACATGTTGAATAGCAGAAGATATCAACAGGCGCAGCTACTCTTGGGGGGTGCGTAACGCCTGCTAAAGATTGGGTAATGTAGGGTAATCATGCCTCATGCGCACTTTATATCATGGTCAAGTTGCCTGGCATTATCTTACTCACGGTGGTGCACATCGCTATGATATTTTCTCATGACAGTTTAGACATTACAGGCTATACCTGGAGCAAGAAAATAGCTCGTGTACAGTCTGTAGTGGTTATTGGGTGATCCGTATAGAGATCTAGCTTGGCAGAAGCTTCGGCGTTCTGCGCTCATCGTTATTCGGATTTCCTCACCATGAGTTCGCGCCTGGAGAAGTATCCTGTAAAATGGCATTACTTGGTAAGCAAACATCAGTTAGATCGAAACCGTTGCACCGATACCATGTCATCAGTATGCACCGCATTCTTATACTAGAGGACGAAGTAGGCTTTCAATTGCTCCTCACGGAGATCCTGACGCGGGCTGGATATCAGGTGGTCTCCGCGCATTCTGGTTTAGAAGCACTCCAGTATGTGGCGAATCAAAAGGTTGACTTGTTGATCATCGACAACCGTATGCCAGGCATGACCGGGCTGGAGTTTCTAAAACTGCTGCGTGCTGCTGAGGATTGGTCACCCGTCATCGTCATGACAGCTTATGCCGACGTGCCGGTGGTGGTGGAATCCATGCGGCTGGGTGCCCTCGACTTCCTTGTCAAGCCATTCGACATCGAAACGGTTGTCCCACTCGTCGAGCACTGCCTGCAAAAACCGGTTTCTCCACAGGCATTAGCATAGCTCTGGAGTAACAAGCTAATCCGATCAGCAACAGGCCATGAGCACTGACACCGGATCGCTGCAGGTCGAGATCGATCGCCTGCAACAGATGCTGCGCGATACCTCGAAGGAGAAGGAACGTGCACTACGGTTCATGCGCCGCTCGAATACTGACCTGGACGAACGCGTTCGGGATCAGTATCAACAGCTCACGACGCTTCACCACCTGATTACAACGATTAACGCGTCGCTCGATCTGAAGGAGGTTGCCTCGACAGCTGTCGTCGACCTCGAGATGCTGGTGGGCGTGCAGGCGGTGTCTCTCGCCTGGCTGGAAGGGCCACTCGGTGTGCGCTTTCTGGTTGCCCGACCGGCTGGTTGGTGGGAGGTGCTGAGTGGTGTGCGGATGCGGGGCGATGAGGGAATCATCGGGCATGTGATGCAAACCGGTCATGCGTACGTCACCAATGAGGCTGCGCTGGATCCCTTATTTTCCTCTGGTACCGACACCCCAGCCGATTTCAAAGCCCAAACCATCCTGTGCCAACCACTGGTGATTCACGACCATGTGATCGGCGCTCTCCTGCTGGCAAATAAATGGACAGGTTCGTTTAATGCCACGGACCACAACTTCGTGGAGACCGTAGCCGGATCGGTCGCTATCGCCATGGAGAACGCCCGCATGTACGAGCAGGTGCAGACCCAGCTCATGGATCTCGAGAGGAAAAACACGGAACTGCTGGAAGCTCAGGCCCAATTGGTGCAGTCCGAGAAACTGGCATCCATCGGCCAACTGACAGCCGGTCTGACCCATGAGATTAATAACCCAATCGGCATCATCCTTGGCTTCGCCCAATTGCTCGTGCAACTGGAAACGAATGAGCGTCTGAAAGGATACGCCGAGCTCATCGCTCGTGAGTCCATTCGGGTGAAACACATCGTAGATAACCTACTGGGTTTTGCCCGGCATTCGTCGCTGGACCTTAAGCGAGTGGACCTGCGTGAAATCATGGAGCATGTCATTAACCTCACGGCTTATCAGCTAACCCGTGAGGATATTAAGGTACACCATACTGCTTCAGAAGCCCCTGTTTGGGTATTGGTCGACACGAATCAGATGCTGCAGGTCATAATGAACCTGGTCCAAAACGCCCGGCAGGCAATGCCACACGGTGGTACTTTAACGCTCCAGACCGCACAGGACTCTGAAAGCGGCACGCTCACCATAACCGATACTGGCATAGGCATCCCCAAATCCGACCTGGATCGCATCTTCGATCCCTTTTTCACCACCAAGCCCGTCGGGCAGGGAACTGGTTTGGGGTTGTCTATCACATATGGCATTATTACGCGCCACGGAGGGGATATCCGGGTTACGAGCCAGCCTGGTGCAGGCGCGTCGTTCGTGGTCCGCCTGCCCCTCGCCAAGACCTGAGGCAGCCACTCCCTGCACCGCCACGCTTTATCAGCCCACCTCGCACAACGGACGACCGTGGGCTACACATACAAATATAGGCTATGCATCGCCTGTTCTTCACCAAGTATCGACAGAGTCTTTGTGCCACCTTCAGGTAAGTCAGGCTACCATGCTGCCATAATTCGTGCGGGCATACTGGAGACAATGACATGGGTGCACAAGCTATTTATCTCGTATACGGTAAAGGGCCAGACACAGCAATCGAACAGGGCCTGGTGGAGGCAGGATGCGAAGTCCGTACCGTATATAGTGTGCCGGAGGCGTTCATGGCATTGAAAGTGACGATTAGCCATGACAATGCCTTTGGAATGGCAAACACAATTCTGGTAGCAGAGGTGCAGGCTGGAGCCATCCCGCTCTTGTCATTGATTCACGAGATTAACCTGACATTGCCACCCACCCTCTTGTATGATCGAGAGGGAACAAACGTCCATACGGCTATCCAGGCATTGAAATTGGGCGCAACTGACTATGTTCTTTTCAGTGAGGCGGAGGATGCGCGCAAGCTGCGGGCGCGGGTGCTGGCCGAACGCATCATGACTGCTCATGACAACGCAGTTAAGGGTGCACCGCAAACTGGTACTTACACCTCTGCACCAGCTCCAGTACGGAGCACGTCCATAAATTTCAAGTGGGTTCCCGATACCAATATCATTTACTTCGATGATTCATATGTGCGCCTGACACCGGTCGAAGGTCGCGTATTTGCCATGCTGCTGGCCAAGCACAACCAGACCGTCAGCATGGAAGAGCTCATTAAGTTCGCACTGCAAATGCCCAACAAGAGCATCGATAGCGGTGTCCGGCTACTGCGTCCCCACATGATGCGCTTGCGCGGCAAATTGGAGGTTCATCCGCAGGTGGCCCATCGCATTGTAAACGTCCGCGGCGATGGATACATGTTCACCTGACCTCCAATTCGCCCACCGCCAGCAGCGCTTGTGCTCCGCCCTGCTGGCGGTTTTTTTGCCCTTTTCCAGTCCCCCTGGTCCTCCCTCATTCCAGATCAACGTGGTGGCTCAGCACCGCAGCTCCCGCCTGCGAGGATGTATCATCACACTTGGCTGGCAGTCAGACCAGTGGAATGACTTCGATGATCCACCTGCGCACACTCACTACAGACGGCTCGGATGCACTAAAGCGAAACGCATACCCGTTCAACGTCCCGACCATCCGGACCTTGACAGCCATTACGTTCTCTGCGGAGGTGACTTTCTTTGTAGGCGAGAATGGAACAGGCAAATCGGCACTGCTGGAAGCGCTGGCCTGTGCTGTGGGGGCTATCACCGCTGGCAGTGAGAGTGTAAAGACCGACCGAACCCTGGAACCAGCCCGCTCGTTGGCGCAGCACTTGCGTCTGGCGTGGATCCGGCGCACGCACAAGGGTTTATTCCTGCGCGCGGAGGACTTTTTCGGCTACGTAAAACACCTGGCGCAAACGCGTGCCGACCTGGAGAACGACCTGCAGGCGCTGGATGAAGAGTACAAAGATCGCACCGACGAAGCGTTGCACTGGGCACGCATACCCTACAAAAGCGAGTTAAGCGCGCTTCAGCAACGCTACGGATCCGGGTTGGAAACCCACTCGCATGGCGAGAGCTTCCTGGAGTTCTTCCAGGCACGCTTTGTGCCAGGCGGCCTGTACCTGCTGGACGAGCCCGAAACGCCGCTTTCACCGAAACGGCAACTGACCCTGCTTTCGATGATTCACAGGATGGTCCAGGCGCAACAGGCTCAGTTCATCATCGTCACACACTCTCCGCTATTAATGGCTTACCCCGGCGCACTCATCTACAGCTTCGACCAGACACCCATTCAGCCGGTTTCCTATGCCGAGCTGGAATCTGTATGGCTCACCCGCAGCTTCCTCACCCAGCCTGGCCAGTGGCTCGATAGGTTGTTCGATGGCCAGGATGAGAGCAGCCTTAACCAACGCCCGTAGACCTTACAATTTCTTCAACTTTTCTACACACCTCAAAAACAATCTCTCCTTATGCTGAGTGCATGACCAGGGATTGGCTGGCACGGGAACAAAAAGTGGTAGAAAAGGTACAGCACCGCTTGCCGCAAAAAGGGGCATCGGTGCGCCAGACGGCACGATACGTCACGGTGGGCGCCATCGGCACTCTCATCGATGTGATCTTGTTCATGCTGCTGCGCATTCGCTTTGGAATTTCCGACCTGCTAGCCAATACCGCCGCTTATGGCGCCGGAAGTGTAAACAATTTCATTCTTCACCGCAGATGGACGTTCCCTGGACAGACGCGCCAGACTGTCGGTGTGCAGTTTGTGAAGTTTTTTGCCGTCAACCTATCTGCATTGGCGGCTAATAACCTGATCCTCATTTTACTGGAGCCCACTTTCGACCGTCTCTTCTCCACCTCCGAATTCGGCGAGATGCTCGCCAAGGGTTTGGCGATGGCGGTCGGGATGGGCCTGAGCTTTACTCTCCAGCGTATATGGACCTTCCGCCCGGTTCGAGCCAGGGAGGGTGTTCACGCCAGGCCTCTGCAAACCGCAGGATGTGACTCAACCCAACGCTTGGGCGTCGCGGTTCCCGTCGTGTGCAACCAGACGCAAAGCCTTTATTGACAGACCCCCAAAACCGTTGTATAACTTAGCCGGCTAAGTAATTCTATTTAGCCGGCTAAGTTTTTAGTACAGGGCGCCAGGCCTTCCCCGTTCACTCAGGGTCGGCAGGAGAACCTGGCTACGAACCCATGGCTTCCCATATTAAGCACGCGTCTGACGAACTCGAGTCGCTCGATCGCCTGCTGGTGCAGATTTGCCATCTACATCACTCGCGCGCACAAACGCTTTTCGAGGCACTCGGTGTCTACCGCGGCCAGCCGCCTGTACTGGAATCGCTCTGGCAGCGTGACGGATTGACTCACACCGAGTTAGCCGCCCGCTTGCACGTCAGACCTGCGACGATCACCCGCATGGTGCAACGCATGGAACATGCTGGTTTCGTCGAGCGCCGCCCTGATGCTGATGACCAGCGTATCTCGCGTGTCTATCTGACCCGTTCCGGGCGGAGCATCCGTTCAGCCATCCAACGTACTTTGCAAACGATCCAGCGCGAAACGTTCGGTGATCTGGCCGGCGAGGAGCGCACTCAGGCCTGCCAGTTGCTCACGCACATTCGCAACAATCTGGCCCGCATAAATGGAACTCTGGACGATCTGGACCACAAGGGAGAGGAATAGCCCATGACATCGGTGCGTAAGCTATTTGCGTTTCTAAAACCCTATCGGCGCTGGGCCATTCTGGCGCCCCTTTTCATGTTGATTGAAGTATCCATGGACTTGACCCAGCCGTATATGATTGAGCGCATCGTAGATGACGGCGTATCCAAACTAAACCTGCCCTACGTGCTGCAGGCCGGCGGCATCATGATTGTATTGGCGTTGATCGGCGCCATCGGTGGATCGGGTTGTACCGTCTTTGCCGTATGGGCAGCCATGGGTACAGGAGCCGATATACGCGCTGCCGTCTTCCGCAAGGTCCAGGCGTTCTCATTTGGCAATCTTGACCGTTTCGGCACGGGTCAGCTTATCACTCGCCTGACCAACGATGTCCAGCAAATCCAGGATGCAGTCCAGGCGCTCTTGCGCATTATGGTACGCGCACCATTCCTGATGATCGGCGCCCTGATTATGGCTATCATCACCGCTCCCCAGCTAGCCATCATCCCACTTGTTTTGATGGTGCTCGTGTTGAGTGGGCTGATTTTGATCATTGGTCGGGCCTACCCCATGTTCAACCAGGTGCAGGCGCGTATCGACGACATGAATACGGTCATGCAGGAGAATCTGGCCGGGGTGCGAGTGGTGAAAGCCTTCGTTCGAGCCCCTTACGAAATGCGGCGCTTCGAAATCGCCAATAACAACCTGATGAACCAGATCATCAATGTCGCGCGCATCGTCACCATCACCTTCCCCATGATGATGATCCTGATGAACTTTGGCGTAGTGGCCGTACTGTGGTTTGGCGGCATACAGGTTATACAGAAGCACATGGAGATCGGGCAGATCATAGCGTTTACCAATTACCTGGCAACCACGCTTTTCTCACTGATGATGGTGAGTATGCTCGTATTGCAGATGTCCCGCGCAGCGGCCTCTGCTGATCGCATCGAGCAGGTCCTGGATAGTACCTCTGATATCAAAGACCGACCAAACGCAAATCGTGAGTTTAATCCGCGCGGTCTGGTCGCGTTCGAACATGTCACGTTCAGCTATAACGGAAGTGATAGCGACCCGGTATTGAAAGATATCACCTTCACAGCCAAACCAGGACAGACGGTAGCCTTGCTCGGTTCCACTGGCGCTGGAAAGTCCAGCCTGGTACATCTGATTCCACGTTTCTATGACGTCACCGCCGGGCGTGTCACGATCGATGGGGTGGATGTACGGGATGTGGCTCAGACTGCTTTACGGCGCAACATTGGCGTGGCATTGCAGGAGGCCGTGCTCTTTTCGGGCTCTGTACGCGATAACATCCGTTATGGCCGGCCCGAGGCCAGTGACGACGAGGTCGTCACCGCCGCGCGCATTGCCCAGGCACACGACTTCATTACGGCCCTGCCCGACGGATATGACACGATGCTGGGCCAGCGTGGAGTGAACCTATCCGGTGGGCAGAAACAACGCCTGGCCATCGCACGGGCTGTCTTGCTGCGCCCAGCCATACTCATATTGGACGACAGTACCAGTTCTGTTGACGTGGAAACCGAAACTCGAATCCAGGATGCATTGGGGGATTTGATCCGCGAACGCACCTGTTTTGTCATCGCCCAGCGTATCAGCACGGTGTTGAAGGCAGACAAGATCCTCGTGATCGACGACGGTGTGGTAGCGGCAGAAGGCACGCACGCAGAGTTGCTGGACACAAGCCCCATCTATCGTGATATCTACGACTCGCAACTGGGTAGCGGAGGGGCGGCTCATGGCTAGATTACCGGTAGGTGGCGGGCGGCAGGGAGGAAATCGGGGTCCGATGGGCGGCGGGCCACCTGGTATGTACATGGCGCACGAAAAACCAAAAGACGCCGCTGCCACCCTGGCGCGTCTTTGGTTATATCTGCGCCGCCAGACCTGGGGATTGGTGATAATCACAGTGCTGGTGGCCATTAACTCCCTGCTGGGTGTGCTGGGTCCATACTTGATGGGTCGAGCGATCGACACTTACATCGACAAAGCCGACCTGCCTGGTCTGTGGCACATCCTGTCAATCATGGCTGGCGTCTACCTGATTAACTCGGTCGGTACCTGGCTGCAGGAATATCTGGCAGCCGGAGTGTCTCAGCGGGCAGTGCGTGACATGCGCGAGGACCTGTTCACCCGACTGCAGACACTTTCCCTGCGTTTCTTTGACCAGCATCCACATGGCGATCTTATGAGCCGCCTCACCAACGATGTCGATAACGTGAGTAACGTCCTGTCGCAGGGCGCGACCAGTTTCATCCGCAGTGTGCTGAGCCTCATTTTCGTCGCAATTATGATGTTCGTGGTCAATGTTGGTCTGGCTTTGGTGAGCCTGGTGACGCTGCCGATGATTGCATTGGTCACGCGCTGGCTGTCCGAACGAACGCGCGAGGGCTTTCGCGATCAACAGGCAGGCCTGGGCATTTTGAACGGGTTGATTGAGGAAACGATCACGGGCCAGCGCGTGGTCCAGGCTTATGGGCGTGAGGAACGTGCGATCCGCGATTTCGACCAGGACAATCAGACTTTACGCGAAGCATCCATCCGGGCACAGATTTTCGGCGGTCTGGGTGGGCCATTGATCAACTTTATCAATAACCTGGGACGCACAATCGTCGTGGCTGCCGGCGGCTGGATGGCTGTTGAACAGATTGCGACGGTAGGCACCATCGCTGCGTTTATCAGTTATGTTGGGCAGTTCTCATTCCCGCTTAACCAACTCGCTCAACTCTACAATAGCATCCAATCAGCTCTGGCCGGCGCTGAGCGTGTCTTTCAAACTATGGACGAAGCTCCAGACCTGCCCGATATGCCTGGTGCGAAAGCGCTGCAGCGTCTGCGTGGCGAAGTGGAGTTTGATAATGTGTCTTTCGGCTACGAGCCCGGTGTGCCCGTGCTCAAGCAGGTCAGTTTGAGCGCACAACCCGGCCAGACGGTTGCTCTGGTCGGCCCGACCGGCGCTGGTAAAACCACCATCATTAATGTGCTCTCTCGCTTTTACGACGTGGACCAGGGGGCAATTAAGGTGGACGGCATGGACATCCGACAGGTGCGCAAAGATGACCTGCGTCTAAAACTGGGCATTGTATTACAGGACAATTTCCTGTTCGCCGACACGCTCATGACCAATATCCGTTATGGGCGTCTGGATGCAACTGACGACGAGGTGATCGAGGCTTCCAGGCTGGCTAACGCCGATTTGTTCATTCACCGCCTGCCCCATGGATATCGCACCATACTGACGGAGCGTGGCAGTAACCTGAGCCAGGGTCAGCGCCAGCTCGTGGCTATCGCGCGCGCCATTCTGGCCGACCCGGACATACTTATCCTCGACGAGGCAACCTCTTCTGTTGACACCCGCACCGAACGGCATGTGCAGGAGGCCCTGCTGCGGTTGATGCAGGGGCGCACATCGTTTGTCATTGCTCATCGCCTGAGCACAATACGCAATGCAGACCAACTGCTCGTGATTAACCATGGCGAGATCGTCGAGCGCGGTACACATGAAACATTGCTAAACGCCGGAGGTTTCTACCACCACCTCTACCATAGTCAATTCAAGGGACAACTGCAGTCAGTTGTAGATTAAGCTAAAGATCAGCAAATGATCGGGCCGCGCACTAGGCAGATACAGCTCGGCATCCACCGTCGCGATGGCCACCTCCCGACTGTAGTGTGCCAGTTGCATACAGGCATGACGATCAGCATCACCGAGTCAGAATTCGTGACCTCCGCGTCACTGCACTAATGAACATCGCGGCGCACTTTTCATCCGGGGTGGCATCCTCTTCAGCCAGCCAGGTACTGCTTTACCTGAGCGGATCGGCTATAGATAGTCATCGCAGCGCACGGGTGTCTGCAAAGGTGATGCTGCGAACCCTATAATGCCTGCACCATGAACGGCAATGGCATCGGCCTGCTGCAGGAAAGCTCGTTGCACGCGGCGCTGAAAGCCTGGTATGCGCAGCGTGGCGATGAGCTCGAAGTGCGCGTGGATGGTTCCATCGTAGATATCGTACGCGGCAAGCTGCTCATCGAAATCCAGACCAGCAACTTCGCGGCTCTTAAGCGTAAGATCGCCAAACTCACCGTGCACCACCGCATGCGGCTGGTCTACCCCATTACTCAGGAAAAGTGGATCATTAAGCTCGATGATGGATTACGCACGCAAATCAGCCGGCGTAAGTCTCCTAAACGGGGGCGTGCAGAAGACGTGTTTACAGAACTGGT
Organism: Chloroflexota bacterium; assembly: GCA_021788625.1. Classification (GTDB taxonomy): domain Bacteria; phylum Chloroflexota; class Anaerolineae; order J036; family Brachytrichaceae; genus CAIXPS01. Next base: position 18,734 of record JAJYKL010000029.1, read on the forward strand.
AAGCATAGCCTCTTTCGTGTCGCGTCGAAACTTCTCGCTCGAACTTGTCTTCATACGCGAAGAGGAGTTATGGTCCAGGGCACACCGCAACCATCAGCGGCCGAGTTGGCGTCGTGGCGGTTGGGCACGACACGACCGCCGCCTGCTCGAGGTGCTGGACACGCGTCTCTTTCAATCACCGGCTGATTATCGCGTCCTGCTTCCTACTACGGATGGTCAAGTCTTCACCAGTAGCGACCTTGCCGCAGCGCGCGGCGTATCACGTTCCCAGGCCCGGCGCATCACCTACTGCCTGCGGCACATCGGCGTAATCACAGCGCATGGCCAGCGCGGGCGCGAGGTGGCGTACCAGGAATCTCGCCAGCCACCTCAACATTCCAGGAAACTAACTAGAAGCGATTGATGATCATATCCGTAAGCGGTTCGCCGGCGGACAGTTCGCTGACTTCAGACAGGGTGCGGGCGATACCATAGCCGTGCAATTTGGCTTGCAGGTCATGCGCCAAGGGATCGTTGGGATGATTGAATTTGAGCGCTGCGACGATGCCAGCCACCAGGTTGACCGGTTGCACGCCTTCGGCCAGAGCGTTCAGTGCAGCGCCCACCAGGCGGTCCGTTCGGCCAAGCTTGCGAATCGGGTCCCGGCCCAGCCGTAAGATTGTATCGCCCAGCACCCGGTTCTCAAAGCGATGCAGCAGGTCATCGATGTTGGCCGGCAGCGCTCCCGTGGGCGGGTGATATTTACGTAGCAGGGTGAGTGCCGATTCCTCCATGGCACCACGCACCTGAAAGTAGATCTCCTCATCAGCCAGTGCTTTATAACCGTATTCGTAATTGGCCAGGTAACCGAGGTAGGCCAGGACTGCGTGGCCCGCGTTATGGATATACAACTTGCGTTCGGTATAAAACGAAAATGGCGCATAGGGTGTCATACCTACGATTTGCGGTGGATCGCCAATAAACGCTGCCTGGTCAACTGGTAACTCCTTGTAAGGCTCCACCACGATCAGGCTGGGATCCTGGGAGCGCATTTCCGGCGTAGGCGGGGGTACCATTCGCGCGATCACCGTATCCACAAAACCAACATGCGCCTGCATGAAAACAGCTAACTCGGGCGGCAGCTGATCTTTCACCATATCGCGCACGATGCCGGCCGCACCCTTCAAATTCTCACAAATGATGAAGTGCAGCGGTGCTGTGTTGTTTTCCTGTGCGCGTCGCCGAATGCCGGCTGCGATGTTCGGTGCCACATACTTGAGCACATTGGCGCCTACCGCCGTGGCGCCGATTTCTGCCCGGCTGACGACCGTTGCCACCTGCTCGGTGTCGTTCGCATTGATGGCATTCACCGGACCCACAGCAACCTCTTCAGTCTGGTCATTAGTCACCAGACGGATGACGTACTGGCCACGACGATTGATCGCATCCAATAAAGGTTGATCCACGTCGACAAACGTCACGTGGTAACCTGATTCGCTATAGAGCTGGCCGATGAATCCGCGCCCAATATTGCCTGCGCCGAAAATAACTGCCTGCCTCATCCGTGTCTCCCAATGTAATGTCGTGCCTATTTAACGCCAATAATGCGCACGATGCAAGATGAGCGTTTTCAATTCCCAGCTTCTCTGAAGCGTGCCGGTGCTGGCATGGTTTGCCGTGCAGGCGACTATGTGGCAAAATCCATAAGGCGATGTACGCCACGTTCAAGACGATATCAACCGGCATGCAGGAGTGAACCCCTTGCTCAACACACATGCCAGGAAGGAGCAGGATGAAAAGATCAGAGGTAAACCGGATCATGCGCGATGCGGTTACGTTTGCGCACGAGCACCACTTCCACTTGCCCCCCTTCGCTTTTTGGACTCCCCAGGAATGGGCCACCAAAGGTGAGGAGGCACGCGAGATTGTCGATCACATGTTGGGTTGGGACATCACAGATTTTGGTTCCGGCAATTACGCCCGAACGGGACTGTTCATTTTCACCATCCGTAACGGCACAATGGACGCGTTGCGCAAGGGCAGGGGAAAAGTATATGCGGAGAAACTGCTTATCTCCGATGTGGATCAGGTCACCCCCATGCACTTCCATTGGAGTAAAACCGAAGACATCATCAATAGGGGTGGTGGGAAGCTGGTTATCCAGCTTTACAATTCCACAAAGGATGAGGGGTTGGATCCAGGTGAGGTATCTGTCAGCATCGATGGCGTCCGGCGCACTGTGAAGGCAGGCGACACGGTGGTTCTGGAGCCGGGCGAAAGCATCTCGATCACGAGCGGTCTGTATCACAAGTTCTGGGGCGAAGACAGTCGCGTACTGGTAGGCGAAGTGTCCAGTGTAAATGACGACAATGTGGACAACCGTTTCTACGAGCCAGTCGGCCGGTTCCCCGAAATTGAGGAAGACGAACCACCCCTTTACCCTCTCGTGAAGGACTACCCGAAGTTCTATCATCCCGCAAAGTGAGAACCTGGAATAAATATGACCCGCACGGGATGGGCTGACCGCAACACCTCGACGGAGTAAAGCATCATGCCAGAAAAGTACGCAGCCGTTGTCGCCGGGCACCTGTGCCTCGACGTGATCCCCGACCTGAGTCGCAGTAGCAAGGAACAGTTTGAACGTATGTTCCTGCCGGGTCGTCTGATCGATGTCGGGCCCGTGGCGTTTTCCACTGGCGGGGCTGTGTCGAATACAGGGTTGGCGCTCCACAAGCTGGGCATCAACACGGCTTTGATGGGCAAAGTGGGGGAAGACATATTCGGCCAGGCTGTCCAGCAGATTGTGGCTTCCTATGGACAGCACCTCAAGGATGGCATGATCGTCGATCCACAGGTTGCCACTTCGTACACGGTCATCATCAACCCACCAGGCGTTGATCGCATCTTCCTGCACTGCCCAGGCGCCAACGATACATTTACCGCCAAAGATGTGCGTTACGACATACTCAACGACGTGCGATTGTTTCACTTTGGCTATCCACCCCTCATGCGGCGTATGTATGAAGATGATGGTGTCGCGTTGACCGACATCTTCCGCCAGGCAAAGCAGCGCGGTACCACAACCTCGTTGGATATGGCTTTGCCTGACATAAACTCACCTGCCGGGCGTGCCAATTGGCCTGCCATCATCCATTCGGCGTTGCCGTTTGTAGATGTATTCCTGCCCAGTATCGAAGAGATTCTCTACATGGTACGCCGTACGGTGTATGATGACCTGCTCGGGCAGGCTGGGGGTGGGAGCATCCTGCCTCTGATCACCCCTGCCCTGCTATCCGATCTCAGCCGAGAGCTGATTGACCTGGGTGTCAAGATTGTTGGCTTTAAAATGGGCGACCGTGGACTTTACGTGCGCACAGCGGGTCGCAACGCCCTGCTGCGAATGGGCCGCGCCCAGCCGTCGGAAGTGTCGGCGTGGAGCGATCGTGAACTGTGGGCGCCTTGCTTTAAGGTAGCGGTAGCCGGCACAGCCGGCTCGGGAGATTGCACCATCGCCGGGTTCTTAAGCGCACTCTTGCGCAATATGAGCGTGGAAGAAGCTGCCACCGCGGCTGTAGCCGTCGGCGCGTGTAACGTGGAGCGTACCGACACGCTCAGCGGCGTGCGTCCGTGGGATGAGACGATGCTGCGTGTGGCTTCGGGTTGGGTGCATCTGGAGTTGCATCTAGAGCAACCTGGCTGGCGATTCGACCCAACCCAATCACTTTGGATTTCCAGATAACTATGGGGCATGATACATAGATGACCGAGTCAACAGTACAGTCGTTCACCGGTGCCGTTATTGATAATGTTGAGCGCGTGATCGTCGGTAAGCGCAGGACGATTGAGTTGCTCATGGTGGCGTTGCTCTGCCAGGGGCATGTGTTGATTGAGGACGTGCCGGGTGTTGGCAAAACGATGCTGGCGCGCTCCATCGCCATCAGCCTGGGTGGCATCTTCAAACGGCTGCAATGCACACCCGACCTCCTGCCCAATGACGTCACGGGCGTAAACATCTTTAACCAGCAGACGAGTCAGTTCGAGTTCCGCCCAGGGCCGATCTTCGTAAATGTGCTCCTGGCTGACGAGATTAACCGTGCCACACCACGCACGCAGTCAGCTTTACTGGAAGCCATGTCTGAAGCGCAGGTGAGTGTGGATGGAGTCAGTCGCACTTTACCCGAGCCCTTTCTGGTGCTGGCTACACAAAACCCAATAGAGTACGAAGGTACATTTCCACTTCCCGAGGCCCAGTTGGACCGCTTTCTGATGCGGCTGTCGGTAGGCTATCCGTCTCCAGCTGATGAGCTCATACTGATGACCAATCTACGTCGCGAACACCCCATTTCCCATTTACAGCAGGTGGCTGATGTTAATCAGTTGCCGGCACTGCAAAGTCAGGTATGGGAGGTGCACGTGGATCAGTCGCTGCAGGAATACATCGTGCAACTCGTAACCGCAACCCGTTCGAATCCCGATCTGGCTCTGGGTGCCAGTCCGCGTGCCAGCCTGGCGCTTTACAAGACGGCGCAGGCTTTCGCCGCCATTAACGGCCGTGACCACGTGTTGCCTGATGACATAAAGTATCTGGTGCCCTACACCATGGCGCATCGGTTGATCATAAAACCAGAAGCAGAGCTACGTAACCGTACCTCCAAAGGCATTCTGGATGACATCCTGGCTAACACTCCACTCGATATCGGAAAACTGGCTTGAATTACACAAATCCCACTGGCCTGGTAAGGGTATAACGGACTAGATTTAGGCATAATGCCAGGCTGTAGTCTTGCTCTTATGCTCCTGCAGGTCTGGCAGCACCAAATGATGGCCCGTTGGCGGTAGTATCTGTCGGTTGCGACATCGGGTGCTCAGGTACACTGGTCGCCAGCGTCTTGAACTCCTCTTCCAGTTCCACTTGACTCACACCCAGCTTCTTAACCAGGCTGATCAGCACCACGTTTTGATATTCAAGGTGGCGCAAAATGGTTTCAATCTCGCGTTCGGAGGAGACGCTGAGCTCATACTCACTCTGGGCGCGGATCTCGCTATGTCGTTCCTGCAAATTCTGTGCAACCATGATGAGCGGCATCAGGTGCAACTGGATCAGGTTCGAGATGAATAACCAGAATACAAAGCCCATGGGCGGGTCGAATCGGAGTCGCGGGGGTGCCAGGAAATTCCAACCTAGCCAGAGGAGCGTCCAGACCATGATGATAAGGAAAAACCCCATGGTCCCAACATGGTTGGTGACGAAAACCGCAACTCGCTCAAGCCGGCTCATGCGATCCTGATATTCAGCATTTGCATTCCGAACAGGCTTACGCTGGTGGAGCAGTTCTGCCAGTGGTAAAGGTAAGTGGACTTTTGTTGCCGTTGTCATAGCTTGAAAGTGTACCCGCAGTGCCCATAAGCTCAAAATACGAACCCGCTCTCAGCACGTAATAATCACGTAAACGATTACTCAGGTAGCGTTTGTAGTTGGCGATAAATTCAAAAAATTGACACCCGAACTCTTGGAGTGGCCATATCCCATCCCGCACAGGATGGTAGGCCGGGCAACGTTGTGGCTAATAAACTGCCTCTTCACAGGTGATCGCCTGCGCGAAACTTGCGGGTTCGCGTCATGGTCTCAGGGAGCGTCATCCTTACCGTCAGGATCCTGGAGGCATCATGAGCATGGCCGTTGTAGGATGGTCCGGTTGACTGTGTTCAGCTTACAATCGCATAAAAAAGGGCAGGTGTTTTATGAACAAAATCGAACGCGTACTCGCTGCGTTGGCCGGGGCTGAGGTGGACCGCGTCCCCGCTGGCTTCTGGTTTCACTTCCCGCCAGGGCAAAAGCACGGTGATGCGTCTGTTAAGGCTCACCTGGATTACTATCATGCATCGGGGGTGGATTTCCTGAAGGTAATGAACGAGCACCCCTACCAGGCTAATGTCGCCATCGAATCACCGGCAGATTGGCTTCGCGTACGCCCGGCACCGTTGAGCTCCTCTTTCTTCCAGCAACAACTGGATGAGGTGAAGCGCCTGGTAGACACCCTGCGTGGCGAGTGTCTGGTCATTACCACCGTGTTTGGTCCTTTCGCAGAAGGCAACCACGCCAGCGGTGGAAAGGTGACCGAACACATGAAAGCGAATCCACAGGCGGTGGGTCAGGGCCTTGCGGCGATTGCCGAAAGCCTGGCTCTATTCGCAGCAGCGTGCATTGAGGCAGGCGCGGCTGGGATCTACTATTCCGCGCAGGGTGGTGAAGAAGATCGCTTCGGCGAGGATACCTTCCTGCATCATCTCAAGCCTGCCGACCTGACGGTGCTAAATGCCGTTCGGGGTCATGGTGAGTTCAACCTGCTCCACATCTGTGGTGATCGCATGCGTCTGCCTCTATATGCCGACTATCCCAGCCACGCTGTGAACTGGGCAGCGACCAAACACAATTTGAGCCTGAAGCAGGGGTATAGCCTCTTCCGGCGAACAGTTATAGGTGGCATGGGCGACCGCGGTGTCATCGTGGATGGCTCACCCGAGCAGATCGGCCAGGCCGTGCGCCACATCATTGAGGACTTCGGCAGGCGCTCTCTGATGATAGGCGCCGATTGCACTGTTCCAACCGATATCGATCTCTCGCACATTCGCGCCGCGGTGGAAGCTACAAAAGCGTAGCATAGGAGATGTCAGACTTCTTAAAGAAGTCTGACATCTCCATTGCTTTACGGTGCCACATCGAAGTGTGTGTAGCCTGCCAGACTGCCGCTTGATGTAAAAGCTGTCACCTTGATCGTGTACCGCCCTGGTGCAAGTCCATCCGTGTTCCATTGAGTAAGCTGGTTGTCATTCACCGGGCTCAGATGCGGTCCGCTGATCCACTTCCATTGCCCGGGGTTATTGCCATCGCCATATTCCACCTGGTATTTCTGGAAGCCAGGCGGATTCACCGTCCCACGGATCGAAAGTAACCCGTGCGAGACGACTGCTCCTTCGGCCGGTTGGCTGATAAGAATCTGGCTCGGCCCTGGTTGGTTGACCGGACTATTTAGCAGATTTGGGTCATTGGCTCGGGCGGCGCGCTCCACAGTCTCGTCGGGTGGCAACGGTCCCTGGCCAGCTTTGAACACTTCCTTGCGCCGCCGATCAGCCGGGCATGCGGGCGACGGCGCATGGCCTCCATCGATGCAGATTTCCGCTTCGATGATGCCTGGCGGGCGAACGAAATTCATTACGGGTGTTCCCGCCGTAGCCTGCTCAATGATTTGATGCCAGATGGGCGCAGCGCCAGTGACACCAGTCACCCCCTGCATGGGCGTGTCATCGGTATTGCCCACCCATACGCCTACGACCAGATTGGGTGTATAGCCAACGGTCAGGTTATCACGGAAGTCGTTGGTGGTACCGGTCTTCACAGCCGTCGGGCGGGAGGTTTTCAGCGGACTGTTGTAGCCGAACTCGGGAGCGCGCGCAGTATTGTCCGATAGGATACTGCTGATCAGGTAGGTGTACTGCGGAGCGATTACCTGCCCGACACGGTTGGCCTGTAAATAGTCGCGAACCACCTGCCCGTCTGGCAGCTCGACTTTGCTGATTGGTGTAGGGTTCATCAGCACGCCGTTATTCGCCAAAACGCTGTAACCCGTTGTCAGGTCAAGCAACCGCACCTCCCCTCCGCCCAAGGTTAACGCCAGGCCATATTGCGGGTTGGGGGGAAAGTGAATGCCCACTCGCTCAGTCATATTAAGGAAAGCAGGCAGGCCTACAAACTGCAGCGTCTTGACCGCTGGAACGTTCAAGCTCTCCGCCAGCGCATTACGCACCAGCACGGCACCGTGATACTTCATGTCATAGTTGGTGGGCGTGTACTTCTGGCCATACTGGTTGGTAAAAGTCGTCGGGGTGTCCCAGATGAGCGTGGCCGGCGTGTAGCCTTTCTCAAAGGCAGCGATGTAATTGAAGGGCTTGATGGACGATCCAGGTTGCCGTAGTGAAAGAGCCACATTCACCTGCCCGGCAATGGCTACGTTGTTGAAATCAGCGCTCCCCACCATCGCCAGAATCTCGCCTGTTTGCGGATTAATCACCACCGCTGCACTATTGTCGACGTGCATGCCTTTCAGTTTGGCAATCTGGTCTTTCACCGCCCGATCTGCAATCTGCTGGATGCGTGGGTCAAGTGTTGTATAGACACGCAAGCCTGTGCGATACAGACCGTCCACACCGAAATCGTTGTCCAGGATTTGCTTCACATAGGTCAGAAAGTGTGGCGCGATAGACGAGTAGTTATTGACCGGCCCGGTGAAGGTTAAGGCGGCGATTTCATCTTCGGCAGGTTGCACCTGACTCTCCGTAATGTAACCCGCTTTAACCATCAGGCGCAGTACATCGGCCTGCCGTCGCAACGTATTCTCCTTATTCGTCACCGGGTCCCACATCACGGGTGACTGTGGGATGCCAGCCAGCATCGACGCCTCGGCCAGGTCCAGATCGGAGGCACGTTTGTTGAAATACGTCTCAGCCGCTGCTTCAATTCCATACGACTGGTTGCCGTAGAAAATCTCATTGAGGTAGATTTCCAGGATCTGGTCGCGCGAATAACGCTGTGCCACAGCATTGGCCAGGACTATTTCGCGTAGTTTGCGTTGCAGCGTGCGTGAATTTCGTTCTTCTGGTGTGAGCAGCAGGTTGCGCGCCACCTGTTGGGTGATGGTGCTCCCGCCGCTCACAAAATCCCGCTCGGTCACGGCGTAATAAAGCACGCGCACGATGGCGATTGGATCGAAACCTACCGAGTAACGATAGAAATTGGGGTCCTCCGTGGCGATGGTGGCCTCTTTTACGTATGGGCTGATGCTACTCAGTTGAACGTATGTCCGGCGACCGGCCGCCGGGTTTGTTGGGTCGGTTAGCTCCACCAGCAGGTTGCCATCACGGTCGAAGATCTTGGTACTGGCGAATGATCCCTGCTGCACCTTCACCTCAAGCTCACTCGCGTCGGGTACCTCAGCACTGACAATAATGTAACCAGCCGCACCCAGTACCACCAGGGCGATGAAAGTAACCACCCCGATTAGCGATACCATAAAGAATATACGCGCCAGCTTAAAGCCTAATATGTGGGGGCGAGTTGATTTGGATGGCCGGCCAGTATTATGCCTGCCAACCTGCGTTGCCGCCGGCTCAGACGCAGCAAGGGCCGATTTTACAGAGGGCGCCGCGTGGCTACCCGTCATATTTGGAGCTACAGGTGGGGCAGGCGAAGGTTTGGCACCTGGTGAGGTGGAGTGTTTAGCACCTGGGTTTTCATCTCCCCACCGCCGCGGTGCAGTCGGAGAACCTCCTGGCGCGGGCACATAGCCAGCACGTTGTGGTGGAGGTGAAGGGGTTTGTCGGTCTGGTTTCCGCTTAGGCTGTTCAGATTGATCACTCATTCGTAACTTCGATTACACACTATAGCAGGGCAATATGCATAACGTTTGACTACGTGCTGACGATTGTGCCACGACTCGATAACGAACCATGGTATCCGCTGCTTGTCAACTAATGAGCCCAACCATATAATCACCGTGCATTCGTAAATGAAGCCGCCCAGCAGTGTTTGTGTATCGCTATTACGATGGTTGGCCGGGCTCACTGGAGCACAAACAACACCCAAGCCATATCCGTGCAAAGACCCGACTTTCACTATCCTGTGCATTCCATACCGGCTGCACCCTACGGGCGATTGGCCGAACAACCATGCTATAACGTTCCGACTTATATGATGGAAGGAGTAAATCATGACAACGGTGTATCTTGTCGCGAGTGGTGATTTGCGTTTGTCGGCAAACCAGATGTGTTGGCCTGCGCAAGAAGCTATGGAACAAAAAGTGTTCGACGCGGTCAGGCGGGAGGGAGTCACGATTAAACGCGCACACCCCTATGACCCCCTGGCCAAGCATGGCTTTATTGACAGCCAGAAGTATGGGATGGAGGTGTTCAGCAGAATACCGACCCAGGCACCTGTCATCGTCGCTGAGGCCGTCTGGCAGTACACGCACCATGTGCTGCCCGGGCTCATGACGCACCAGGGCCCCATCTTGACGACGGCTAACTGGAGTGGCCAGTGGCCTGGTCTGGTAGGTATGTTGAACCTGAATGGTTCACTCACCAAGGCGGGTCAGAAGTTCAGTACGTTGTGGAGCGAAGACTTCACCGACGACTTCTTTGTCAAAGGCCTGCGGACATGGCTCTCGAAGGGTAAGGTAACCCATAAACTTACACACGTGCATCCCTATGACTCCGTCGACGTTCCAGCCAGTTCAGCCCGAACGGGTCAGCGCGTGGCCAGCGAACTGCATAAAAATAAGGCCATCATGGGTATCTTCGATGAAGGCTGCATGGGAATGTATAACGCCATCATCCCTGATGAACTGCTGGCAGCCACCGGCGTCTTTAAGGAGCGCCTTAGCCAGTCAGCCCTTTACGCCAAAATGAGCACCGTCTCGGAGTCCGAGGCACGCGGTGTTTATGAGTGGCTGTTAGCCAAAGGTATGAAGTTCAATATCGGATCCGATGAGGCCAATGACTTGACGGAAGCACAGGTCATACAGCAGTGCAAGATGTACATAGCCGCCGTCCGCATCGCCGACCAGTTCGGCTGCGCCACAGTTGGCATCCAGTACCAGCAAGGCCTGAAGGACCTGGTCCCGGCGTCGGATCTGGTGGAAGGCCTGCTGAATAATGTGGATCGCCCGCCCGTTTACGACGAGTCCGGCAGTGAGCTGTTCGCCGGCGAGGCCATCCCGCACTTCAACGAGGTGGACGAGTGCGCCGGGCTGGACGGGCTGGTCACTTACCGGCTGTGGAAAAAACTGGGTTTTGCACCCGAAAACACGTTGCATGACGTGCGCTGGGGTCGCCAGTACAAAGGTCCAAGCAATAGCAGGATGATCGATGATTTCGTATGGTTATACGAAATCTCTGGTGCTGTTCCGCCTGCGCACCTGATAGACGGTTATGCGGGCGCCGTGAGCGAACGCCAAGCATCCATGTACTTTCCCCTGGGTGGTGGAACCATCAAGGGCGTTAGCAAGCCTGGCTGGGTGGTATGGAGCCGCGTGTTCGTCGCTGGTGGCAGGTTGAACTTTGATACCGGTCTGGCTGAGAGTGTAGTATTGCCGCGCGAGGAGACAGAGGAGCGCTGGAAGCTCACCACACCACAGTGGCCTGTCATGCACGCTGTGCTGCAAGGCATCACCCGCGACCAGTTCATGGCGCGCCATCAAGCCAACCACATTCAGGTGGCCTACGCTCCCAATAAAACCGGCGCCCGGCGGGCTATGTTCGCCAAAGCCGCAGCGATGAAAGAAATGGGTATGAACGTCTCGTTTTGCGGGGAGATCTAGTTCGACGGACATCGGAGGACGGACGACCGCGGTCGGTGGACCATGGACCAGGGATTCATCATTGCGAACCGAAGGTGAGGAATCTGGGCCGCGATGGATCAGTGACTCGCAGGGCGGACATGGCGAAATGAGTTGTGGTGGAGTCGAGGCTTTAGCCATTCACGGCGACCGACCAAAGTCTCAACTTCAGATGCGATGAACTGCATGTTCGCCGGTATCTCTGATTGGTCACGACGCGGAGACGAACGCGCCGTGCCGACTGCGATGTGGGTATGGACCCAGTTCGGGTATGATTCCTCGGCTTCGCCTTGGAATGTCAATACCCTGGTCCCTGGTCGTCTCTAGGAGAGCCTGTCGCACCATCCGTCGATAGTCGTCCGTCGATATCTGAGGAACAACCATGATTGAAGGCTTCTTCCACGTCTCATTTACAGTATCGAACCTGGAGGAGTCGGTGAAGTGGTTCACCGAGGTGCTGGGGCTGCAGTACCTGCGCGGGCAGATCCAGGAGAACGAATATACCGGCCGGATGATTGGGTACACGAACGTGAAGTTGAAGGTGGCCCAACTACTCGTGCCGGGCATGCCGCTGCCTGCAAAAGGTAACCACCACATCGAGCTGATCGAGTATGTGCGGCCGCCGGGGCGCAGTGACCTGGACCTTTCCACCTGCAACACCGGTGTGGGGCACTGGGCCTTCATCGTGGACGACATCCACGCCGAGTTCAACCGGCTGAAGGCGCTGGGGGTGAAGTTCAAGGCCGACGCACCAGTGGCGATCGAGTACGGCGTGAACAAGGGCGGCTGGGGCATCTACTTCACGAACCCCGACGGCATCACGTTCGAGCTGATCCAACCCCCGCCGAAGAGGGAGTGAGATTGGAGATTCAGGTTCCCTCCCATGGGTTGCTTACCGGTGCCGTGGTTAAGTATGGACCCCGCGGGAGGTTGATTCACAAGTTATCTGGCAAGCAAGCGATCATTCGGCATGCTCCGGGCAGGGCTCAGGCCAATCGTGGTGAGCCAGTCCAGTCAGGTGCATTCGGGCAGCAAGAATTGGACCTGTGTTAACCCATTCGTTTACGGTATGACACCTCGCGCGGGGGCCGCGGCACTCCCGGTGGTTCGGTAAGCAACCCACTTCCCGTTCATACCGTACGCAATGCCACGGTCGGCGACGTCCGAGACGCTCGAACGGCCGGCATCAAGCCTGCGAACGCGCCGATCAGTATGGCTGAGACGATGCCGCCCAACCACGCCTCAACGGGGATCACGACGACCCAGCTCTTCGCGCTGGCGTATACGACTGTTGCCACGGCACCGGCAAGCACGCCGACGATGCCGCCGATGACGGCGAGCAGGATCGACTCACCGAGGAACTGCGTCCGGATCTGGCCCTCCGTCGCACCAAGGGCACGACGGAGACCGATCTCCGAGCGGCGTTCCAGAACCGAGATGATCATGATGTTGGCGACACCGATGGCACCCACGATCAGTGCCACAACCCCGAGCCCTAGAAAGAGGCTGTCGAACGCCCCCGCCGCAGCGGCTCGGGCGGTGAGCACGTCGGACGGCTGGCTCACGGCCACCTCGTACGGCGCCTCTGGGTTGGCGGTCCGCGCGAGCAACGACTGCACCGCCGCCTCATGACCGGTGGCGGTGCGAACGTAAATAGAGCTTGGCGGGCCGGCCTTAGCCTCGCCACGGACCATGCTGACATAGCCGAGATACTTCTGGGCGGCTGGATAACCGACTAAGGCGCTGTAGTCAATGTCGGGCACCAGCGGCGAGGGCTTCAGAATGCCCGCGACATTGAACCACTGGCCGCCCAGCCAAATGTGCTGATCAGGGAAGACGCGGTCGACGCCCAGATGCGCCGCGGCGGCCGAACCGAGTACCGCGACCGGTTCGCGGGCGGTGCCCTCGTTGAGCCAGTCGCCGCGAGCGACGCCGGTACCGAGTACCGACAGTAGGTTCAGACTGGTTGCCCGCACCTGGAGGCCACCGGTGATGCCCACCGGGATCATCGAGTTCCGGTAGACCTTCTCTTCCTTCATCAGGCTGGTGTACGCCACCAGTTGGACGTTGTCCAGGAGTGTGATACGCCCTGGCGCTTCGAAAGGCAGCTTCGCCGCTCCCCCGGTGAGGCTCTGTCCAGGCTCGACGGTCAGCAGATTCGTGCCGAGTCGGTCGATCTCCGCGATCAGCCCGGCCTTCGAGGAGGAGGACAATCCGAGGACCCCTACGATCGCTGCCGTTCCGATCGCGATCCCGAGCGCGGACAGCGCTGCGCGCAGCGGTCGGGCGCGCAGCCCGGCACTCGCCACTCGCAGCCAGTCCTTCAGCTGCAATCGGCCGGCCCTGGCACTCACGGCACCTCTCGCTTCGCCCCCCGCACCGTCCATGGGCGCCACAAGGACACCGCAATCGCGGCGCCCGCCATCGCGGGTGGTGTCGGAGACCACCCGGCCGTCCAGTACCCGAATCTGGCGAGGCATCTGACCGGCGAGGCTCGTGTCGTGCGTGATCATGATGATGGTGGCGCCGGCGGCGTTGAGCTCGCGGATGAGTTCCATGATCGATGCGCCAGTAGTGCTGTCGAGGTTCCCCGTCGGTTCGTCGGCTAGAATGATTGCCGGACGCCCCACGAGAGCCCTGGCGATCGCAACCCGCTGCCGCTCCCCTCCGGAGAGCTGGGTGGGCTTGAAGCTCGCGCGTTTGGAGAGGCCGACTTGTTTGAGCGCCTCATCCGCGCGCCTGTACCGCTCGGCGGCGGGGACGCCGGAGTAGAGCAACCCGTCGGCGACGTTCTCCCGCACCGTGGCATGTTCGGCCAGGAAGAACTGCTGGAAGACGAATCCGATCTCCCGAGCCCGCAGTAGCGACAGCTCGCGGTCGCTCAGCCGCGCCACGTCGACCTCACCGATCCGGACCACACCATTGCTGGGCCGCTCCAGCGTCCCCATGACGTGCAGGAGCGTGGACTTGCCCGACCCGGAAGGCCCGACGATCGCCACCAGCTCGCCCCGCCGGACGGAAAAGGACACCCCCCGCAGGGCGGACACCGGCGGCTGCTCACCATAAATCTTGGTCACCCCATCTAATTCCAGAACTGATTCGCCACTCATATCACTCATAACGACGGCACCACCACCTGATCGCCTTCGCGCAGATCGCCCTCGACCTCGACTCGTCCGTTTGCTGCGAACAGGCCCAGCTTCACGGCGACCAGCTCGCGTCGCCCGCCGGCGCGCACGACCTCGACCGCAAACCCGCCGCCGGATTTCCCAACGATCGCCGTGACCGGGACGCTCAGGGCGTTCTCCACTCCCTCGGTCGTGATTTCCACCTGAACCGGAACCTCGTCGAGTCCGTTCGCCTTTGCTGGGTTGTCGAGACTGATGTACGCCGGGATGTTCGCGACCCCGGCGTTGTCGTTCTTCCCAGCGGGAGGAAGGACGACGCTCCCGAACCGATCCACCTTTCCCATCACCGACTTGTTGCCGGGCAGAGTGATCTGCGCACGGTCACCCTGCTTCACCTCATCCTGCTGCGACGGCTCGAGGGCTACCTGCACTTCCAGCGTGTCGGAAGTAGCAGACAGGACCTGCGTACCCGTTTGGGCGGATCCACCGAGTTCGCCGGTCACCTTGGCGACCCGTACTGGCTCGGGCAGGAAGATCGCATCAGCGGTTTTAAGCACTCCAGTCACGTCAAAGCCCTTGTCGTACTGGAGCAGCTCGAGGGCCTTCTCCGTCTTAGTGGTGAAATAGTTGTCGTCGGGATCGATGGCGACACCGGCGGCGACGTCGTAGCCGAGCTTGTGCATGTTCTGGTTGAGCTGACGGACGTCGTTGCCCTTATCACCCGGGTACAGGTCGCGATAGGCCGGGACGGTGCCACATAGCAGCAGCACCGGATGGTCGTCCACTCGATAGAACACGTGGCCACAGGCGACCTTGGCACCGACATCGGGCAGCTCGGTGTATGTCCCGCGGGCCTGGTTAATCACGGAGTACGGCGAACCGTCCGAGCGCGCCCGATAGGTCAGGGTCCCGTACAGGGAGACCATAGCCGAGAGCTTCCCCTTTTCCACCTTTGCGGTGTTTACTGGCGGCTCCTGTTCGGCCGGGGTCGCTTGCTGCGTACTGGACCTGACAACCACGCCGCCGGTTACGATTGCGGCAACCAGGACGGCCGCTCCGGCCAGCACCCATGTCTTCTGCACCACTGGCATCACTGGCCCTTCAATTGATCTGCGATGATATAACGGCACTTGTCCATCGCGGCGTGGAGAAGGGTCCGACCACCGGTCTCGGCGGCGGATGGGATTCGATTCGTGTCGATGAGAGGCTCATCGGCGGCGGGATCCGGGAAGTCCGGCACGCCGTTGTCGCGTATGCACTGGGCGAACTTGAGGGCATTCTCCTGCTCCTGGGGGTTCCTCTTGTGGCCTGTGAACCCTGGTGGCTCCAGGTCCTTGCAGGAATCGATGGCTTTTTGCCACGCAGCGGAGCTCGGGTCCAGTGACGAGCCGTTCGCTATCTCATCGATGGTGAACTCTCCCGACGCGTCCGGGTCTGGGAACTCGCTGACACCCTTGGCGCGCATGCACTCGGCGAACTTCACCGCCTGCTCATGCGCGGTGATGGTGGTGTTGCCAGCGCTGCTGCCGGTACCGGCAGTTGCGGTGGCGGCAGCCGGTGCGGTGGCGCCCGGTGCAATAAAAGTTACGGCGATGGTGCTGCCGACGCTGTCGGCGCCGGTCTCGGCTGGTGCGTTCGAACAGCCCACGACGAGCAGGGCGAGCAGGGCAAGGGCGGCCAGCGGCCGTCGTGTTCTACTCATGTTACCTCCCCGCGTGTGGTGATTGCGAGGACACCCGTTCAATGCCGGGCATGCGTGTCACTGCTGTTTCGTTTACCTGTGTTGGTTCGCTATAGTCCATGCCTCCAGTGTACGGAGTGAGGTGTTGCCAGCGCGTATGGGGTTTTCGATATGCCAACGATATGCGCCTCTCGTTATAATTCCGAGCATGCGTGTGTTGATCGTTGAGGACGAGCCCTATATGGCAGAAGCCATCCGTGATGGCCTGCGCCTGGAAGCGATCGCAGCGGACATCGCGGGTGACGGCGACACCGCTCTGGAGCTGCTGAGCGTCAACGCCTATGACATTGCCGTCCTCGACCGAGACATTCCCGGACCTGACGGTGACGAGATCGCCAAACGCATCGTCGCCTCCGGCAGCGGCATGCCTATCCTCATGCTCACCGCTGCTAACCGGCTCGACGACAAGGTCTCCGGATTTGAACTCGGCGCCGACGACTACCTCACCAAGCCCTTTGAACTCCAGGAACTCGTACTCCGGCTCAGGGCGCTCGACCGCAGGCGCGCCCACAACAGGCCACCCGTGCGGGAGATCGCAGGCCTGCGTCTGGATCCGTTCCGTCGCGAGGTCTACCGCGACGGCCGCTACGTCGCGCTCACCCGCAAGCAGTTCGCCGTGCTCGAAGTTCTCGTCGCGGCCGAAGGCGGTATCGTCAGCGCCGAGGAGCTACTGGAACGGGCTTGGGATGAGAACGCTGACCCGTTGACCAACGCCGTGCGCATCACGGTCTCGGGTCTGCGCAAACGCCTCGGCGAACCCTGGATCATTGCCACCGAGGCTGGCGTCGGGTACCGCATCGGCACTCAGCCCGGCACCGGGCGTGAGGCCTGAGGGCAGAGACCGTGGATAGAGCCCCTGGTTTGAGTGTTCGCCTCAAACTTACCCTCAGCTACACCGGTTTCCTTATGTGTGCAGGGGCCTTGCTGCTCGCGGCTGTGTGGGTGCTCCTTCTGCGTTATGGGCCAAACGGTGCGATCCCCACTGCCCCTGCCTTAGCGCCCTATGACATCATGATTCGGGGCGACGCCCTGGTGGCGCTGCGCATCCTCTGGAGCGCTTTCGCTCCGGTCGCCGCTATCTCGCTGGCGTTCCTGCTGGTATTCGGTCTCCTGGGAGGGTGGATTCTCGCCGGTCGTATGCTCGCCCCGCTGACCCGCATCACAGACGCTACACGCATGGCCGCGAACGGATCGCTCTCCCACCGAATCCGGCTACCAGGCCGCAGAGATGAGTTCCGCGAACTCGCCGACGCCTTCGACAGCATGCTCGGGCAGCTCGAAGCACAGGTCGCCGAACAGCAAAGATTCGCAGCCAATGCCTCCCACGAACTGCGTACCCCACTGGCGATCACTCAGACACTTCTCGACGTGGCCCGCAAGGATCCGAACCGCGACAACAGCGAACTGGTCAACCGTCTGCGCGTCGTCAACACACGAGCGATTGACCTCACCGAAGCATTGCTCCTGCTCAGCCGCGCCAACCAGCGGGCCTTCACCCGAGTACCCGTCGATCTGTCCCTTATAGCGGAAGAAGCCACTGAAACGCTCCTCCCCCTCGCAGAAAAGCATGGCGTCACCGTCGAAACCTCCGGTGACATGACCCCCACCAGCGGCTCACACGCACTCCTGTTGCAGTTGATTACGAACCTCGTGCATAACGCGATCGTGCACAACCTGCCCGAACAGGGCACCGTGTGGGTCACGACCAGGGTTCACCCCAAGAGTGTGGTGCTCACTGTCGAGAACACCGGCGAGAAGCTCACCCCACAGATAGTTTCCACACTTATCGAGCCGTTTGTTCGCGGCACCGAACGCATACGCACGGATCACAACGGTGTCGGACTCGGCCTGGCAATCGTCAAAAGCATCACCCAGGCACACGACGGAACCCTCACCCTCACCCCCCGGGCTACTGGCGGGCTCCGCGTCACGGTGCAACTACCCGCCGCACTGCCAACGGACATTGGTTCCCAGGGTCTACAGGGCTACTGACGGACCGCCGTGCCTCAGTTGCCCCCAGGAAGAACGTCGCCTCATGCCTGATCCCGGCGCGATGGTCAGGTGTCGCGGGCTGATCAGGGCGGTAACGCTGCCTCATGTCGGCTCACAGCATCCTGCCAGAGGTGATTCAGCACCCGCCCTGTAGAACGAAATCGGGCGACTCCCCAAAACGAGGAGTCGCCCGATTAATTAAGCTAGTCTGCTGTTTCCAATCTCTTCTTACGACTTACGCCATAGCTGCCATTATTTTCTGCAGCGACTCGACCGACGGGCGCAGCTTCTCGTTGGGGATCTGCACCAGTGGCGTGTCGCCCAGGTTCTCCTGCTGAGCCAGGTTTGGTCGTCCAGGCTGCAGATAGATCAAACCAGTGATGAAAAGCTGGTTCTGCCGCGCGTCTTGCAAGAGCGCCATGGCTGCGTTGCGATCGGTAGGATCATGCGAATCTTCCAGACGCTTAAGAACGATGCGCGAGCCGTCATGCAGCTCCACATCCTTCATCTCACCGGGTTCGAACTCAGAGGTGATCTCCTCCTGCGGCGCCACGTACGTGAAGTCGTTGATGCGCTCATCTTTAGACCTGCCCCAGGAATAGCTCTTGGTGGAGTCATCGTGGTTGTTAAAGGTGACGCACGGGCTGATGATGTCCAGCACGGCGGTTCCATTACAACTTAACGCGGCTTTGAGTAACGAGACAACCTGCTTCGGGTCGCCGGCAAAGCCGCGCGCCACAAATCCACACTCAGCGGTAATCGCCTCCATGCAGAGATCGATTGGCGGCAACTCGTTACGCCCGGCATGTCTTAATTCCTGGCCTACGTCAGCCGTGGCTGAGAACTGGCCTTTCGTCAGGCCATAGACACCGTTATTTTCGATGATGTAAACCATGCGCACATTGCGTCGCAGCATATGCTTAAAGTTTCCCAGTCCGATACTGCCTGTATCTCCGTCCCCACTGACGCCTATACCATACAGTTTATGGTTGGCCGTTAAAGCGCCGGTGGCGACCGGAGCCATGCGCCCATGCAGGGTGTTGATGCCAAACGAGCGGCTCATGAAATAAGCCGGACTCTTGCTCGAGCAGCCGATGCCACTGAACTTGACCAGACGCTCGGGGCGTACACCCAATTCATAACAGGCGGTGATGATCTGCGAAGCAATGGAGTCATGCCCGCAGCCAGCGCACAGGGTCGATTCCGCTCCCTTATAGTCAATACGCTCCAGACCGATGCTATTCACTCTCTTTGCCACAGAATTGGCTGTGACCGTTGGTTTGACGACGTTTACAGTTGCCATGGATATCCTCCAGACAAGGTGGTTGGGTGAGGTTGCAGGCACCCCTACCCTTCAACCTCGTTTACTTATTTTCCTTCTCCAGAATCGCAGTGCTGATCCAATTTGCTGTAAGCGGCAGGCCATCAGAGTGGTTGCATGGAATGACATGCGCCGCCACTTCTGGCACATGCAGCCGCACAAGCTGGCACATCTGTGCGTCGGTATTCAACTCCACCACATAAACACGCTGGTGCGCTTGTACAAAAGCCCGTACTTCTTCTGCCAGTGGGAGCGCCCGCACTCGCAGGTATGAAGTTTGCAGCCCTTTTTCCGCCAGCTGATGGCGGGCTTCCGCAATCGGCATATCCGCGGAACCATAGCTCAAAATACCCACTGTGGCTCCCGCCACACTCTCTTCAATAGGCTTTGGCAATAGAGTCCGCGCCGTCTCATATTTCCGAGTTAGCCGCTCCATATTGCCCTCCCAGTCCTCAGGGCGCTCCGACAGGTGGGCCTGTTCGTCGTGGCCTGTGCCTCGCGTGAAATAGGAAGCCAGGGGATACTCATTGCCAGGCAGGGTGCGCCAGGCAATGCCATCGCCATCCATATCTTTATAGCGCTTGAATCCACCCACACCCAGTCGCTTGACGTCTTCTGCAGTGAGAACCTTGCCTCGATCGATGGGACGATCCGGGTATTCAAATGGCTTGGTCATCCATTGGTTCATGCCTATATCAAGGTCACTCAGCACAAACACGGGTGTTTGCAGGCGTTCAGCCAGGTCGAACGCTTTCCAGCCGAACTCGAAGCACTCGTTGACCGAACCTGGCAGCAGAACAGGATGCTTACTGTCGCCATGGCCCAGCCAATGGGCAGCAATCACATCACCCTGCGAGACGCGTGTAGGCATGCCTGTACTGGGGCCCATGCGCTGAACATCCCAGATGACGGCTGGTATCTCGGCGAAGTAACCATAACCAGCGAACTCGGCCATGAGTGAGATGCCAGGCCCCGAGGTAGAGGTCATGGAGCGTACTCCCGCCCACCCCGCACCAATCACCATGCCCAGCGCCGCGAGTTCGTCTTCAGCCTGGATGATCGAGTAGGTAGGCATCTTGGTTTCGGGGTCAATGCGCAAACGTGGCAGATATTCGTTCAACGCATCGGCCACACCGGTTGCTGGGGTAATGGGATACCAGGCAGCAAAGGTGACGCCGCCGTAAATGGCGCCCAGTGCCGCGGCTGTGTTGCCGTCGATCATGATCATCCCGTCAGTCTTATTCATTTTCTGCACAACGTATGGATCACGCTTTGGCAGATTGGTAGCCGTCCACTCCGCTGCCAGACGCACCACCTTCATGTTGGAGTCGACTGGCTTGCGCTTGCCGCGGAAGTGATACATCAGCGCAGCCTCGATATCTTCTAGGTCGATACCCAACAGTTGTGCCAGCGCTCCCACGTAGACCATATTGGCCATATACGTGCGTAACTTCGGGTCCTTCTCGTTTTCAGTGGCGAATTTCTTGACCGGAATAGGGTAGTAATACAGGTCCGTGCGATTGAGTGGCAGCTTGATGTCATCGGCATACATGAATAGTGCGCCCTGTCCGGCCTTTTGCAGGTCAGTCAACGCAGTGGCCGGATTGATGGCGATGATGATCTCCGCGTCAGGTCGCCGGCCGACAAAACCATCCTTATTCACGCGGATGGTGTACCAGGTGGGCATACCCTGAATATTGGATGGGAACACATTTTTCCCGCTCACCGGAATACCCATCTTGAATAACGCTCGCAGTAGCGTGGTGTTTGCAGTTTGGCTTCCGGAGCCGTTTTTTGTCGCCACGCTGATACAGAAATCATTGACCACTGGTTCGGGCTTATTTTCTGGTTCTGTTCCAGCGAGCGGTTTTACCCCGGCTGGGGAAGTCGCTCCAAGTTCTGCGACAGTCATAAACTCATCTCCTCATAAACCTGGTTGGTTTGGAATTCAACTGATGTCGGCCAGTATGGCTGTATCGGATACTGGCTTCCCTCGCACCGAATGCGAGTGCAGGCCGTCGCGATTGCGAAGCAAAGCCGTGTGCCGGACGAGCAGGTCGAACCCGTCGTCGTATTGGCTGTTGCAGATAGCATTAACGATGGCCTCATGGTAGGTCCACACTTCGTGCAGGTACTGGTAATCGGAAAACACGCTCAGTCCTACGGCTTCGTAGGCTTCCCAGTATGCCTCCAGCAGGCCTTTTACAAAGGGGTTCTGCAATCGGCTATAAATTGTCAGGTGCAGGTCGCGATGTTCGGCATGCGGTATGTGAATGGGGTGACCGGTCAGTT
The DNA here is from genome assembly GCA_021788625.1 of Chloroflexota bacterium. Classification (GTDB taxonomy): domain Bacteria; phylum Chloroflexota; class Anaerolineae; order J036; family Brachytrichaceae; genus CAIXPS01. The sequence goes on from JAJYKL010000029.1 coordinate 40,577, forward strand.
TAGCCCAGGCTTTGCTGACCAGATCGTGCAGATGGACATGGTCTTCGGGTGTGAGTAAAGCGACGGCGTCGTGCCAGAAGGCGGCTTCGACTCGATTTCGAAGTATGTTAAAGGCGTCGAACTGTGTCGGGTCGAGTGCCAGTGCGTATAGAACACTGAAACGCACGGCGGGCAAAAATGCATATTCTTCCAGGCGAATGCCACTGCGGGTACGAACATCGACCATCCCGAGGCTACGCGCCACTTCCAGTTGTTCGCGCAGTTTGCCCACACTGATTTTAAGTTCCGCGCTCAGGTCGTCCAACGGGGGAATTCGATCGCCAGGCTTGAAGCCATTGGCGACAACATACTGCAACAGGGCAGAATCCAATTTCTCGACAGCCATTCCGATCACTTTTATATGATTGATTGTATTCATTCAATCAATCAGATGCATCATACCATATGCTTTTCAGTTTTGTCAAGATAGATGCGTCCAGCCGCCAAGGCACAATGCTGTAATAGGTTAAACTCTGCTCTGTCATGAACATAGGAAAACTGATACGCCTGAACCGCCTTTTTGCTCATCCCTCGGGGCGAATTTGCTCCGTCGCCATCGATCATTTCATCGGTTACGGCAGGGAACTGCCCGGCGGGCTACGCCACCTGGCCCGTACACTGGATCAGATCGTCCAGGGTGGCCCGGACGCAGTCACCATGCATCGGGGCATCGCTGCGCAGGCCTGGCACCCTTACGCTGGTAAGGTGCCGCTCATATTGCAATCCAGCATGATGCGTGCAGACGACCTGGCCTGTGAAGTGATCGCGTCTGTCGAAGACGCTGTGCGGCTGGGCGCTGACGCCTATGCCATTGCCGCTTTTATACGTGGTGACACTGAAGCCGCCCATTTGCGTCTGGTAGCGGAGGCCGTACATGAGGCAGCACGCTTTGATATGCCTGTGATTTGTCACATCTATCCACGCGAGTTCACCCACGGTCCCGAAGTATCCTACACGCCCGAAAACATTGCCTGGGCCGCACATTGCGCGGTGGAGGTTGGCGCTGATGTGGTCAAGACTCCCTACTGCGGCGATGTAGCGTCGTTCGCCCAGATCGTTTCGGACTGTCCGGTGCCGTTGGTTGCGGCAGGTGGCCCAAAGGCTGCCACCTTGGAGGCAGCCCTGATAATGATGGATGAAGTGGTGCGCTCGGGAGCACGCGGCGCGACGATTGGTCGCAACATCTGGGGTTTTAAGCAAGTGACGGCTTCATTGCTGGCCTTTAAGGCAGTTATTCACGATGGCAAATCCCCTGTCGAGGCATTATCCATCGCAGGATTGCAGTGATCCGCGCATCCTCGCGAATATAAAAACTTTTACGTCGATGTTTCCTGGTGCCCAGGCGAGAGATATTCAGATGGATTCGTACCAAGAGACAGGCATGGAAAAAAAATGGGACGTACTGGGATTCGGTGCGGTGGCGGTGGACGACCTGGTCTATGTGGATCGCTACCCGATGCCCGATACCAAAGTGAAGGTGCTTGACCAGGTACGCCAGGGAGGCGGTCTGGTTGGTACCGCATTGGTGGCTGCGTCGCGGCTGGGCGCACGCGCTGCCTATGCCGGTATCCTGGGTGATGACGACCTTTCACGCTACACGCTGGATGAGTTCACACGCGAAGGTGTGGATTGTTCATCCGTTTTGTTCCGGCCCGACGCACGCCCCATCCATGCCCTTATCATTGTGGATTCCACCAACGGTCTGCGTAGCATACTGCCATCGTTCGTCGGCGTGCAGTGGCGCCGTCCCGATGAAATCCCCGCAGCACTTATCGCTGCATGCCGGGTATTGCTGGTGGATCACCACGCCGTAGAGGGTGGTCTGCATGCCATTAGGCTGGCGCACCAATACGGCGTCCAGGTCGTTGCGGATGTTGAGCGCGAGACGGAACCGCTGGGTGCTGAGCTGGCATCTGCGGCTGACCACCTGATCGTCAGCGTTGGGTATGCCCAAACCAAGACCGGAATTACAGATCCAGCCGAGGGGGTACGCGTGCTGCACAATGGTCGCGCTTGCACGGCAGTGACCGCTGGCGAACAGGGCAGCTGGTACATGGAGAAAACCAGCAGTGAAGTGATTCATCAGCCTGCCTATAAGGTCAAGGTAGTCGACACTAACGGTTGCGGAGACGTCTTCCACGGCGCTTACGCAGCCATGCTGGTGCGAGGCGAGCCAGTGAAGCGTGCGATGCAAGTAGCGGCTGCGGCGGCCGCGCTCAAAGCCACCAAACCAGGCGGACGCGCTGGCTGCCCCACTCTTGCTGAAGCCATCTCTTGTATCGACAGGGCCCAAAATCACTAACCCGGAGGGACGATATGTCTGACATGCACCTGACCTCGCAAATCGAAGATGGTTTGAACGAGATCCCTTTGCTCGATATACACACGCATCTCGATGCCACACACCTGGCGGCACGGGGTCTGTACGATATCCTGCTTTATCACATGCTCATCTCCGACCTGGTGAGCGCAGGCTGCCCCAGCCGTGAGCGTCTGCCAGAATCGCCATCCCAGGAAGAAGCCAACGCGCGTGTGGAAGAGGCCATTCCCTATCTGCCTTACATACAAAACACCAGCTCATTCTGGGGCGTACGCCTCATCTTGAGAGACTTGTACGGCTGGTCCGAGCCGATCACTGCCTCCAACTGGCGTACCCTGGACCAGCGTATTCGTGAACGGTCCTCTGATCAAAACTGGCCACGCCAGATCTTCAAACGCGCCGGCATACGGCGTGCCGGCACGGAGCTCTGGCGCCGGCATGATGGCGAGTACGACGATCTGTTGCAATACGCGCTGGAATGGGCGTTTTTCACCCGGACGCAATGGAGTGCGCCGGATGTAAATACGGATGGCAGCATGCAGGAGAACGACATATCACTTTATGAGTTGGAACGTGCCTGGAACCAATCCGAGCCAGGCGCTCCATTACCGGTGACGATGGGTGGCGTTCGCCCTCCGCTGCCACGAACCATTCAGACTATCGACGACGTCAAAGCGGCCATTGCGCATTACGTGTCCTGCATTCCATACGGCCGGATCTTGAGCACGGCGCAGCACCTCTCAACCGACATTCATTTCCATGCGGTCAGTGATGAGGAAATGGCTGAAGCGCTCATTCGCCGTGCCGAGGCAACACTCGACGAGCGCGATGTGTATGCCAGCTACATTCTGGAAGCCTTCCTCACCGAGCTGGAAAAACACGCCAATGAGATCGTGTACCAGTTTTCATTTGGTGCGGAACCGTTACCCTTCGAGACGGCCGCCAAGTTGCGTCAAGACACACTCTTCGAGGTGGCTGCTATCATTGCGCGACATCCGCGCCTGCGCTTCCAGGTATTCCTCTCCAGCCAGCATGCCAACCAGACGCTGTGCACTCTGGCGCGCGAGCTACCCAACCTGTCCTTAGCCGGATACTGGTGGCACAACTTCTTCCCCACCATCATTCGTAAGGTGATGAGCGAGCGATTGGACACCGTTGCGACAAACAAGCAGGTGGGCTTCTTCAGCGACGCCTACTGCGCCGACTGGACGTACGCCAAGTCAGTGATCGTGCGCAAACAACTTGCTGAGGTGCTGGCGCAGAAAGTGCGTCAGGGGCAGTACACCACTGACCAGGCTCTTTCCATAGCGCGGCAGATCCTTTTCAACTCGCCGCAGACCCTGCTGGGTATGCAACCCCGATGAAAAGCCTGGTTGCCCCGTCTGATCTGTAAAGGGCAGCCTGCAGCTCCGCAGACTGCTCTTTACACTAGCGACTCAACCAGGCGCATGCTCGTCGCGTTCGGGCGTATTGGCCTTGCAAGTGCGTAGCCAAACATCCTGTTCCACCGGCTCGTAGCCCTTCCAGTCGTAAGGGTCTATCCCGGCAACAGGAATAACCTTGCGCCGGTCAGCCATCGCCACGTGCTCGCCTTCCTTCAAGCTCCACGGCAGTAGCGACCAGGCGTTCATATAGTGGTTCACCAGTACGCGCCGGTAGCCTTTGCCACGGTTCTTGTGCGAGCGGTGCAGCAGGTAGCCATTGAAGAACACCACCGTGCCTGCCTTCACCTCCACGGGGATCTCCAGCGATTCATCGAACCC
>JAJYKL010000131.1 GCA_021788625.1 Chloroflexota bacterium
GATAACAGCGATGATGATGCTGATGACTACCCGCAGGGTGCTGGCTATGAAGTGCCGGCTGAGCGCACCGAAGTCGGTAAAAATGGCACTGGCGACCTGTACGGGTGTGGGTAGAATGTCCCGCTGAATAAGCATGGCCGTGATTTGCCAGGCGATCAGGATGATAGTTGTGGTGATCAATAAATCGCGGCGGCGCAACATAATTTCCTTCGAATGCTTGACTTTGCTCTGGTTCCGAGTAATCTTAACGCATCAGGCGTTACATTAACATCGTTGCTTAGTTTACGGTGCTGCAGACCATGACGTCGTGCAGCGAGAGAGGTTAGCGACATGGTATGTCGGATTTGTAAGATGGAGCTGCCGGTCTATGCCAAGTATTGCCCCAACTGCGGCATGCAAGTGCACAAGCCCCATGTGCACCACGAGATGGGCGTGACTCAGAGCCCCGACGCCGAGGCGCGTGCTCAACACCTCGACAGGCTGTTTGATCCCGTATATCACGAAATCGAGATACGCCTTCAGGACCCAAGCGTAGATAAGTCGGAGCTCTACGATACCGCGCGACGTATCGAAGGCGAGGTGCTTAAGGGTCCCATGGCGAACCCAGCCAAAGTGGAGCGCTGGTTGCGTCTGTATCATGACATAGCCCCCGACTTGCTCATCCCTGTTACCACAGCGCTACTTAAGGAGCATGCTGGCGTGGCGGACTCTATCCGCCTGGCAGCCAAACACTATCTATCCGAACCGGTATAGCAGGTCGATATCCCAACCCGCACCCGGCATGGGGCAGGGGCTGCAGAAGAACAATTCGTCCGGTTTCCTCCGCAGTGCCAAATATCGGCGGCATCGCATGCCTGTTGTATGGTTCAGTAGGGCCTACCATATCTGACTCCACGGAGCCAGATTAGCGAGCGCGTTTGTTCATGGAGTGGGGGTGCACCAGCAGCCTGCTCTATAACACAGTCTGGTTCGCGGTTATGTGCTGGCGCACAGATGCACAGCGCTCGATGAAAGTGGATTTCGAGCGATAACCAGGATCGCCCGCGCCCGGGTTGGCGATTACCTCTGGAGTGGTATGAGGGGGTGTGCCCAGAATCATTATTTTTTGCCCCAGGAATACAGCGTCTTCTATATTGTGTGTTACCAGAACCAGCGTAAGGTTCTGCTCGCGCTGTAGCTCCACAGTCAGGTTCAGCAGGTCCTCGCGGGTGGGTGCGTCAAGTGCGGCGAACGGTTCGTCCATCAAAAGAACGTCTGGCTCCAACACCAGGGTGCGGGCGATCGCTGCGCGCTGGCGTTGCCCGCCGGAAATCTGCGCTGGATATCGTTCACGGATCGCGATGATCCCCAGACGCGTTAACCAAAAGTCCACACGATCTCTCACGGGACCGGCAGCGTAATCCGAAGGGACGTGCCGTCCATCGGGTCCATAGTAGTTACGTAATTGCAACCCGAGAGCGGCGTTCTCGGCGACTGTGGCCCACGGCAAGAGGCCATACTCCTGAAGCACCAGACCAGTGCGTGGGCGCGGCCTGGTAATCACCTGATCGCCTATGATGATCTGCCCTGCTGTTGGCTGCAGCAGGCCAGCGAGCATCATCAGCAGTGTTGTCTTACCACCACCGGACGCACCGATCACCGCCCACGTTTCGCCTTGTCCTGCTGTCCAATTACATTGCTTATATATGAACCGGTCGGGGACATAAGCAAACGTTACATCGCGCAATTCAATCATATTCGAAGCGGGCATGGGTGGCTTGAGCATGGCGAACTAGCGTAACCACCCGCCTGAATCTAATTATTTTGGCAGGAAACTGGAATCGACCAGCTTGCTGTAAGGTAGCGCGGTCTGCAACAGACCTTTTGAGATCATCCATGTCTGCACATCATTGAACTGCGCCTCAGTGGGCACGGAAGCTGCCGGAAAATGTGGCAACGTATACTTGCCAGCCAGAGGCGTAGGAATCAGCTTTTTGTCGATTAGGACGCTGTTGTATTGACTGGGGCTGGCATTTATGTCATTTATTGCTTTCTCGAGTGCAGACAGGAACTTCTTAACTGTATTCGGCTTCGTTTTAAGAGTATTTACGCTAAAGGACCACTCGCTATTCCCCAGATCGGTGTGCGTGCGATCATCCACCACAACAGTCGCCCCATTCTGAAGGGCTAGAGTGGAAAAGGGATCTGGCAAAGTGGCCGCTTTCAACTGTCCCTGGTCCAGAAGTTGCATGCGATCTGAAATCTTTATTATGTTAGTGGTTTTGATGTCACCAGGTTGCAAACCTTCCGCCTCGAGCAGACGGTCCGTCACATAGGCAATCACAGTGCCCTCGGAGATTCCGACCTCAACACCTTTCAAGTCGGCGGGTTTGGTAATGCCACTGCCCTTGGCAGCCAGAATTGAGTACTGAGCAGAGCTAGGTGTAGCAAGGCGAGCGAAGCGTACCACGGCTATCTTTTGTGTGTCTTTGTTGTACAAAACCGTGGAGACCAGATCGTTGATCATGCCGTCGATCTGGCCTGCCTGCATCAACTGATCACGCTCAGCAGCCGATGCCACCGGCACAAATTCCACAGAAATGCCTTCGCTTTTGAAATAACCTTTGGAATCGGCGACATAGACTGGTAGCGCCTCCAGCACTGGTAGCAGACCGAGCTTGAGAGTCGGTGTCTCCGATGGTGCCTGAGAGCATGAAACGAGTAACACTGCCAGCGATATGGTTAGAGTCAGGAAACGACGCAACATAATAACACTCCTCAACGAGCAGTTGATTAATGAACCATGACAGATATGAACGCCGCCACAAATATAGTGATGCTTATGTAACCATTTATGTTGAAGAAGGCGACGTTAATATGCTGTAAATCGTCAGGCTTAACAAGCCAGTGCTCGTAGACGAGCAGCGCGGCAACAATCACCAACCCAATCCAGTAAATAACAGTCAGATTCATCAGCAGGCCAACCCCTGCAAGTAACAGCAGGGTGATGATATGGCACACCGTTGCCAGGCCGAGGGCAACGCCATTGCCGAAGCGCGCAGGAATGCTATGCAGTCGTTCAGCGCGATCGAACTCAGTGTCCTGACATGAATAAATCAAATCGAATCCGCCAATCCAAAAGGTGACGGCAAACAGAAGCAACCAGGCAGGCAGGTCCTGGGTTGTGAATATCGTACCACGTACCCCTGCCCAGGCACCCATGGGAGCTAGAGCGTCGGTGAAGCCGAGAATGAAGTGCGACAGCCAGGTGAAACGTTTGGTATAAGCATAACCCACCAGGAATATGAGTGCCCCAGGCAGCAACATTAGGGTTAACGGATTCAGCAGGGCAGCGGCGAGAGCGAGTATGGCCAGAGAGGCAAGTGTGCCGATCGCAACGGTGCGAATTCTTATCTTGCCAGTTTGGATGGGCCGCTGGGCGGTGCGCGGGTTGCGTGCGTCGATGCTGCGATCTGCCAGACGATTCATGCTCATGGCAAACGTACGCGCCGCCGCCATGGCGATAGTAATCCAGAAGAACTGGTGGAAGGTTGGCAACCCGCGCGCCGCCAGGACCATGCCCAGATATGCAAAGGGCAATGCAAAGATGGTGTGCTCGAACTTGATCAGGTCAAAGAATGCGTGAATCTGCTTCATTGGTTACAGCCCATATTCTTTCCAGCGTCGGGTAACCAGATCCTGGACCGACTCGTCCATCCTGATTTCAGATGGCCAGCCGCGCGGGTGACCGTCTGGCGGTCCTTTGGCTGTTGCATCGATGCCGATCTTGCCGCCGAAAGAGTCGCGCGTGGCTGAATGGTCGAGCTGGTCTACCGCCCCTTCTACAAGCGTGATGTCACGCTTCCAATCCACATTACCTAACACATGCCAGGCTACTTCGCTCAGGTCGTGAACGTTCACGCTTTCGTCCACGACCACAATTGCTTTGGCCAGCATCAGGAGTCCCATGCCCCATATGCCAAACATGACCTTTTGAGGATGGCCGGGGAAGCGTTTACGGATGGACACAATCACCAGATTGTGAAAGACGCCTTCAGCGGGCATGTTGTAATCCACCACCTCGCTTAAAGACAACCGGAGCAAGGGAAGAAACAGGCGTTCTGTGGCTTTACCCATCCAGTAATCTTCCATGGGCGGCTTGCCCACCACCGTGGTGGGATAGATAGCTTCAGAGCGATGTGTGACGGCCGTGACATGGAACACAGGGAACAGGTCGGCGGGTGTATAGAAGCCGGTGTGATCACCGAACGGACCTTCCATCGCATGTTCCTCGGGGTCCACATATCCTTCGATGATGATTTCCGCTTCTGCAGGCGCCTCGATGGGCTGGCTGACACAGCGGACAAACTCGACCGGCTTACCGCGCAGGTAGCCAGCCAGGAGGTACTCGTCCATATTCAGCGGAAGGGGTGCAGAGGCGCACCACATACTGGCTGGGTCGCCACCTAATGCCACGGCACAGGGAATGTGGCCTGTGTGATGTTCCTGCGCCACGTGCTCATGTTCGGCACCGCCTTTGTGGCGCTGCCAGTGCATCATGAGGGTTGACTCGTCGCGTACTTGCAGGCGATACATGCCGACGTTTCGTACGCCTGTAACCGGGTCACGCGTGATGACTTGCATCAGCGTGATGTATCTGCCTCCGTCCTGCGGCCAGCATTTGAGGGTGGGCAACAAACTCAGGAATGGAGGTGACGTGATCACCACTTCCTGCGCGGGAGCCTTGGTTACCAGTTTCGGCTTAAGACCGATAGAACGCAATACGGCGAACAGATCGCCAGCACGGCCCAGTGTGGCGCTCAGCCCATGTGGAAGGCGTGGATCCAGCACTCTGGCCAGGTCCCTGTTCAGATCGTCCAGGTGCGTGACGTTAAGTGCTATGCTCATGCGCTTCTCGTTGCCGAAGGCATTGATCAACACAGGCATGGACGAGCCCTTGGCGTTTTCAAAGAGCAGCGCCTTATTCTGTGCAGGAGGGCCTTTGGAGATACGGTCGGCGATTTCGGTGATCTCCAAAATGGGATCGACCGGGGTGGTGATACGCGCGAGTTCGCCGTGTTTCTCGAGGGCAGCGATGAAGTCGCGCAGGTTATGGAATGGCATCCCTCTCCCTGAACCTCAAGTTGAAACCTACGCAGCCCGCAGCACGCCCAGCTCTTTTCCGACGCGGGCAAACGCTTCCAATCCGCGATCCAGGTCAACCCGCTCATGCGATGCACTGATCATGACGCGGATGCGCGCTTTACCGCGTGCGACCGTGGGAAAGCCGATTGACATGGCAAAAACGCCGTTGTCAAACAGCCGGCGGGAGAACTGTTGCGCCAACTCCGCTTCGCCGAGCATGACAGGTGTGATGGGCGTCTCACTTCGACCGGTGTCGAACCCGAGGCGCTTCATCTCCTGTTTGAAGTAGCGTGTGTTCTCCCACAGCTTGTCCACCCGCTCAGTCGATGCTTCGAGGATATCCACAGCAGCCAGGCAGGCCGCCGCGTCGGCAGCCGTTACCGCACTGGAGAAGAGGAAGGGACGCCCGCGCTGCCGCAGCCATTCGACGATCTCAGTGGAGGCAGCCACATAACCACCCACTACGCCGAAGGCCTTGGATAGGGTGCCAACTTCAATGTCAACGTGTCCGTGCAACCCGAAATGATCGACGATGCCACGCCCGCCGCGGCCCAATACACCTTCGCCGTGTGCGTCGTCCACCATCAGGAGCAGGTTGTGGCTTTCAGCCACCTGCACCAATTGCGGCAACGGCGCGATATCGCCATCCATGCTAAAGACGCCATCTGTAATCACCAGCGCGCGATGGTAGGCTCCCGCTTGCTTTATCTGGTCCTCCAGCGACTGCGCGTCATTGTGGCCATAGCGGATGATCCGTGCGCCTGACAGGCGGCAGCCATCGATGATACTGGCGTGATTGAGCTCGTCGGAGAAAATGACATCTTCCTTGCTTACCAGTCCTGCCACCGTGCCCAGGTTGGCTGAGAAACCACTTTGAAATGAAATCGTCGCTGCAACGCCTTTAAACTTTGCCAGACGTTCTTCCAGCTTCTGGTGCAGCGTGAGCGTACCGGCAATGGTTCGCACAGCGGCAGGACCAACGCCGTAACGGTCGATAGCAGTTTGTGCCACCTTACGCAACCGCTCGTCGTTGGCTAGCCCCAGGTAGTTGTTAGAGCAGAAATTCAACACATGCTTACCATCCACCGTCAGCCATGCGCCTTGTGCTGAGTCGATGGTACGGATGTTGTTGTATAGACCCTGTTGATGTAAGCTATTTAGCTCATCGCGAACCCATTGAAGTTTATCTATCATGGTTTTGGTTACCTTATCTCGAGCCTCTTCTGAGGCCCGATGTCGTAATCATACGATATATGGCTGGATATATATGAGAGATTATTACTAAAAGCCTGTAGTAAATCTCATCATGCCACCGTAGGATATTGTTGTTCGATCCCCATACTGCCATGAGTATGCTAGACGCGGAGTTTCGGGATACAAAACGTTGCATTTCTCTGTCAAGATTGGATATATGATTTAGTTACGCGGATAGATAATAGTCAGTCGCTCAGAGGGGTCAACAGGATATTAGACATAACAGAGTGGCGAGTTACGTTAAGGCGAGTTGTTTTTATTAGGAGGTATGAATGTTAACACCAAAAATAGCCGTCGTGGCTGTTGCCGTATTCGGCCTGGGAGGAGCGGGAGTAGTTGCAGCATCAACCGCAGGTGCACATTTTCAATCCGCCAACAATGTCCAAAACAGACAGGTGGCACAAAACACCCTTGGACAAAATGATAACAACGCTGACGAAGGAATAACGGGTACATTTACTCCTACATGGGTAATCACCCCAAACGATGATCTATCCGAGACTGAAAACGTCAGTCTGACGGGTGTGTTCTCTAACGAGAACAAGGTTGCCATTGACATAGCCAACTTCTATAGCGTTCCAGTCACGAGTGTGTTGCAATTACACCTTACAGGCTGGGGATTCGGTGAGATACAGAAGCTTTTCAGCTATGCGATTCGATCGGGCAAGACGATCAGCGAAGTGGAGTGGCTCCGCGATTCTGGCATGGGTTGGGGCAATATCGCCAAAGCTTTGGGGCTCAAACCTGGCAATGATGGTGACAACCTGGGTGGCATCATTTCAGGGCGCCTGACACCGACAGGAACGATGACCACAACACAGTCGTTTTCACCAGCAGGTCGAAAGCAACTGAAAGAACATGTTGATAACAGGAATATGAACCGTTATACCATCCAGCATACCAACAATGGTGATCGCCAAGATAACGCCAATTCTGGAAACGGCGACCGGGGTGGTGGCCGACATAGCGGCAAGCCGTGATGCATGTATAAAGAAGCCGGATTCACCTGGAGTTATCCGGCTGTGCTTATTAGCACTGGCTGAAACTAAACGGCTGGAGTTGACCCACTCCAGCCGTTATTTTTGCACAATACCCTGACTTCACCAGTCAGGTGCCAGGTTTTCCATACGAATTCCGCCAGCAGCATGGCCCGTGTCAACAGACCATCATGACTGGTTCATGTCTATAAGCACCTTTAATATGCCCTGCGATTGAGCGTGCTTAAAAGCCAGCAAGCCATCTTTCAGCGAATACCGCGCCTGAACCAGTGACATCACATCCACGCGTTTTTGAGCCAGTAAACGCAACGCAGTGGCGAACGGCCCGCAGCGCGAACCCACAACATTAATTTCATCCACTACCACCGCCGTCAGGTTGGCGGACGTTAGCCCTTCGAATGTACTCTTTAGAACCAGTGTGCCACGTGGATGTAGCATTCGACGAGCCTGATCAAATCCACCCGCAGAACCGGTGCATTCCACGACTACATCGTAACTGTTACGACCGTCCCATTCACTTACCAGCATTGTGCGCAACCCGCGCTGACATAAAATATCCAACTTCTCCTGGTGTTTGCCAATAGCGACTGTCTCGCACCCGGTCAGAGCCATCACCTGTGCGCACAACAGGCCAAGCTTGCCATCGCCCAGAACAGCCACGCGGTCGGAGGTTCGAACATGCACCTGCTCCAACACCTGGCAGGCTGCTGCGAGCGGCTCAACGAAAGCTGCTTCATCGTCAGTAACGGAATCGGGTACACGGTGCAAATTAGCCAGCGGCACACGCGTGTATTCGGCGAAGACACCATCACGGCCGGCGATGCCGAGAGTGGTGCGGTTGGGGTCCTGAGCACGAGCAGCATAGTCGTGTGAAGGTGAATCGGCCGTGACGCAGTTGATCTCAGACACTACGCGGTCACCAGGGTGCACACCCGGAACCACGCCATATGATGTGTCGAACTGTTCCAATACCCCGACAAATTCATGTCCTGGAACACCGTGGAAGCCCATGTAGCCTTTTAGAAGCTCCAGGTCTGTTCTGCAAATGCCAGCCCGAATGACGCGCAGGATGGCCTCACCTGGGGCGGGGGTGGGGTTCGGGTAGTCGGTTGTGAAAGTCAACCGGTCAGTCAATAGAAGAGCTTGCATGGATTATCTTAGTTTGAAAGGGTTGTATCGGGCATCGGTTTGGCTCGCCCTAAGCCAGGTAGCCCTGCTGGGCCAAGCAAGAGCATGGGCAACAAGGTAACTGCATGCAACACAATGCCAAAGCTAAGGGCGCGCGCTGGCGCTACGCCATACAGGTTGAGACTGAGCATACAGAGATACTCGAATATACCAACGCCTCCGACGTTTGGCACAGACACGCCAGCGAGCAGGACGATTAGTAGCAGAATTGCGGCGCTAATAGGCAAACGCACTCCGAATGCCTGCAAGGCTGAGATGTTTGTTGTGATCGCCGTTATCCAAATTAGGAAAGACCAGCCAGTCACCTTGAGCAGCGAGAAAGGGTCGTGCAGAACACCCAGGCTCTGTAATCCCGCGTGCATGATACGTGCCAGCCGTATGGCGTAGGGCGTGGGAACGCGATGCAGTAATGTGTCAATCAGGGAGACGACGTATGGACCCCGGACCGATATGATGAGCACACTGACAGTGAGCATCATGGCCAGTCCAAAGGTCACCAGTGCTGTCCTGGCAAGCCAGGTGGGAAGCGGCGATGAGATGAAGACTACAACGATCAGCAGGACCATGCATAGCAAATCGATTACTTTCTCGAGCGCAACGCCCCCCAATGTATAGGCTCGTCCCGGGCCCTGGCCACCAATAACGTAAGCGCGGTTGAGGTCACCCAGGCGAACAGGCAGGAGTGTGTTGATCAGCTGCCCAGCCAATAAAACGGATAGCAGCCTGCCGAATCGCACCTTGTCGGCTCGTGCTCCAAGTAGCACCTGCCAACGCGACGTCTTGGCCAACGTGTTGAGAGAGACGCTGAGCAGTGCAAAAGCCACATATACGGGGGAAACACTGCCGAAGGCAGCCAGCACTGCATTCCACCGAATATCGCGCACGGCCAGGTACAGCGCAACCGCACTCACGAATACTCCCAATATGAGCCGGAACGCACCAGTCTTCATCAAAGTAGTAGCCTTGACAGCCAGACGGTTGAACACAGTGGCCATTCATTTATAACAGAGAATAAAACAGACCCATTGCGGCACAACACTTTACGCTACTTTTTTAATGCATCCTGCTACAATCGTTTTGCCGTGCGAACCTGGGCGGGTTAAAGTCCGTTGTTCCGTTATGGCCAGCGAAACACCTGGCATTTCGTATGCGATGTGTTACGCCGTCATCGAACGC
>JAJYKL010000030.1 GCA_021788625.1 Chloroflexota bacterium
GGTGCGTCAGTACCTTGCCAGCGTTCTGCACGAAAGCGCGCAGGAGGGCGTACTCCGTCGCCGAGAGCTTCACCGGCTCACCGCGGATGGTCACCAGCCGTTTGGTTAGGTCGACGGTGAGGGCGCCGCACTGGAACACCGGCGAGTCGGACACGGGCTGTGCGTGGCGCAGCGCCGCGCGCAGGCGCGCCAGGAGTTCGCCCATGCTGAAGGGTTTAGTCAGGTAATCGTCCGCCCCCGCGTCGAGCAGGGCGATCTTATCCTCGTCCGCATCGTGCACGGACAGCACGATCACGGGCGTGTGGCTCCACTCGCGCAAGCGCTTCAGCACGTCCAGGCCGTTCACGTCCGGCAGGCCCAGGTCCAGGACGATGACGTCGGGCTTGAGCATCGTCGTCTGCAGCAGGCCGTCCTGGCCCGTGGCGGCTTCGTGGACGCGGAAGCCATTGGCCTCCAGACTGACGCGCAGGAAGCGGCGGATCTGGATCTCGTCGTCCACGACGAGGATGACGGGTTCGCCCGTCACAGCGCAACCTCATTCACGGCATAACCTCCGTAGTCACGTCATCCTGCGGGACACTTGGCGGGTTGCCGACGGGCAGACGGATGATGAAGCGCGCGCCGCCGTTGGCGCGGTTTTCCGCACTGATCGTGCCGCCCTGCGCCTCGACGAGCCCCTTTGTGATGGACAGGCCCAGTCCCGTGCCGCCCGGTGCCGCGCCGGGTGCGCGGTAAAACTTGTCAAAGACACGCGGCAGGTCGTCGGGAGGCAGTCCCGGGCCGCGGTCCGCGACGACCAGCAGCAGTTCGTCGCCGTCCACCCGGGCCTGCACGCGCACGCGCGTCCCCGGCGGCGTGTGCACTGCTGCGTTGTGCAGCAGGTTCACCAACGCCTGCTCCAGGAGGACGTAGTCCACGCGGATGAGCGGCAGCGACGGCGCGATCTCCAGGATGAGTTCGTGGTTTGCCAGGTCGCCTCTGACGCGGTTGACGGCCACGTTGACCAGGTCACTCACGTCGCACCAATCCAGGTTCAGCTTGAGCTTGCCGGTCTCCAGCCGGGTCATGTCCAGCAGGTTTTCGACGACCCGGTTGAGCCTGTCTGCCGCACCCTCGATCTCCTGCGCAAGCGCGGTGCGTACCGCACGGTTGCCGCCCGTCTTGTCGTCCAGCAGGCTGGTGGCAGCGCCCGTGATGGTGGCGATGGGGGTGCGCAGCTCGTGTGACACGGAACTGAACAGTGTCTTGTAGAGCCGCTCCGACTCCACCACCACGTGCGTGTGCTCGGCTTCCTCCTCCAGCCGCTCCCGCTCGATGGCCAGCGCCACCTGGCGGGCGAACGTTTCCAGCAACGTTTGCTGGTCCAGGGAGGGACGCTGGCTGTCGCGCATACGCACGCCCATCACCCCCACCACGCCGTTCGGCGCGCGCAGGGGCAGGTATTGCGCGTCCGCCAGCGGCAGCGTGTCGGTGAAACGCCCGGCCGGCTTGTCCTTCTCGAAGGCCAGTTGCGCGACGCCGTACTCCTTCTCCGAAAGGGCGAGCGTACTGGCGGCGTGCGGCTGGGACGGCAAACGCCCGCCGGGGCTGATGAGCAGGAAGGCGACGTCAGCGCTGAAGGCCTGGCCGATCTGTTTGACGGCCGTGCGTAGCAAGTCGTCCATGGTGACCGCGCTGGCCACCTCGCGCGCCAGCGTGTACATGGCCGTGGCGCGCTCCTCGCGGCTGCGCACGGCCTTCTCCTGGGAGCGCAGGCGGGACGTGAGTGTGCCCATGATGATGGCGATGATGAAGTACATGCCGAAGGTGAGCACGTCTTCGACCGAGTAGATGTAGAGAGTGAAGCGTGGGGGGATGAAGAGGAAGTTCCACAGGAAGGCGCTGAGCGCGGCGGCCACGAATACGGGCCCGCGGCCGGCAACCAGCGCAAGGATGGAGATCACGAACAGGTAGACCAGCGAGACGGCACGATAGCCGACCAGCGGCAGCAACAGCAGGTTGACAGAGGTGGTGAGGCCTACGGCGGCCAGGCTGATCAGGTACTGGTTGATGCTGGAGTGACTCCTCAGAAATCCCGTGAAGGGTCGCTCACTCTCTTTCTCACTCTTGTCCCCAGTGACGACGTAGACGTCGATGTCGCCGCTGCCCTGGATCAGGCGGTTCACCATCTGTACGCTGCCGAACCACTGCTGGAGGAGGCCGCGCGCCGGCTTGCCCACGACGATCTGAGTCACGTTATGCTGGTGGGCGATGCGCAACAGGGCGCGGGGGACGTTCTCGTCCGAGGTGGTGAGTACTTCGGCGCCAAGTTCGCGCGCCAGCGACATGGCCTGCACTAGAAAAGCCTTCTCCCGCTCATCGAGCTGGTGCGACGTCTCGACGAACACGGCGAGCCAGGGCGCATCGAGGTTGTAGGCCATGCGGCGGGTCCAGCGCACCAGCCTCTCCGCCAGGTGGCTGGCGCTGATGGCCACCATCAATCGCTCGCGCGACTTCCACGGCCCGGCGATGTGCTTCACCTGCATGTATTCACGCAGTTGGTGGTCCACGCGTTCGGCCGTCAGCCGCAGGGCCATCTCGCGCAGGGCCGTCAGGTTGCCGGGGCGGAAGAAGTTGTGCGCGGCCAGTTCGGCGCTCTCGCTGGTATACACCTTGCCCTCGGCCAGGCGCTTGAGTAGTTCGTCCGGCGCCAGGTCGATCAACTCGATCTCACTGGCATGCTCGACGAGGGAGTCCGGTACCGTCTCGCGCACGGTGATGCCAGTGATCTGCCGCACCGTGTCAGCGCGGCTCTCCAGGTGCTGGACGTTGACTGTGGTTAAGACGTCGATGCCGGCATCGAGCAATTCGAGGACGTCTTGGTAGCGCTTGGGGTGGCGTGAGCCGGGCACGTTGGTATGCGCCAGTTCGTCCACCAGCGCGAGCTTTGGCCGGCGAGCAAGGACGGCGTCCAGGTCCATCTCCTGGAGCTGCCTGCCTCGGTACTCGTACTTCTTGCGCGCGATGATGGGCAACCCTTCCAGGAGCTGCTGCGTCTCGGATCGGCCGTGGGTCTCCACGCAGGCAACGGCGACGTCGATCCCTTCGGCCTTCAGGCTGCGAGCCGTCTCCAGCATGGAGTAGGTCTTGCCCACGCCTGCGCACATGCCGAAGAAGATTTTCAGCTTGCCACGCTGCTGGACGGACTCCTCCTGCTTGACCGCCTCGAGGAGCGCATCCGGGTCTGGGCGGGTGTCGTCCGAGGTCATAGTGTGATGATAGTCCCGCTAAAAATAGGTGACTTCACTTGCCCTGTGCCTGGTCAAGTGCCAGGTTCAACTCGAGCACGTTGACCACCGGCTCGCCGACAAGGCCCAGGAAACGCCCGGTGGTATTCTGCGCCACCAGTTGGCGCACCGTGGCCGGGTCCATGTTGCGCACGCGTGCCACGCGGGGCACCTGGTACTCCGCAGCCGCCGGGCTGATGTCAGGGTCCAGGCCGCTGCCGGAGGCCGTCACCAGGTCCACCGGGATCGGCGCGGTGTTGCCGGGATCTACCCTATGCAGCGCATCCACACGTGCCTGCACGGTCTGGGTCAGCACCCCGTTGGTCGGACCCAGGTTTGAGCCGGATGAGGCAGCCGCGTTATAGGGGTACGGCGTGGTGGCCGATGGGCGGCTCCAGAAGTACTTCGGGTCGTCGAACGGTTGGCCGATTAGCGCCGAACCGACAGCCGTGCCGTTCTTGACGATCAGGCTGCCGTTCGCCTGGTACGGGAAGAGCAACTGCGCGATGCCGGTGATGGCGGCCGGGTAGATCAGGCCGGTCAACACCGTCATGGCGACGAGCATGACGACCGCGGCACGGAGTTGCTTGAGCATGTGAATAACCTCATGGTCGGAACTGGCAATCCGGCAGACTGCCCTGCGACCACTACGCCAGATGCAAGGCTACCAGAATGACGTCGATCAGCTTGATGCCGATGAAGGGCAGGATGACGCCGCCGGCGCCGTAGATGAGCAGGTTGTTGCGCAACAGGCGCCCCGCCCCCACCGGCCGGTAGGCCACGCCACGCAGCGCCAGCGGGATCAGCGCAACGATGATGAGCGCGTTGAAAATGACGGCAGAAAGGATGGCACTCTGCGGGCTGTGTAGCCCCATGATGTTGAGTGCGTTCAGCGCGGGGTAGGTGCTGGCGAAGGCCGCCGGGATGATGGCGAAGTACTTTGACACGTCGTTGGCGATGCTGAACGTGGTCAGCGCCCCGCGCGTCATCAGCAGTTGCTTGCCGATCTCCACGATCTCGATCAGCTTGGTGGGGTTGGAGTCCAGGTCCACCATGTTGCCGGCCTCGCGCGCGGCCTGCGTGCCGGTGTTCATGGCGACGGCCACGTCGGCCTGCGCCAGCGCCGGGGCATCGTTGGTGCCGTCGCCGGTCATGGCCACCAGGCGCCCGCCCTGCTGCTGCTCGCGGATGAGTCTGAGCTTCATCTCGGGCGTGGCCTGGGCGAGGAAGTCGTCCACTCCGGCCTCGGCAGCGATGGCCGCGGCCGTCAGCGGGTTGTCGCCGGTGATCATGACCGTCTTGATGCCCATGCGGCGCAACTCGGCGAAGCGCTCTTTGATGCCGCCCTTGATGACGTCCTTCAGCTCGATCACACCCAGCACGTTGCGCCCCTCCGCCACCACCAGCGGTGTGCTGCCGTTGCGCGCGATGTCACTCACCACCTGATCCACCACCTGCGGGAAGGTGCCGCCGCCGCTGGCACCATCCAGGTAGCGGCGGATGGCATCGGCGGCGCCCTTGCGGATGCAGCGGGCGGGCTGACCGTCCGTCGACGGGAAGTCCACACCGCTCATGCGCGTCGTCGCGCTGAAGGGGATGAAGTGCGCCTGCGGCTCGGCCACCTCGCGCCCGCGCAGGCCATACTTCTCCTTGGCCAACACGACGATCGAGCGCCCCTCGGGCGTCTCGTCGGCCAGGGAGGCCAGTTGCGCCGCGTCGGCCAGGCGCTCCGATTTCACGCCCGGCGCGGCGATCAGGTTGGTCGCCTGGCGGTTGCCCAGGGTGATGGTGCCGGTCTTGTCGAGCAGCAGCACGTCCACGTCGCCGGCGGCCTCGACGGCACGCCCGGAGGTGGCGATGACGTTGGCCTGGATCATGCGGTCCATGCCGGCGACGCCAATGGCCGACAGCAGACCGCCGATGGTGGTGGGGATGAGGCAGACCAGTAAGGCCGCCAGCACCGTCACGGTGACGGGCGTGCCCTGCCCGGCCGCCTGCACGCTGTAGAGCGAATAGGGCAGCAGCGTGGCCGTGGCGAGCAGGAAAATGATGGTCATGGCCGCTAGCAGGATGTTCAGCGCGATCTCGTTGGGCGTCTTCTGCCGCTTGGCGCCCTCCACCAGCGAGATCATGCGGTCCAGGAACGTCTCGCCGGGGTTGGTGGTGATGCGCACCACGATCCAGTCCGACAGCACGCGCGTGCCGCCGGTGACGGCGCTGCGATCGCCGCCGCTCTCGCGGATGACGGGGGCGCTCTCGCCGGTGATGGCGCTCTCGTCCACCGAGGCGACGCCCTCGAGCACCTCGCCGTCGCTGGGGATGATGTCACCCGCCTCCACAAGAACCACATTATCCTTGCGTAGCGACGTGGCGGTGACGAGTTTGTACTCGGCCCCGTGGTGCGGCTGGGCCAGCTTCCTGGCGGAGACGTCGCGGCGCGTCTTGCGCAGCGCCTCGGCCTGCGCCTTGCCGCGGCCCTCCGCCATCGCTTCGGCGAAGTTGGCGAACAACACGGTGAACCACAGCCAAACCGAGACGGCCAGGATGAACGGCGCCGGCGCCTCGCCCCGACCGAACAACGCCTGGACGAACAGGATGAACGTCAGTATGGCGCCCACCAGCACCACGAACATAACCGGGTTCTTGAACTGCAGACGCGGATCCAGCTTGTGAAACGAGTCAATAACAGCCCGCCGTACGATGGGCGGGTCCCACAACGGGCGAGCTTTCGGTTTGGTAAACATGTCTCGTGTCTCAGAAACCAGGTTTCTCGCAGAAACCTGGTTTCTAATTTCCTCACCACTCCACCTAATGAATCATGATCAATTGCTCGACGATCGGACCGAGCGCCAGGGCCGGGAAGAAGGTCAGCGCACCGACGATCACCACCACGAACAACAGCCACACGATGAACAGGAGGTCGTGCGTGGGCAGCGTGCCGGCGCCTGGCGGTACCACCTTCTTCCCCGCCAACGACCCCGCGATGGCCAGCGGCGGGATCATCATGAAGAAGCGCCCGAACAGCATGTCGAAGGCGCCGGTCAGGTTGTAGAACAGCGTATTACCGTTCAACCCGGCGAAGGCACTGCCGTTGTTGTCGGCCTGCGACATGAAGGCGTACAGCACCTCGCTGAAGCCGTGTGGGCCGGGGTTCAAGATGCCGGCTTTGCCCACGTCCAACACCACCGCCGCGGCCGTGAGGTCCAGCGCCAGCAGCGGCAGGATGAGGAAAGTCAATGAAGCCATTTTCATCTCGTAAGATTCGATCTTCTTACCCAGGTACTCCGGCGTGCGGCCCACCATCAGGCCCGCCACAAACACGGCGATGATGACGAAGATCAGCATGCCGTACAGCCCGCAGCCCACGCCGCCGAAGATCACCTCGGCCAGGGACAGCATGGCCAGCGGGACGAAGCCGCCCAGCGGGGTGTACGAGTCGTGCATGGAGTTCACCGAACCGTTCGAGGCCGCTGTCGTAGACGTCGCCCAGATGGCCGAGTTTACGATGCCGAAGCGCACCTCCTTGCCCTCCATGTTGCCGCCCGACTGCAACGCACTGGCCGACTGGTCAACGCCCGCCGTGGTGAAGGCGGGATTGCCGTTCTGCTCCGCAACGGTGGCCACGCCGATCAGCACCACGAGGACGATCGTCATTGCGGTCAACAGCGCCCATCCCTGGCGTGTGTCGCCGACCATCTTGCCGAAGGTGTAGCACAACCCGGCCGAAATGAGCAGGATCGACAGCATCTCCACGAAGTTCGTCACCGCGTTGGGGTTCTCGAAGGGGTGCGATGAATTGGCGCTAAAGAAGCCGCCGCCGTTGGTGCCCAGTTGCTTGATGGCGATCTGCGATGCGGCCGGCCCGACGGCTACTATTGTCTGCGTCAGCGGAAGTGTCTGCATGAGTGGGTTGTCGTTGGCATCCTTCACCGGGTTGCCATTGGCATCGGTCTGCGGCGCCTGGTAGGTGGTCGGTTGCAGCAGCGTCTCGGTCACGTAGCCGCTAAACGTCTGGACGACGCCCTGCGAAACAAGTGTTATGGAGACCACGATCGACATGGGCAACAGGATGTACAGCGTGCCGCGCGTCAAGTCGGCCCAGAAGTTACCGAGTAGCCGGCCCGAGCGAGACCGGAAGCCGCGGATGACGGCGGCCAGCACCGCCATGCCAGCGGCGGCGGAGACGAAGTTTTGCACCGTGAGGGCTGCCATTTGGGTCAGGTACGTGAGCGTCGTCTCGCCGCCGTAGTTCTGCCAGTTGGTGTTGGTCATGAAGCTGACGGCGGTGTTGAAAGCCAGGTCCGGCGACACCGGGCCGAGCGACTGGGGGTTCAACGGTAAATAGGCCTGCAAGCGCTGCAGGGCGTAGACCACCAGACCACTCACGAGGCTGAAAAGGATGACGGCCAGGGCATAGGTTTTCCAATCCATGCCCTCGTCGCTCTTGACACCGCTCAGCTTGTAGAACAGGCGCTCGACGGGTCCGAGCACGCGATCCAGCCCGATGGGCTGGCCCTCGTACACACGCGCCATGTACAGGCCGAGTGGCTTGACCAGTAACAGCAGAACGGCGACGTAGATCGCGATCTGCACAACTGCGTTGGCGGTCATTAGAAGATCTCCGGTTTAAGCATGGCTACGAACAGATAGACCAATAGGGCGAGCGTAACCAGACCGCCCAGGACGTAGATCCAGTTCATATGTTCCCCTAGGTTTCGTCAAACCCGTCAAATGCGATCCAGGAACTTGACCAGGCCCCAACACGCAGCCAAGAAAACGACAAATAGAACGACCATAATCAGGTCGGCTAAATTCCCCATACCGATAGACTCCTCCCCGCGACGCATGTTTGTGTTGCGCGCTCCACCCAACGTATCTTGAGGCAGCTACGCGCCATGGGGGAGGGTAACGGAAAAACTATTTAAACGCCCGTAAAACGACCGCCGTATGGATAAAAACAGCATTAAAGCACTTTAAAAGGGGGGAGAGTGGAGCGCGATCCACGTGTAATGCGGGACGGGCGCCGGGTCTTACCAGACGTGCCGTTTTAATGTTTTTTTAGCGCCTTCGCCAGGGGTTTTATACACCCTTTAACGTCCTCTACGTTAACCTCGTAAGGTGTTTGTCTTGCTCTCATGGCCGCAGAACACGGTAGTTGCACACGTCTCCTGCGGAAGTAGCACGGTGGGGTGACATGATCACGGGCGAAGGCCGGCTCCGGGGGACCCTGGCGCCATCCGGGCCGGATGCGATGGAGCTGCAATCCACCCGCATGGAGGTGAGCCGGTTGGTCGTGCTGGTCCCAGACCACGACACCTACGGCATCGAGCTGGCGCGGCGCGTGTGGGCACTGGCAGAGCCGTGTGGGCTGGAGGTGCTGTTCTTGTGCGTGCCCGGCCCGAGTGCCTCGCAGGAATCGGCCATCCAACTGCGGCTAATCACCCTCGCCTCGCAGGTGCGCAGCGAGCGGGTGCCGGTGGACACCCGCATCGAGAGCGGGGTGAGTTGGTCCGCGGCCGTGAGCCGTCACTGGCGGCCCGGCGACCTGGTCCTCTGCTGCGCGGAGCAGACCGTCCAGACCCGCGAGCGCGGCATGCAACCGCTGTGGCGGGTACTGGAGTGCGCGCTGGGTACGCCGGTATTCGTCCTGACCGGACTGTACGCCGAGCAAGCCGCCGGGGCTCCGGACCCGCTGGAGTCACTTCGGCCACTCGTGCGCTGGGTCATCCTGCTCCTCATCATTGGCGTCTTCCTCGTCGCCGAGGTGCGGGTGGACAGCGTCACTACCGGCCTGTCCCACACGCTCGCACTGATCGCCATGGGCCTGGCCGAGTTGGGGTTGATCGCCCTATGGTGCCTGTCCACGTGAACCCGCTATATAGCCGCCCCATGGTAGCGCCTGTGACGATCACACCCTCCAACGCGTCGCCGCGGCCGTTCGTGGATCCTATGCGCCAGGCGTATGAGGTGTGGCAGACGCTGCTGGACGAGCAGCCTGTTCATATCGCACGGTTTCTTGCAGCCCAAGCAGCTGTCATGGCGGAGGCCATCACGCAACGGTCGGCGCACGTAAGCTTCGCCCTACCGGATAAGGTGGTGATGGAGATAAAGCCCAGCGGATGGGGTGAGGTCGGGTACGCCCCCGACTCGGCGCGTGAGCACCAACTCGGCGGGATTGTGGAGCAGATCGCACACGGCGGTATGGGCTCGGCGGTCAAGCGGTGCCTGGCGGAACTGGAGCAATCCGGCGACCGCGCGGTCGCCACGGGCGCGGGTCTGCTCAGGCATGCCACCGTCATGTACATGGTGCACGACTTGCTGCCAGCCGGGCTCTCGGTGACCTATGTGGCTGAGGACGATGAGGAGATCCCCAGCATTCCCGCGGACGACGACGCGCCCCAGTCGGCCTTGACGGCGCCCACCGACGCCTTCGTCGCCGACGCTGTCGTCGTTGACGACACTATCGCCCAAGATGGGCAGGAGCGAGACGGGCGTGGAACACTCGTCGTACCCTACGCACCGGACGCGCGACGTTTCTTCATGCCGCAATGGGTGGCCTTTGATCTGCGGGGTCAGCTCCTCGTCAAATCAGTCGATGAGGCCGAGGTGCATGTCCGCTCGATGCAGAGTTTCCTGCGTGTGCTGCACGCCGCGGTCGCTCTGGCGCCCTACGTCGTCGCCGACAGTGTCTACCAGGCCAAACGCTACGGCATGTTGGGCCAGTTGGTGAACCAGGCTCGGACGCTGGCACGTTATCAGGTGCGCGAAGACATCCAGGTGATCAGACAGCGTGCCGGTGCGAATGACTTGAACAGGGGCCTGGCACTCAGCCTGCCCTACTTCAACGACCAAACACTCGAGTTGCAACTGCATCAGTTCGAGATCATCCCTGCCGGACGCATCATGTTCCTCCCCGCGTTCATCGTGCGCGCCGCGGTGGGGGAGCAGGCCAAGGTCGCGCAGGACACGCGCCTGAGCCCGTCCACACGTAAGCACCTGCTGGCCGAGGTGAAAGAGCTGGAAATTGCCTTCACGGCCGCCTGGCAAGACAGATACCGAAACCTGAGCCCATTGAGCGAAATATGATTTTTTCGATCGCGTTACTTATCGTTATTTTCGTGGCCGCCCTGCGTGTGGCGCCGAAGGAAAAGAAGGAGCATGCCGCGGTTCACGGGGCAGGTCAGATCGGGCTGGCGGCGGCAGTGGCGCTGTTCGGGGTGGACTACTTCACCTCGTTCTACTACGCCACCGGCGAAATGATGAGCGCCTTGCACCCTTACGGCCTGCAGCGCTACGGCTACATCGCCGTGGCGCTCATCGCGTTGGCCAACTTCGTGTTCGGGGCGCTGTACATGTACTCGCTCGGGGTGTTCAACGAGGGGGGCGGCTCGTACACAGCCTCCATGCGCTACCTGCTGCCCACCATGAGTCTGGTGGTGGCGGTGGTGCTCATCCAGGACTACGTGTTCACCATCGTCGTGTCGTCACTGTCCGGCGTGGACCAACTGCTGTCCATCCTGAACGCCTACGGGGTGGGATGGCTGGTGCACTTCGGCATCGGCGCGGTGCTGGTGGCCACCACGTACTACCTGACCATCCGCGGGCGCGGCGAGAGCGCGCGGGTGACCTTCACCATGCTGGCCGTCTTCATCCTGCTGACGCTCGTGATGGTCGGGGGACTCATCCTTGCACACGTCAACGGTGTGCCGGCGGCAGCAACCCCTGTGGCGCCACAGCCGGCCACGCTGGGTGAGGCGGCTCTGCACATGCTCACGGCGACCATGAAGGGCATGGTTGCCTTAACCGGGCTGGAGGCCATGTCGAACGGCATCCAGTTCGTGATCAACGACGACTCGGACCTGGTGAAGTGGGGCAAGAAGCACCTGCCCCGGCTGAAGGAGCTGTGGAACTTCTACGGCGGCAAGGCGGGTATCGGGCGTATGGTGCAGACCTCCTTCCTGTTCTACGGTGGCATCACCACCCTCATCCTGGCCAGCTTCGCCATACGCTTCAACGTGTTCGACGGCACGCTAGGCCGCACGCTGGTGGGCAACCTGGCCTTTATCGGCTTCGGGCAGTTGCCCGGCGGCGAGGTACTCTATTGGGTCTACCAGTTGCTGGCCGTCTTCCTGCTGGCGGCCGCCTCGATGACCGCCTTCCAGGACCTGCAGGCCACCGAATGGCGTGACGTGGCCATCGGCGAGATTCCCGAGATCATTGTGTACCGCAACGCCCAGGGGACGTTCACCCGCTCGGTGACGATCGCCTTTTCCATCTCGCTCGTCATCATGTTCCTGGTGCAAGGGCAAACAACGCTGGCCGTGCCGTTCTACGGGGTGGGTGTGTTCATGCCTATCATGGCGATGGGACTGGCCATCCGACAGCACCTGTTACAAAACTACAAAGGCCGCACACGTTTCTGGGGTGCGCTGGGCGCGAGTCTCGCAGCGGCCCTATCAGGCATCGTGTTCGTCGGGCAGATTGCGGGTAAGTGGTCGGAGGGCGGCTGGGTGGTGCTAATCTCCTTCAGCGTGCTGGTGCTGGCCGCGCACGCGCTGCTGCTGTCGCCCATCGGCTACCGCAAACCGAGCCAGATTTACCGCATCGTGCGCAAGAAGGCGCGCGTGCAAGGCGCCATGGCGTCCATTGTGGAATGGCAAAGCCTGCGCATGCAAGAGTATCGTTACTACCTGCTGGTGGGGATCGCCCACTTCTTCGAGATGCTCGGCGTGCGCCGGCCCGTGCGCTACGAACAACCCGCGCCGGCCGGCAACTATGACCACGCCCTGCATGTGGACCACCCCGAGGCGCCGTCGCTACTTGCACAGTACCTGGACCCGGAATCGCCCGAACCACCCGAGCCGTACCTGGGTGGCGTGCCGAACGAGACGACTGTGGTGCCGGCGGGTCATCCTGACGGATCGACCCGCAGGTAACGGCGGGATGGGGTTATTTCTGATTGTGCCCCACGCCTGATACGGTGACGAGCCGCTGCGAGTTCGAAGGTAACTCCCTAACCTCCGTATCACCATGACCCTGTGGACGAGCGGGCTGGCCATGAGTTAAGCCACGCTGAAAAGCTACTCGTCTGCGATCTCTCATTGCCACATACCTGGCAACAGATAAAGAAGACTGGAAACTTTTATTATTTTTTCACAATCTACGTTGACCCGTACACCAGCGTTTTTATTCATGGCGCGTAACCTGATATGTAGTGATATGGTCACGAGTGAAGATCGACTCATGACGGGTCTGGCTTCCATCAGGCCTGTAGCTAACGAAATCAAGTCCACCCGAATGGAGGTGGGTAGGCTGGTCGTCCTGGTCCCAGACCGGGACACCTACGGCATCGAGCTGGCGCGACGCGTGTGGGCCTTGGCAGAGCCGTGTGAATTAAAGGTGTTGTTACTGTGCGTGCCTGGCCAGGGCGCCTCACAGGAGCCAACCATCTTACTCAGGTTGATTACTCTGGCATCGCAGGTGCGCAGCGAGCGAGTACAGGTGGACACCTGCATTGAACACGGTATGAGTTGGTCCGCCGCCGTGAGCCGCCATTGGCATTCAGGTGACCTTGTCATCTGCTGTGCAGAACAAACCGTCCACACTCGCGGGCATGGAATGCAACCCCTATGGCAGGTGCTGGAATATGCGCTGGGGACGCCGGTATTTGTCCTGACAGGTCTATATGCCAGGCATGCTGCTGAGACAACCCCTCAGTTTGGGACCTATGCGCGCTGGATCGTGCCTTTAATCATGATCAGCATCCTTGTTCTTACCGAGACTCACATGGATAGCCTCGCGACAGGTTTTTTGCACACACTTGCTTTGATCGGCATTGGCCTGGCAGAAATGTGCCTGCTTGCCTTGTGGAGCCTGCTGGTATGACTGCGTTAGGGCATCATAGCCAGACTGTCCCAGTCATCAGTGAACAGTTGCTCACTGAACAGACACTGCACCATACGCCTTTGTCATATCTCCGCGAAATGTATGAAACCTGGCAGAGACGACTGAACAATCAACCTGCCGCAGTGACCCAATATCTAGCTGCGCAGGCTGCCATCCTGGCTGAGGCCATAACGCAACAATCAAGAAATATCCTGTTTGGTCTTCCAAGCGAGGTGGTCATCGGGTTATTTCCCGACGGCGGGGATGAAATAGCGTACATAGCCAGCGAGGAACGAGCTCAACAACTTGGCAAGCTCACGGATCACGCCAGGCACAGCTGTGCGGTCATGTTGATCAGCCAGCATCTGACGGTCATGGAGCAGTCGCACAACCCTGCAATCGCCATCGCTGCTGGCCTGCTAAGACATGTTACAGCCCGATACATGGTACACGACTTATTACCAGCCGGGCAGCCAGTGACCTATAGGCCCGCTGAGGGAGACGTCATTCCATGTCACCCAGCTGATGTCGGAGCAACACTTCAGCCTGCTTTAGTGGCATCAGCCAGCGCCGCCACAGCAGAAGAGATAGCAGCAGGCAGGGTTCAGGAGCATTTATCGTCCTATACAAACGACGCACGAAGTTGCTTCCTGCCGCAATGGATTGCATTTGACCTGCACGGGCGACTCCTGGTAAGTACGGTTGGCGAAGCACAGGCATTTGTGCAGTCGATGCAGCGTTATGTGCAAATGCTCCACGATGCAGTGTCTTTGGCACCCTATTTCGTGTCTGACGATACCTACCAGGCAAAACGATACGGCATATTAGGTCAATTGGTGAATCAGGGTCGGGCGCTTGCTCATTTCGAAGCACATACTGATATTCAGCTGGTGAAGCAACGTGTCGACACAAATAACCTCAACCGGGGTCTCTCACTCAGTCTGCCATATTTTGATGATCAGGCATTGAAGGTGCGCCTGTATGAATTTGAGGTTATCCCTGCAGGACGCATTACGTTTCTGCCATCTTATGTAGTACACGCAGCTATGGCAGAGCAAGTCAGGGTGGCACAGGACCTTCGCTTGAGCCCATCTACTCGTAAACACCTGTTATCTGAGCTTAAAGAGCTTGAGGTTACCTTCACAGCAGTGTGGGATGACAGCAACCGATATCCGAATCCAATGAGTGAAATATGATTTTTTCAATAGCGTTACTTGTTTTGATTTTTATTATCGCCTTGCGCGCGGCCCCCAAGGAGAGTAAGGAACACGCGCATGTTCACGGCGCGGGGCAGATAGGGCTGGCTGCGGCAGTTGCACTGTTCGGGGTGGACTACTTCACTTCGTTCTACTACGCCACTGGCGAATTGATGAGCGCGCTGCACCCATACGGGCTGCAGCGATTTGGTTACATCGCCGTGGGTGTTATCGCCTTTGCCAACTTTGTGTTCGGGGCACTTTACATGTACTCGCTAGGCATCTTTAATGAAGGCGGCGGCTCTTATACCGCCTCCATGCGCTATTTGGTGCCTACCATGAGTCTGATCGTCGCTGTGGTTCTCATCCAGGACTACGTATTCACCATCGTTGTCTCTGCCCTCTCGGGAGTAGACCAGTTACTCTCAATCTTGAATGCCTATGGTGTTAGTTGGCTTGTGCACTTCGGTATTGGTGCCGTGTTGGTGGCGATCACCTACTATTTGACCATTCGCGGTCGCGGGGAGAGCGCTCGAGTAACCTTCACCATGCTGGCGGTCTTCCTGATGTTGACGGTGATCATGACCGGCGGTCTCATCTTAGCAAACGCGCGGGGTGTGGCTCCGGCAGCCAATCAGGCACCACCGCTGCCCAGCACGCTACTCGAAGCGATGTATCACATGCTCACTGCCTCGATGAAGGGGTTGGTTGCCCTGAGCGGACTGGAAGCCATGTCGAATGGCATCCAGTTCGTCATCAACGACGACTCAGAGGTGGTGAAGTGGGGCAAGAAGCATCTACCCAGGTTGAATGGACTGTGGAACTACTACAGCGGCAAGTCGGGCATTGGGCGCATGGTGCAAACATCCTTCCTGTTCTATGGTGGACTCACCACTTTCATCCTGGCCAGCTTTGCCATCCGCTTTAACGTTTTCGATGGCACGCTGGGCCGCACACTGGTAGGCAATCTGGCTTTTATTGGCTTCGGGCAACTCCCGGGCGGCGAGGTGCTGTACTGGGTTTATCAGTTATTGGCGGTATTCCTGCTGGCGTCTGCCTCCATGACGGCTTTCCAGGACCTCCAGGCTACAGGCTGGCGTGACGTGGCCATTGGTGAAATTCCCGAGGTAGTTGTGTATCGCAACCAGGCTGGCACATTCACCCGCTCGGTGACGGCCAGCTTTGTCGTGGCAATGGTTATCATGTTGCTGGTGCGTGGTCAAACCACACTGGCCGTACCATTCTACGGAGTGGGCGTATTCATGCCCATCATGGCCATGGGTCTGGCGATCCGCCAGCACATTTTGCAAACCTACAAGGGCCGCACACGCTTCTGGGGAGCCTTGGGTGCGAGTATTGCGGCGTTCCTGTCAGGTTTTACATTCATTGGCCAGATTGCAGGTAAGTGGACAGAAGGTGGTTGGGTGGTGCTGATCTCCTTCACCGTTCTGGTGCTGGCTGCGCACGCCTTACTTCTTTCACCTATTGGTTATCGACGTCCGAGCCAGATTTATCGCATCGTGCGCGATAAGGCACGCGTGCAAGGTGCCATGGCATCGATTGTGGAGTGGCAAAGTCTGCGCATGCAGGAATATCGCTACTACCTGCTGGTAGCGATCGCCCACTTCTGGGAGCAGTTCGGAGTGCGCCGGCCCCTACGTTATGAACAGCCGATTCACGCAGGGACCTACGATCAGGCTCTGCATCTGGATCACCCTGATGCGCCATCCATTTTGACAAAATACATGGGATCCGACCCAACCAAGCCACTTGAGCCGCACCTGGGTGGAATGCCAAATAAGGCATCGGCGGATCAGGCAGGGCAGCCAGGCAAATCACATAGCGGGTGACAAGAGCGGGCATTTTGATACATGCCCGCACCATAACCCTGCGCAGGGTCAGGACTTGACCAGAGTTGCAGCTTCATTCAGGAGCACCTGCAGCTCGGGCAGATCCACCACTCGTCGTGCTGCTGACATAAAGTCGCTCGCATTCACCAGAGACTGCTGCTGGTAGATTCCGGCCTGCAAAGCCATTTCCAGACGGTCAATCTGCTTTACGAAGCGTGCCTCAGCGCTGGCGTTATCTTCGTATTCCTGCCAGAGTGACAGATAGGTCGTTCCCTCAGGCAAGCGCGAAAGCACCTGCTGGACCGACTCGCGCTCCAGTGCATATTTCGTATGCGCATCCACCTGGTCGGATAGAGTAATATCGCCCGCATGGATTTCGCCAAAGTCATGCAGCAAAGCCATGCGTAATACCTTCAACCGGTCAAGATCGGGGTAGTATGAGTCAACGAGAAACATGCACAGTACGGCCATGCCAAAGGTGTGTTCGGCTACGCTCTCGCAGCGTTTGGGCGGCATGCCGCGCTGCAGCCAGCCCTGTCGGTAGAGCTGTTTCAAGTGATTGAACTCGTAGTAGGCTTCGACGATTGGCAGCGTGCGGTGCCCACCCAATAAAGCAACGGGATTCTGATCCTTCATCACCATCGTATACCCCCTTACCACCATCCTGTTTGGCCGTGACGCTGTCACACCATGTCCGTGTACAGCACCCCGAGCGCCCGACTGCGGGTCGGCACGTCGAGTATGTCGGTGGAATCGACGTACTGGTCCACCCCGCCCACGTAAGGGGGCAGGTTACGCACCTCTGGCGACTGGATGGCCGCGCGTAGCGCCTCCACGAACGACTCCGATTGCGGAACCAGGTAGGGTCGCGAGTGGAAGAGAACCAAGTTCGTATCGAGCGCAGGCGTGATGCCGAGTTCGTTGTGCGCTTGCGCGGCGCGCTGATATGCCGCGCAGAGGTGCTCCTCCCTCGCGCGCCAATCCGCCGCGTCCAACACCAGCGTAAAGTGGGACAACAACTCACCCGCACATGATAAGCGAGCAAAAGCCGTGCCGAACCACTTAATGTAGGGCGCATACTGCCGCTCCATCAGGAAGCACAGGCGCATCAGCTCGCGCACCAGGCGGCCGGCGACCAGGCGCGAGCCCAGCTCATCGCCTTCGTCGCCACAGCGCGCCATGAAGGGCGCCTCCTGGCTGATGCGCTGCCACTGATTGGCCAGCAGGTACAGCCACACGTCGTGCGGGTACCAGCGCAGCACCTGCTGGTCGCCCTCCAGTTCACCCAGCCCGTCGTGGAACACCTCTCCCGACGCAATGGTGCGCAAGCGCTGCTGGGGAATGGTGAGCCAATCCACCACGCTCAGGGGCTGCGACGGATCGACGCCCAGGTATTCCCGGAAGAAGCGCGCTGGCGTGGTGACGGTGACCCCGTGATCGATTGGCCTGTGCGTGCCCGTTTCGTTCCGGCGCGTGCCATCCGCGTGCCGGCCGAAATGCGTTGGGTAACCGGCCACCTCGTATGGCAATTCCCAGCCCAGCACCTCGACGATGCGGTCGTGCAACGCCTGGTAGGTGGGCTCCGACACGAACAGGGTGCACATCGGCCCCCAGTCATGGTCGGTGGAACGGGGCGTGTCGAAACCCAACACGTCGGAGCCGAAGTCGAGCCGCGCGGCGGAGTAGACCAGGTCGGTAAAGCAGCGCTCGAGCGCCAGCCGCACGGACTCGCGATAGAACCGCCCAGCCAGCTCGAGGCCTGGGATGAAGGAGGGGCGCGGGACGGATATCACTTGTTGCGGCTGATGTGCCAGTTGGGCGGCAACATGGAGGCAGCACGCCGCAATGGGGGACGATATAGCTCGATTAATGCGCTTTGCAGGTGGTCCGGTTCCACTCCGCGGATGAGCCGGCCCTCGTGCGCAATGCTGATGGAGCCGCGCTCCTCCGACACAATGATCGCAATGGCATCCGTACCTTCTGTCACACCGATGCCGGCCCGGTGGCGCAGACCGATGCGGTAGTCGTCGATGTGTGAGGTGGTTAGGGGCAACACACAGCCCGCAGCGATGAGTCGGCCATGGCGCACGATCACTCCGCCGTCATGCAACGGTGTGTTGGGGTGGAAGATGGTCAGAATGATCTCCGGCGAAAGTGCCGAGTCCAGGATAACGCCTGTGTCTACCAGATCCTGCAGGCCTGTATCACGCTCCAGCACAATGAGCGCACCATACCGATGTGCAGCGAGGCTCTGTACGGCAGTGCCAATAATGCGCACTTCCACCTCCAGCTCGCTACGCCTGGATACGAGTATTTCATTGAAACGTCCCAGCCGTTCCAAAGCGCGGCGTAATTCGGGCTGGAAGATAACTGGTATGGCTACCAGTAAAGTTGGGAGGGCTGTGCGCAGGATCAGACCGAAGGTGGGCAGTTGTGCCAGACTGTTCAGGAGCACGCCCAGGATCACCAGCACGAACACACCCCGTAACAAGGGAATGGCTTGTGTTGCGCGGAACAGCAGCAAGACCAGAAAGAAGACCAGAGACACCAGAAAGATGTCCAGGATCGCCAGCCCGTTAAGGCGCTGCAGGAGCCAATAGATGTCAGTCACGCCATATCCTGTATGTGTATGCGGCTCGACGTGTGTGCCACGCGTTCACGTTAGGAGCTTCACCAGCACCGCCTTCTGCGCATGCATGCGATTCTCAGCTTGATCCCAAAGCACAGAGTGTGGGCTATCGGCGACCTCGTCGGTGATCTCCTGCCCACGGTGCGCCGGCAGGCAGTGCATGATGACGGCATCAGGTTGCGCAAGTCGTACCAGATTACTATTAACCTGGTAAGGTGGGAAGACAAGAGCCCGTTGAACCGCTTGGGACTCCTGACCCATACTCGTCCAGGTATCGGTGTAAATGACGTCTGCCCCGTGAACTGCTTCATGTGGATCGACGACCTGCGTCAGGCTGCCTCCGCTGGCGGCGGCAAACTGCCCTGCGAGGTGTGCCACGTTTTCACGCAGGGAGTACCCATACGGCGAGCCGATCCGCACATGGGCACCCAGTAACGTTCCACCCAACGCTAGCGAATTCGCTACGTTATTAGCATCACCCAGGTAGGCAATCGTCACGCCCTTCACCGTACCCTTGTGTTCAATGATCGTCAATAGATCAGCAAGTCCCTGACAGGGATGCGTGTAGTCCGAAAGGCCGTTGATCACTGGTACGCGTGAGTATTGAGCCAGCGTCACCACATCGGCGTGAGCAAATACGCGTGCCATGATGCCGTCCACATAACGTGAGAGCACGCGGGCTACATCAGGTATGCTTTCACGCTTGCCCATTTGGATTTCGTCAGGGGCAATATACAGGGCGTGTCCACCCAGGTGGTGCATGCCCATCTCGAACGAGACCCGTGTGCGCAGCGAAGGTTTGGTAAAGACCATACCTAATACCTTACCCTTCAAGACCGGTGCATTCCCGCCCACTTTCCACTCCTGCTTTAGCGCCGTCGCCAGGGTGAGCAAGTCGGTGAGCTCAGTGGCTGTCAGATTGCCCAGCGATAGGAGGTCTTGCTTCGTGTGCATAGGTGAGATTCTATACTACCCTGCTAGAGGTCCCTAGACTTACAATCCCTATACTGACACTATGCGACGAACCATTGGCGTGATCTTGATCGTCGCTCTGACGGTTTTGGCAACACTGGCAGAGACGATGCGTGACAATCTGTGGATCAGTTATCGCGATTACAGCAGTCCCTTCCTCACCGACCTGCCTGTCGGCCCGTCTCGCCCGCCCGTCGCACAGCGTATGGTTTTTGTTCTGGTGCGCGGGTTACGCCTGGACGAGTCGTTACAAATGCCTACCCTGCGCGATCTACGGCAGCGTGGGAGCGATCTGGTGGTGCAGCATGACGCCCCCACATATCGACTGTCCGCCTGGGAGACCCTGTTTACCGGCGCGCGGGCCGAGATACATGGCGCAACAACCAACTTTGGCTCGCGAGCTGGTGCGCCTATCTCACTTTTTGGTGCGCTTCAAAAGGTGGGGCAATCGAGTGCCATCGTCGGCTCACAGACTTTGGGCGATGCTTTTAGCAGTGAAGTCCAGCGTTTTTCACTGGTGGACGATTCTAATGTGGCCAAACGCGATGACGAAGCCATACGTCAGGCGCTGGACATTCTTCATGACACAGCCAACCCCGTGCGCCTGCTATGCGTGGAACTGACCGCCATTGAGCAGACAACACTGAATAACCCTGCCAATCTGCATGCGGCCATTTCTGTTACGGATACGCGCATTAAAACGCTGCTCGATTCGCTCAACCTGGGCACCGACGTTTTGGTGATTGCTTCGGATCGAGGTTTGAGCGCGCGCGGCACGGACGGTGGCGCAGAACCTGAAGTGGCGCAGACGCCGCTGGTCATGGCGGGCCCTGGCATAGCCGCCGGGAGTCAGGCGTTGATCCGGGCAACGGACGTGGCGCCAACCCTGGCAGCCCTGTTAGGTGCACCCATACCAGTTCAAGCACAGGGGCAGGTCGCTTTGACTGCATTGAATTTACCAGACACCAGCGCGTCGAATGCCATCGCTCACTCTGCTGTGGTCACTTCAACCCTGGTGAGTACCAGCACGCTGGCAGGCGGGGGACTCGCACCGTTGCCCGCCACATTATTAGCCTCGGCTTTACAATTGACCACGTTTTATGAAAATTGGAGCGCAGTGGTCCAACAACCGCGCTTTGCGGCCGAACTGCTTCGCCAGCAACAACAGGCTATTCAGAGTGGCAGCATCAACGCCTACCAGAAACTGGTGATTGATATCAATGCTCGTGCCGATGCAGCAACCCAGGCGAAACTCAACGCGCAACGTACACAACGGCTGCCTGTAGTCATTAGCATGGGAATCATGCTGCTCGTTATATCTGGCATGGTGCTCGCATCCAGGCGCTGGCAGGTGTTTATCGGGGCAGCGTTTTACCTGGTGCTCTGGTACGTTGCCTATTTCCTGCTGAGCGGTGACCAGTTCAGCTTATCCATGTTTGCCAACAGTGACCCAACCCGGTTTTTTATTGAATGGCAACGGTATAGCGCCTTGTTTATGCTTATTTGCAGCATCATCGTTGCACTCACCACAGGTCATGAGGACGACAACCTGGAAGCGGTTACAACGGTCTTGACAACGATACTCCTCATCGTGGCCATACAGGTGGTGCTGGTCGCATGGTTTTATTTACAGTGGGGGACTCACTTCACCTGGACT
This sequence comes from Chloroflexota bacterium, assembly GCA_021788625.1. Taxonomy (GTDB): domain Bacteria; phylum Chloroflexota; class Anaerolineae; order J036; family Brachytrichaceae; genus CAIXPS01. The sequence goes on from JAJYKL010000030.1 coordinate 21,456, forward strand.
CTACCCGATTCATCCATGCTGGTGATGGCGTTAACAGCTTTGACGCAGATCAGCTCACTTTCGTTGCAGATAGTACCGGAATTGCCAAACCTGCCCATCCCGCTTATAGTCGGTTTTATCACGCTGGCGATCTATTCTCTGGTTCATGGCCGCAGTCGCTCCGAAAGCTATGGGAGGCTGCGGTAGCATTTTGTCATATGAACCACCCAACCACACCGATTCCACGCCGCCTGAAGCTGGATTATGGGCTGGATAGCCCCAAGGAACTGCGCCACAATGTACGGTACGGCATCATGGGTGTCATCATGGGGCCAATCATCCTCTACATTGGTCAGGGTGCTCCTCTTGGCCTCATTATTGGTCTGGTAAGTCTGGGCAGTGGTCTGCTGCTATTTGGTATCAGTGCTGTGATGGTCTGGGGTAGCCGTGTAGGCAAGCTGCGCCTGCGTGATGAAGTGCTCGGAGCCTTATCCTGGCGTGGAACAGAGATCGTTCTGGACATTGGCTGCGGGCACGGATTGATGTTGATTGGCGCTGCCAAGCATCTGACTGCGGGCAAAGCCATCGGCGTCGATGTCTGGGTCCAGGACCAGCAGGTTGATAACAATATGGACGCAGCCATGCACAATGCTGACCTGGAAGGTGTAGCTGAGCGTGTGGAGGTTCGGTATGGCGATGCGCGGGATCTGCCACTGGACAATGCAAGCATTGATGTTGTTTTCTCCAGTTGGATGATCCATTTTCTGATGGATCCGGATGATCGCCTGCAGGTATTTAAGGAAATCAACCGCGTCCTCAAGCCGGGAGGCCGCGTGGTGATCATCGACTTCGATCGCATTGACGAGATCAAGAGCTACTTCGTGTCTGAGGAGTGGCTCGACGTGCATAAATCAAAACGTTACCTGCTCTTTGTCACGCCGACACATGTGCTGAAGGCAACCAAGCCATCGAGCCCGAACTAACGCCCTCAGCTCTAGAGCGGACCTATACTTTCTGCAGCAGGAGGTGTACGCAATATGCTTGCATCACGCGAAAACGTCGATCGTCTGCTCAGACATGGGAAAGCTGAACGCGTGGCACTCATGGACTCGCCCTGGGGTGACACTCTGGCCGCCTGGATTCACCAGGGTTACCCCACTTATAAAGAATATCGCGAAGTGGGTGAAGATCATTGGAGTGAACCTGACTGCCGATGGATCGACACGACTGTGGCGGGTGAATATGTTGAACCTGTCCCGCCATGGGAGCACTTCGACTACGACATGGTAGGCATCGGTCCCTGGATCGATGTGATGCCCTGGCGTGACCGTGAAGAGTTAATCAGCGAAACAGACGAGTGGGATGTCAAACGCAACGGAGCTGGTGCCGCGTTGAAATATTGGAAACACAAGTCTGGCACACCCGAGCACATCGACTTCCTCATGACCGATCGCGCGGTGTGGGAGCGCGACTATCGCCCTCCTCTTCTGACACTCGACCCCCTACGCGCGGACATACGCTTGATGCGTAAGAACATCACACCCGCCGTGAAGGCTCAGAAGTGGGTGCACTACGGGCATGAGTTTGTTTGGGAACTGATGCGCCAGAGTATGGGCGACGTCACGCTTTATCAGAGCCTGTTGCTGGACCCAGGTTGGATCCACGACTATAACCGCGTATACACCGACTTCTACAAACGGCACTTCGCCTACGTCATCGAACAGGCCGGCAAGCCTGACGGCATCTGGCTCTATGAGGACATGGGCTACAAGAATGGCCCCTTTGCTTCGCCCAAGGTACTGGAACAACTCATTTTCCCCTACTATAAGGAACTCGTCGATTTCTTCCATGGCTACGATCTTCCGGTCATTCTACATAGCTGCGGCAGTACTGCAGCCGTGCTGCCGCTCATTGTGGCAGCCGGCTTTGATGGGCTAAACCCCATGGAACGCAAAGCCGTGGGCAACGATCCATTTGTTTTTGCCGAGAAATTCGGCGACAAACTTGCCTTTGTAGGGGGGCTGGACGCGCGGGTGTTCGAGTCGAACGACCGTGACCTGATCCGCCGCGAGGTCACCCATTACATAGAGGGTATGAAAGCGCGCGGTGCGCGCCTGGTGTTCGCTTCGGACCACTCCATTTCGCCGAATACGCGCTACAGCAGCTATCAGTATGCACTGGACGTATACCGCGAGCACATGATGTATTGAGGGTTTCGGAATCTGATCATTTCAGATGACGTTAGCGCTCGCCGTGCATCATTGTTCCCAGCTAACGCCAGGTAACCAGCGGCTTCGCGTGGAGCCAGCCAATTACACCTTGTTTCTGTATCGTGATGGCTCGGGCTCCAATGCACTACAACCTCTCATCCTTCAGATGGCGCATATCCAGGTGTCACGCAAATGTGCGAAAAGAAACCGTACTATTATCGATTAGTTGGGAACATTGCGTATCACTGATGTACCCATAAAGAGTCCGATACTAGGGGATTGAGAGGATGAGAGCATGCGTTCGTTCCGCACATTCATAGCGATATTCGCCATAGCGTGGCGGCGCTTATGGGCTAAACGGGGGTTGGCACTGGCCAGCGCCCTGGGCTTCGTGATGGCGGTGGCACTTGCTTATACTCTGCCACTATACGCCGATTCGGTTTACCAGCGCATTCTGAATCGCGACATTAACAGCCGTGCATCGGCGTATGGTGGCGCAGGTTCACGCATTCCTCCGTTTCGTTTCACGTTCCGCTACGATAGTTGGGAAAATTACCCGTCCGCGGACAAGTTGCTCATGACGTGGGCGCCACGTATCATTGGTCTACCCTTACAGACCACCACCCGCTACTTCCAGACGGACAGCTTTCGTGTCTTTGCCTTCGATACCCTGACCAGCACTCAGGTGGCCCAACCGTTATTTTGGGCACCCATCGTATCGATCGACCACTTCGCCGACCATATCTCATTTGTGGACGGACAGATGGCAGACGATGCCACACTGGCCGCTCCCACGAATCAAAGTCCCGCCGATCCTGACATACAACAACTGAAGAATAAGCCGGAGATAAAGGTGATCGTGTCACAGACCCTGGCCAAAGATATGGGGCTGAACCTGGGTGACCGGTTAGTTCTGGTCAGCAAGCAGGACTTTCGCAGTGCAGTCAAGCAGCCCGTTTACATCGCCGGCATCTGGATACCACGCGACCCGAGTGATCCATATTGGGGCGACTATTCATGGGACGTAATGCAAAAGATGATTTTCATCAGCCGCAATTCGTTCCTATTGCTCGCGCCAGCCATGAAAAGCGAGCTGTCGCAGGTGTCATGGAATCTGGATTTCCAGGGTATCCAAATGCACGTCTGGGACGTGCCCAATTTTGTCGGCCGCATCAAAGCGCTGCAAAGACTGCTTCAACAGCAGCAACTGCCAATCAGCATTGGCTACTCTCCGCAAGCTAGGCTGCTGGCCTACCAAAGCCAAAGTCGTGTGCTCACCGAACAACTGTATGCCTTCAGCATGCCCGTATTTGTGCTGGTATTTGCCTTCCTGATCCTGGTCGCCGGGTTGATGACCAATGATCAACGTAACGAGATAGCCGTGTTACGTAGTCGCGGAGCGGCGGCGGCGCAGGTATTTGGCATCTCGTTATTGGAAGCCCTCGTCCTGGGTGCGATCGGCGTCCTGCTGGCTGTGCCAGTCGCCATTGGCATCGCCGAAGTATTGGGACAAACACGCAGTTTTATGACCTTCACAGGTACCGAATGGCTCACCGCAAGCGATTGGCTCTCAGCACTCATGGCAGGCACGCCGCTCGTCGCATCCGTGGTTCCACCCGGCCTGCTTGTCGCAGGCGTGGCGATCGTCATCACGGTGCTGCCTGTCTTGAGCGCCGCCCGGCACACCATCATCACCTATAAGCAGGAGCAGGCTCGCGCCATGATGAAGCCACTCTGGCAGCGCGCCTGGTTCGATCTGCTGCTTCTCATTCCCGCTGGTTACTGGACTTATCTACTGTTGAAGCAGGACGCAGTGACCATCCCCGGTTTAGGCGCCGGTGTTGTGGGCAGCACCGCTACAACGGATCCATTCAGCAACCCAGCAATGTTTCTGGTGCCCGCATTAGCCATGCTGGCCCTGACTTTACTATTTATTCGCCTGGTTCCCCTCATCATGCGCTTGCTATCGTGGCTGCTTGCCAAGCTGCCTGGCGTCACGTTGGTCCTGGCTATGCGTCAACTGGCCCGCTCGCCAAGCCTGTACGTGGTGCCAATGTTTCTGCTCATGCTCACTTTGGCCTTAGCCACCTTCACGTCATCGGTGGCGTCCACCTTGGACGCGAACCTGATCCAGCAGACACGCTACAGTGTAGGTGGCGACGTTCTATTGAAGCAAACAGGTGAACAGGGGGGTTCTACCTTGCCCTCCGAAGACGTCACAGCGAACTCCTCGTCTAGTGGCAGTACGTCCGGTATGAGCATTGGCAATATCGGCGTGCAGGTGGGTGATTCGTCATCTTCAACTCAAGCTTCTTCAGCGGCGGCGCCCCCGGTCAACACCGGTCCACAATACGACTTCCTGCCCATTTCCCAGTACCTCCAGGTGCCCCAGGTGCAGGCCGCCACGCGGGTTGGCCGTTATCCTGCCACGTTTCATTTCGGAGGCGGCGGCGACGTGCAGGGCTATGTTGAGGGCATTGACCGGTTGGACTTCCCGCGCGTGGCCTTTTGGCGCGATGACTTCGCAACGAAGTCGCTGGGTGCCTTAATGAATGACCTGGCCATCAATTCCGATGGCGTCCTGGTGCCTGCAAGTGTAATGCGGCAGTACGGCCTGAGCGTGGGCGACCGCATACCCGTAAGCATGTTCTTTTCTGGCGAGAAGATCGACGCATCGCTCAAGGTCGTGGGGTCCTTCAACCTGTGGCCCACCTGGTATCCGGATAACTCGTCAGACGGGCCCTTATTCGTTGGCAATCTGGACTATCTGTTCGAAGAGGCTCAGGGACAGTTCCCGTATGACGTTTGGATCAAGGTGGATGCTGGTGCGGATCCTTCGCTTATAGCACCGCGGGTGCGTGCACTGGGGCAGCAGGCTTACGCCAGTGACGTGCGTACGATCATTGAACAGCAACTCAACCGGCCAGAGCGGCAGGGTCTCTTTGGTGTATTGACGATTGGCTTTCTGGCTGCAGCGATCTTCACGGCGTTAGGCTTTGCACTGTACGCTGTGTTTTCGCTTCGCCGGCGAACGATCGAATTGGGTATTTTACGAGCCATCGGATTAAGCGGCACACAAATGTCCACATTTGTGGGCTGGGAACTGGTGCTGGTGTTACTACTTGGCGCCGCGGGCGGCACCGCCCTCGGCATCGCAGCCAGCCAGCTCTATATTCCCTTTTTGCAGGCGAATGACGTGCAACAGGCGCTGCCTTTCCAGGTCATGATCAATTGGACCCAGGTTGGCGTCATCTATGTACTATTCGGCGCCCTGTTCTCAGTTGTACTGGCTGGACTAGCGGCATTTCTGAGGCAGTTGCACATCTTCCAGGCCATCAAGATGGGCGAGACGCAATAATGGCCGATGCTGTATGGAGTGTCCATTGAGGTAAAACCATGTTCTGTCACGGTGTCTTCAGTAGCCGAGGTGTAAAAACAGTTAGAGCTTGTATTAGTGCTTGAAAACAGAGCGGCTTGCAGTTAACAACAAGGTCCCCGGCAGTCATGTTGAGCGTTCATGGTGAGCTTGTCGAACCATCCTTCGACAAGCTCAGGATGATCATGGTGAGCTGGTCGAACTATCCTTTGTCAAGCTTAGGATGTACCCTTCGGCAAGCTCAGGATAAATGCCTAATACCTTGCGTTTAGTCGCAAGCCGCTCCAGACAATACAACATGAGCTATACTAACTCCGTAAACGCTTCATTGTCTCTGCAGGATGGCTCGGCGCAGTTTGGATTCTTTGCAAGCCCAACCAGGTTGATGTAAGAGTAGAGGAGTTGGAGGTAGGTATGAAAGGCTCAGTCGGGGAGATGATGAGCCATGTCATCCCGTTTGTCGTGCTGACGGCTGTCGTCTGTGCAGCGTGCAGTTCGCTCCCCATTTCTGCAGTCCCGACCGCGGATGTTCCTCATGCATCCGCTGATAAGCACACAATTTCCGCCGCAGCACCACCTGGTAAACCATTGTTCGTAGAGTTTTATACCACGTGGTGCGAACCGTGCAGGCAAATGGAGCCGACTATTGCAAAACTCGAGGGTGTATACGGAAATCGTGTTAATTTCCTGCTTCTTGATGCCGCCGGCGCAACGCAGGAAAAGATCAAATACCGATACGTCAGCCAACCACAGATCGTGCTCGTAGATCGGCAAGGTAAAATCGTAGATACGATCTATGGTCTACAGGGATATGATGGACTGAAAGCACAGGTCGATAAACTGCTGACCATGCCATGATCGTTCCGCCAGGTTTATTTCAGCAGAGTCGCTGCGTTGGTCTATAACTTAAATTGACAACCGGACAAGTAATGCTATAAATAATGCAACGTGACACCATAGTGGGGCCATCTGCTCATTAAGTCGCCGTCTCACTCAGATGCTCGCACTTTCATCAACGCCTGCCCCTACAAGTGGCACCAGTTGCTATTCGAGTTGTTATCTTTCAAAAGGAGGTGGCAAGGGATCCTTCATTCGAGAATGGTGCATGCTTTCACCATCATAGTTCGCATCCCACGAACATCACGCGACACTCTTTTGGTTTCCGATTGTTTGAGGCAGAACGACACATGTAAGGAGGATATATCCAATGTCCAAGCGATTCGAGGCAGTAGGATTTGCGGTTGCCATCGCGATGGTACTGGCAGCCTGCAGTACTCCAGCTGCCGCACCGACTGCAACGACGGAAATCGTCAATCCACCGGTATTGAATACAGCAACCTCAACTTCTGCGGCCGCCGCCGCGACCAACACACCCGCCGCCGCGACTGACACGCCAGCTGCCGCAACAGACACACCCGCCGCGGCTGCAGCGACGGATACGCCAGCCGCTGCAGCGGCCCAGCCGTTTGTGCTCAATGGCGTGACGATGCCCTTCCCGCGCAACGAGGCGGTGGTCAATGACCAGGTGAACTTCGCAGTATTCGATAGCTTCAACCCCTTCATCCCCAACGGCAATGAGTTCGCTGCCGGCATGGAACAGATCTCCATGGAGTATCTGTGGTACGTCAACTATGCCACCGGTGACATCGTCCCATGGCTGGCTGACAGCTTTGAATACAACTCTGACTACACCCAGTTGACCATCCATGTGCACAAGGGTGTGACCTGGAATGATGGCCAGCCCTTCACGGCGAACGACATCGTTTACACGTTCCAGATGCGCCAGAAGAACCCCGGTGCACTGGGCGACCCGGATCCGAACAAGGTGGTTTCGCAGATCAGCGCGCCGGATGACTACACGGTGGTGTACAAGTTCAACACGCCACAGCCGCGCTACCATCTGCAGTTCTACTGCACCATCTGCACAGGCGCCTTCATTATCCCGCAACACATTTGGTCCAAGCAGGATCCAGCCACCTTCAAGAACAACCCGCCCGTGACCACTGGCCCGTACATGCTGGACAAGACATATCCAGAGCAGAAGATCTTCGTATGGAAGAAGAACCCGAACTACTGGAATAAGGCCAAGTATGATCCCGCTCCGCAGTATGTGATCTACCGCACTGGTGCGAGCACCTCCGACGCCCAGTTCGCCGAGGCCAAGGCCGGCAATAGCGACATCTTCGGTCTGGATAACGCGCTCTATGCGCAGCAGAAGGACCAGATCCCGCTCATTCACCAGGTGGCGTACGTCGATCCATGCCCGCGCGCTGTCTGGTTCAATCATGCCAAGGCTCCGTTCAATAATGGGACGTTCGACCGTGCCCTGTCGATGACGATGAACCGCCAGAAGTGGGCCACCAACATCTGGATCCCCGCGTCCAAGCCGGCAGTTGGCCTGTGGGCAGATTACCGCAACCTGGACAAATACATCAATACCAGCTCAGATGCCAAGTGGCATACCTTCGACTACGATCCGCAAGCTGCCGTGAAGCTCATGGAGACCATTGGTTACAAGCAGTCCAACGGTCAACTGCTGGACTCCACGGGAAAGCAGGTTACATTCGTAGTGGGCACACCCACTGGCCCCTCTGATAACGAGTACAAGATGGCTCAGGACTGGATCCAGGATCTGAAGGCCATCGGCATCAATGCCTCGCTCCAAAACTTCCAGCAACCTCCATGGTTCAACAACGTCAGCATGGGCAACTGGGACGTCGGCCTGTGGTGGTTCTGTGGCGCAACCGTGGACCCGATGGAGCTCTACAGTGGATACTTGTGCAACCAGGTCGTCCCTGTCGGGCAGAATGCCACCAAGGGCAACGATGTGCGCTACTGCGATAAGAACTTCGATGCAGTCGTCAACCAGCTCATGAAGCTTACCCCCGACGACCCGAAGGCGATGCCGCTCTACCAGCAGGCATTTGACATTTGGATGCAGGACCCGCCTGGCGTGCCACTCATTCAAACCTACTATACGGCGTACTATAACGACCAGTACTGGGCCAATATGCCTACCAACAAGAACCTGTACACGGTACCGTTCAACTGGTGGGGGCAGATTGTGTTCGTACTGTTCAACATCAAACCCAAGTGATAGGTAGGAGTTCCGATTCTTATGCCGATATCGTCGCTATGGAGTAGGCTCGATTACGGTGCTGAAGGAATAACGAGCAGTCCCATACCAACGGTATCATGAGTGTGGTAGGGGCGCACGATCGTGCGCCCCTACCTGGTAATAGGCTAGCCAACTTTCCACTACCACGGTTATGCTAAAAAGACACCCAATCTTCATGTATTACTTCCGGAAGGTGATTACTTATCTATTCACCATCTGGGGCGCCTTTACGCTTACATTTTTCCTCTTTCGCTTATTGCCTGGTAATCCGGTGGAGGCGTGGGTGGCAACGCTTCAACGGCAATACTCGGTGTCCTCCACGAGCATTGCGAGTACAGCGGATTACTACAAGCAACAATTTGGTTTGAATGGCCCATTGGGTGAGCAGTATGTACGGTACATGTATCAGGTCTTCATCAAGGGCAACCTGGGTCCCTCTTTCGTAAACTATCCCGACCCAGTACAGGTGCTCATTCTCCGGCGTCTGCCATGGACCATCTTCCTGCTTGGTGTATCGGTTCTTCTTTCCTGGTTCCTGGGCATTATTGTTGGTTTGTTTGCCGGTTGGTTCCGTGAAAGCCGGTTAAGCAGCATGATCACCAACGTGGCCATAGCGCTTTCACAGATTCCCGCCTACCTGATCGCGCTCTTCCTCGTGTTGTTCCTGGGCTACCAGTTGGGCATCTTTCCTACGCGTGGTGCCTGGGACGCGCAATATCCGATCGGTTTTAATCTGCCGTTCATCCTGAGCGCGCTGAAACATGCCATTCTGCCCGTCACTTCCATCGTGCTGGTGTCGGTGGCAGGTTGGATTTTGACCACGCGCTCTCTCATCGTTACACAACTCGGCGAAGACTATTTAAACTACGCTGAGGCGAAAGGACTTAAGCCATGGAACATTATGCGGCGTTATGCGCTGCGTAACATTATGCTGCCTCAAACCACTGGGTTGGCTCTTACACTAGGCGCCATTTTCAATGGACAATTGCTCATTGAGCTGTTGTTCGTCTACCCCGGTCTGGGAGATTTGCTCAACATTGCCATAAACGATTACGACTTCAATACGGTACTCGGGATCATTTTGATTTCCATATTAAGCGTGATGACAGCCAGCCTGTTGATCGATCTGGCGCTGCCGCTGATCGACCCGCGCATTCGCACTCAGATTCAAGCGGCGTAAGGAGGTGTCGGCATATGCGATTTCTCATCCAATCCTGGAAAGTCAGCGGGAAGTTTAAGTTTGGCGTCATTACGATCAGCATATTGATTGTTCTGGCTCTCATCGCGCCATTTATCTATATGCCGTTTACGCAGGGTCAGATACCAGCCCGTCCGGGTGTATTTGCACCCTGGATGCTGCCGAGTCCACAGCATCCACTGGGTACCGAGGGAGCCGGCCGGGATGTATTGGGTGACTTCCTGGGGGGTTTGCAGGCAACCTTGTTGATCGGTTTCCTGGCAGGCATCGCCGCACTGGCAGTCGGGGTTGTCTTCGGTTTCGTGGCAGGTTACGAGGGCGGCACGGTTGACACCATCTTGACAACCTTCACCAACATGCTGCTGGTCATCCCTTCCTACCCCATTCTGGTAGGGCTGACACTGGTTGTGCCGCAAAAGACCCTATTTACCCTGGCGTTTATCCTGGCCCTTTTTAGCTGGCCTTTCGCCGCACGCACCATTCGGGCACAAGTGATTGGTATGAAAAATCAATCGTACGTGGAGCTGGCCAAGGTGTCAGGACAAAATGACTTTAGGATTATCTTTACGGAACTGATGCCTAACCTGATTCCCTACCTGTTAATGAGCTTCGCCTTTAGCACCGTCGGCGCCATGGTGGGCGAGGTGGGTATCTCCATTATCGGATTAGGTCCGACCGACTCCATAACGCTGGGCATGATGATTAACCTGGCAGGGGGTTGGGGTGCGTACACACGCGGACTATGGGCCATACTTATTGTTCCACCAGCCGTGTTGATCCTGATTTTCGTCTCCATCACTATGGTCAACCGCGGTATGGAAGAGTACCTGAACCCACGTTTACAGAATGTGACGGGAAAATAACCGATGTCAAATAACACAAAAGTGACCACGCCCCCTGCACCTCAGCAGGGCACCGTTCCCGCTCCCCTGTCTCAACAGCATGCTCTCCTGCAGATAAAAGACACGCGCGTCTGGTACACCACCATTACAGGTGAGGCACGGGTGGTTGACGGTGTGGATGTGACGATAAATAAAAATGAGGTGTTTGGGCTGGCAGGCGAGAGTGGCTGTGGAAAGTCCACACTGGTGGAAGGCGTGCTGCGATTGATTAAATCACCGGGACATATTAAGTCCGGGCATGTCCTTTTCACCTACCCGAAGAGCGTTAATGGAGAAGATACAACCGTCGATCTTTTTACGATGGGTCTGAATGAGGTACGCCCCCTACGCTGGCAGCATATTGCCTATGTCCCCCAGGGAGCGATGAACTCATTGAACCCGGTGATGCGCATCGAAGATCAGATAGCTGACGCAATTCTGGAGCACAGTAAAACCACGAAGGCCAAAGCGATGGCGAATGTGCGCCAGCGCCTGGATATGGTGGGTCTTCCCGCTTCCGTTGCGCACATGTACCCTCATGAGCTCAGTGGAGGCATGAAGCAGCGTGTCACCATCGCATCGGCTATCACCTTGCGACCGGAGCTGCTTATTGCTGACGAGCCAACCACAGCCCTGGATGTGAATGTCCAGAAGGTGATCCTGCAGGAGCTGCTCGATATCCGCAAGCAACTCAACTTGACGATCGTGTATGTAAGCCATGATATGGCCGTGCACGCCGAGTTGGCCGACCGCATGGGCATCATGTATGCAGGTGTCATGATGGAGGTGGGGACCACAATACAGATTTTTAAAGACCCTCTGCACCCCTATACGCAGGGATTGATACACTCCATCCCCGACATCGGTAAGGAGCGTAAACGGGTGGAGGGTATTCCCGGTCTGGCACCCAGCCCCCTGGCGTGGCCTAACGGCTGCCGGTTCCATCCCCGCTGCCCACACGTAAAGGACATCTGCAAACGCGTCGAACCGCCGCTCCTGGAAGCCCGTCCAGGGCGATTGGTAGCCTGTCATATTTACTCTGAACTCTGGGACAAAGCAAGTTAGGGGTGAGGTTAAGGGAAGTAGGCTCATGAACACGATGTCTGATAACAATGTACCAACCCTGCAGGCCCGTAATGTAACCAAGGAATTCGCGGTCAGTGGTTCCTCGCTGCGGCGAGGTCACATTGCGGCGGTGGATCAGGTGTCACTTAGCCTGTATGCCAAGCCGCCGCAGATCATCTCGCTAGTAGGCGAGAGCGGCAGCGGCAAGACCACCTTCTCGCGTATATTGCTGGGACTGACAGGTCCCACGACTGGTGAGGTGCTCTACCGCGGTACGAATATCCTGGCGCTCAATAAGCAACAGTTCCGTGAGTACCGCTTGAATGTGCAACCTGTCTTCCAGGATCCGTACGGAATATACAATCCGTTTTACCGAATCGAACGCGTGCTGGAATTGGTGATCCACAACTTCAAACTGGCTAAAACCAAGTCCCAGGCAATCGACATGGTGGACGAGGCGTTGCGAGCTGTGGATCTGCGGCCCAACGACGTCATCGGTCGCTACCCGCACCAGCTCAGCGGAGGGGAGCGCCAGCGTGTGATGCTGGCCCGGTTGTATCTGTTGAAACCCAGGATCATCATCGCCGACGAGCCCGTTTCGATGATCGACGTGGCTGTCCGCACGCTATTCCTGAACATTTTGCTTGACTTCCGCGATAAGCTGGGTATCTCATGCCTGTTCATCACACACAACCTGTCCACAGCTTACTACCTGGGTGGTCAGATCATGGTTCTATGCTTCGGACGGGTCGTCGAGACAGGCAGTATCGACCAGGTGGTCCACAACCCTTCACACCCCTATACGCAGCAGCTCCTGACCTCGGTGCCTTCCATCGATCCCGAAAACCGCTGGTCAACTCGCTCAAACCTGGAGTCTGTCGAACGCCCCGTCACCCACGAGGCGAACAAATGTGTATACGTGACCCGCTGTCCGTACGCGATGCCCATCTGTTCACAACAACGCCCACCCGACTTCGCCACCGGCGAGGGCCAGTATGCAGCCTGTTTCCTGCATGATCGCAATGTCGAGAAACCCGAAGCTGCCGTTGAAGCGGGCTTCAAGTGATTTCAAGCCCGCATTCATAGTGGAGACCAGGTTTCCTGGCTGATCTCAGCACTGCAGAAACCTGGTCTCTTTATGTGGAGCAATATGAGAACAGTCAAGTTAGCGATGATTGGGGCAGGAGGCATTGCGCAATCGCACTGCCGCGCTATTAACGATATTAAGGAGAAATCCGAGATCGACTTCGTGGCGATCGCCGATATCGACCGGACACGCGCCGAGACGACAGCCAAGAAGTGGGGCATTCCCCATGTGTACGAAGACTACCACGAGATGCTGGCCAAGGAAGATATTGAATCGGTGGTCGTCACAACCTTTAACCAGGCTCACCGTAAGCCAACTGTCGACGCGCTGAAAGCTGGCAAGCACGTGCTGGTGGAGAAGCCCATGGCTGCCACCCTTGAGGACGCCGCGGCAATGACCAAGGCCTCGCATGACACAGATAAACTCCTCATGGTGGCTCTGAAGAGCCGCTATAGCGAGACATGGCAGGCAGCTAAAGGCATCATGTCTACAGGCGCGCTCGGTTCCATATATTATGCCGAGACCGTGGCTTCGCGCCGCGCCGGTATCCCTGGCTTTACCGATAGCTTCATCAAGAAGGAAACCGCCGGCATCGGCACCGTGGCTGATATCGGTGTGTATTGCCTAGACGAGGCACTCTGGCTGATGGGCCACCCGAAGCCGGTGCTGGTATCGGGCATCGCCAACAATCTCTTGGGCAAATCGCATACACCCGTGCGCGGCTCGTGGAAGTGGGACCCGCAGAAGCTTTCCGTCGAAGATTTCGGCGTCGCGTGGGTGCGCTTCGATAATGGCGCCGCGATGGTTTTCAAGTCCGTCTGGATCATGCATATGGACGATATCGGCCATACTTTCTTCCTGGGCACCAAGGCCGGTCTGAAAATGAACCCCTTGACCGTCTTCCGCCATGAGTGGGGACTGCTGACCGATACGGTGGTGAAAGGCATCCAGGAGGTTGAGGATATCGAGTTGTTCCGCCGCGAAGAGGCTGCGTTTGCCGATGCCGTCCGCGATGGCAGACCGTCGCCGATCCCAGCTGATCAGATGGTGATGACCAATGTGATCATCCAGGGTTTGATCGACTCGTCTGCAGCCGGACATGAGGTGCCTGTCAAGGTGCCAGAGGTATAACATGTTTGCAGACCCTACGGGTTACCCGATCTGTGGGGTCTGCAAGCGAAACGATGCGTAGACGCAAGTTCCTGGCGATGCTGGCTGGTACTGCACTTTCAGCCTGTGTCTCAAACACCACATTGCCGGAAGCACCCCGCACCACACCCACCACAGCGCCACAGACAACCGCTTCCGACCTGTGGGTCATCGACGTCGATAGGCTAAGCCCCGGTGAGCAGACGCTCATCATTACGCTACAGGGGTTAGTGAACAGCCAGAGTCCCCGCATATGGATCAGCGGCAACGGCATGAACGGACTGCTGCTGGACCAACTGCGCCAGGGAGGCACAACGGTCCATGAAGTCAACACGGCCTGGGAACTGCTGAGGCAGTTTGCCAGTGAAGTGAAAGGAGCTGTTGTCTGTAAACTTGCCACCAGCAGCCTCAATGTCGCGACGTCGGTGTGTGGGTTACACCAGGCGGTTGCAATCGACGAGTCGATCCTGGACCAGGCCAGGTCAGTGGGCTTGAGAGTGCTATTCGACGCGCGGTCTTACGACGAACGTAAAGCCTACAATGAATTCGGGTATCAGTTTGCGCATGGCATCGTCGTCGAACAAACCATCGAAAAGAATGCACACCTGCGTGACTACGCAGTTCAACAGAAAGCATTCACCTACTTCGGGTTGGATCCCGGCACGACGACGCAGATCATCAGGGAAAGGGGGCCTGATACGCTTGTATATGGATGGGGCGGTGATGAACACAACTGGGTGCAGACCTTAAGCCAGGGTGGTGGGATGGGCATTGCCGCAGACTGGTCGCGCAATCTGTCCGCATTATCAAAGTTGCATGTTCCCATCTCAACGTTCCCGCGACGCTATCCAGCCCCGGTGCAGGATGGACAACGCATCGTCGCTTTCGTGATGAGTGACGGTGACAATATTCAGTGGATGGGTGGCGGCTTCGTAACTGACAAAGGCTTTTGGGCAAACCCCGGACGCGGCACGTTCAATATGACCTGGGAGATGGCCCCTGTGTTCGCTGAGGTAGCACCGACTGTGCTGAACGTCTTCTATGACACAGCTAGCCGTGGCGAATTCCTGGACGGCTTTGTTACAGGTCCCAGTGGGGCTGGCTACGTCTATCACAACTATCTGCCAAACCGGGCTGCGTTTGCCGCCCGCACAGCTCAAATGCTGCACGAGAGCGGTATGTCTGTTGTAAGTGTTTTAAACTCGGGCGGCAGTATGGCACAGACCGCCGAACTGCTGGATCGCCCTGAGGTGCTTGGCGTACTCTATAAGGACTACGCGCCATACAACCTGGAGCATGGCGCGATTTACTGGCACAGCGGCAAGCCTTCGATCTCCTATCGCTGGTTGCTTTGGGAGCCTCTGAGCCAGAATAGCCCCGCTGGTGTGGCCCAGGCGGTGGAGCAAATGCCGGCCCGGCCAACCGCGGATCAGGGCAGTTATGCCATCATCAACGTGCACGCCTGGTCGTGGAAAGAGATTGGCGGACCGATGGAGGCGATCAAACGCACGATCAGTCAACTACCACCCGGTACGCGTGTGGTGACGGCGGAACAGTTGATCATTCTGTTGCGTAACAATTTCGGTACCCGCGTGCCACAATCGTGACGTTCGTTTGCAAGACACAGGGTGCACACAGGCTTGTGCATAAGTTGGTGGATGCACGCTGTGACTTGATGGTTAGCTCAATTGTTCGGAGGGAAATACAATGTTAAAGGTTGCGATGCTTGGTATGGCACACGTCCATGCGAATGGCTACGGTGAGCATGTGCAAAGGCACACCGATGCCAAAATGGTGTGCATCTGGGATGATGATCCCGCGCGCGGCAAGGCGGCATCCGAGAAATTCGGCGTGCCCTGGTACGACGATCTGGATAAGGTTTGCTCGAGTGATGATGTAGAAGCCGTAGTAATCAACGCGCCGACCTCACAACATCCGCAGGTGATGAAAGCCGCGTTGAAGTATAAGAAGCACATTTTTACCGAGAAAGCCCTCACCGTCACTACCAGCGATGCAGACGAGATCGTCAAGCTGGTTCACGAAAGCGGTGTGAAGTTCATGATCTCGTTGCCCAGCCGCACGCGCTCGGAGATCCTTTTCATGAAAAGCGTGCTGGATAAGGGCTTGCTGGGTAAAATCACCATGATGCGTGCGCGTGTGGCGCATAACGCCGCACTCGATAAGTGGTTTCATGGGGGCTCTGCCTGGTTCGCCGATGAGAAGTTGGCCGGTGGCGGTGCACTGTTCGACCTGGGCTGCCACACCACCGACGTGATGCGATGGTTTATGGGCGAGCCAAAGAGCATGGTTGCAAAGATTCAGAACTTCTCTGATGTGTACCCAATCGATGACAACTCCGTCGCTGTGATCGAGTTCAAGAACGGTGCACTGGGTATTCTGGATACATCGTGGGTGCATCGCGCAGGGGCGAACCCGTATGAGATTTATGGTACGGACGGCTACGTTGGCCTCAATGCCTCGCCCAATGGTGGTTTGCTGCTCAACAGCACGCAACTCAAGTCCGGCGACATCCAGGGTTACATCATGCCGACGAATCTGCCCAAGGCACTGCCCATGCCAATGGACCAGTGGATCAGCGCCATTCTGCATGGCACCCCGATGACCATCACCGTCGACGACGGCCGCAACCTGACCCAACTGCTGGAAGGCACCTACAGGGCTGCGCGGAGTGGGAAAGAAGTCACGTTCTAGTAATTTCACCTGTAAGTTGACCTGACCTAAACCCGTGAGGTTTCATAAAACCTCACGGGTTTGTCGCTTCCAGCACCAACGGCGCATGCTGCGATACCGAGTGGAGAGGCTCACACCACGCAGATGATACTTTTTCGAACTTCTCCGGATTAACCACGATATGTATAAGAGGATGAGGATCGAAGGTGGAACGATTTCATAGGAAATTGGTGCTGATATTGATCCAGACGTCGTATGTTACGAGTTAACGCCTGCCTGGATGAAAGGCGTGGGATCGGTGAGGACATCCTAGCGCCTTGAGGTTAATAGCATGGCGTATCATCACGGACTTAGCATTGCGGTAGTCGGTCTCAGCTTCGGCGCCGAGTTCATCCCCATCTATCTGGACCACCCTGACGTTTTCTCGGTGACTATTTGCGACAAAGACCCCGCCCGTCTGCAGGCCGTGGGCGAGCGCTTCAACATTAAGCGCCGCTTCGCCGATGTCGCAGAGGTGATCGATTCGCCTGACGTCGACGCTGTACACCTGATCACCGGCATCCCCGACCACGCCGCGCAGGCGGCCGCCGTCCTGAACGCGGGCAAGCACTGCGCGTCCACCGTGCCGATGGCGACCAGCCTCCAGGACCTGCGTGCCGTCGTCGCCGCGCAGCGCCGCTCAGGCCGCAACTACATGATGATGGAGACGGCGGTCTACACGCGCCAGTTCCTGTATGCCCGTGCGCTGCGCGACGAGGGCCGCTTCGGCCGCATCCAGTTCCTGCGCGGTGCGCACTACCAGGACATGGAGCGCTGGCCACCCTACTGGGCGGGTTTGCCGCCCATGTGGTACGCCACGCACGCCGTCAGCCCGCTGCTCGCGATCGCCGGCGCCTGGGCCGTGAAGGTGCACTGCTTCGGCTCCGGGCGCATGCGACAGGAGCTTCACCATCCGTACGGCAACCCCTGGCCAATCGAGACGGCCATCTACCAGTTGGACCAGCCGGACCTCTCGGCCGAGGTGACGCGCACGCTGTTCCACTGCGCGCGCCCGTACATGGAAAGCTTCACCATCTACGGCCATGACGCCTGCTACGAGTGGCAGATGGAGGACGAGCCGCCCGTGCTGTTCGACGCCAGTCCTCTCGAGCCCGGGCAGGTGCGCCACTTCAGTGCGCAGCACCCCGAACCTCCCGACCGCGCCGACCTGCTGCCGCCGCAGATCGGCCGCTACACGCGCCGCTTCGTGTACTCCGACGAGAACCGCCACCTGTCGTTCGAGCAGGGCGGTGGGCACCATGGCTCGCACCCGCACCTGGTGCACGAGTTCGTGCGTAGCATCGTGGAGCGCCGCGCACCGTGGATTGACGCCGTCACGGCCGCGAACTGGACCGCCGCCGGTATCTGCGCGCACGAATCGGCCATGCGCGATGGGGCGGAGATGAGTGTGCCCGTCTTCGCCTGAAGGCGCTTGCGTCACCGTGACGCTGGCGGCACCGTCCGCACGCGCACCAGGTCCGGTGGGGCCGGGTGTCCGGTCAATGAGCGCCAACCCTCCCCCAGCGCGCCTGCCAGCATCTGCCACGGCGAGAACAAATTGATCAGCAACCCCGTCCGGCCGTCGGTGGCCGTGGAGGCGATCCACACCGCCTTGCGCGCCGGCAGCTCGGGCGGCTTCGCCCACATCCGCACCACGGCCGGGAAGCGCCGCAGGCGCCCCTCGGACCCGCCGATCACCTCCACGTCGGTGAGCAGGTCCGTCAACACCATGCCTGGGTTGAACGCGAACACCTCCACCCCACTTGCCTTCGTCTCCGCCGCCAGGGCCATGGTGAAGGAGCGCCCCCACGCCTTGCTGGCGCTGTAGGCGTTCTGCCATGGTACCGGCCCTTTATATCCATGGCCCAATACATTGATGAGCTTGCCATGGTGCTGTGCCTGAAAAATGCGCATGGCGGTGCGTGAGCCGTTGTAAACACCCACGACGTTGGTCTGCACCACCTGGTAGAACACGTCGGGCGTGAAGTCCAGCGTGGGGCCGTAGGGGCCGGCCACGCCGGCATTGTTCACCCACACGTCGAGCCCGCCGAACTGGTCTTTGGCGCACGCAGCCAGCGCCTCCACCTGGGTCAGGTCGCCCACGTCAACCTGCCTGCCGGCGGCCCGGCCTCTCGCGGCCTGCAACTGCGCGACGGCCGCGTCCACTGCTTGCTGCGAGCGTGACGCGACCACCACCGCCGCGCCTTCCGCGCTGAAAGCCTGTGCGATCGCGAGTCCCAGCCCGCGCGTTCCGCCGGTGACAACGGCGACCTTCCCGTCCAGTGCGCCCATGGGCACCTCCTTTTGGCAAAATGGCGCTCCCTAATAGCTCCATGCTAGTGACTCAGTGGCTTGAGTTGCATCTGCCTGGCAAGGCCATAAGCGGCTGGCAGATCGGTGTTGTTCTCCACGAAAACGCGCCCGATGACTATCACCGAGTTGTTCGGTGAAGAAATCCGTGTCACTGCCTGCGGCACAGGTTCTTTCCAACCGGGCCCCGTGATGAGGTAGTCTCCAGCCTTTGTACCTGTGGTGCGCTTACCGACGTAGGCAAAATTCGTGTTGTTCGATGGATCGGTGAACTGAACGCTGTAGTAGCGGCCAGCCATGTCAGGCACGCAAAAGATGAGAGGCCCTTTTGAGAGATCAAGCCAGCCCACGACATAGAGCGTATCGCGATTCGTGCCAACACTCATCAGATTCGAGCTTCCGGCCGGCAGCGTTACGTGGAGGGGATCTGCAAAGAGCGCCTGAGGCTGAGTGTAGAGCGTATTTATCGGGACGGGGCCGTCGCCGAACCCTTTCACGAGGAGCCCTCTCTTATACACGTACAAAAGCAGGCGTGGCCAAAAGTAGATGACCAGGCACCAGGTGGCGACACAGACTCCGCCGAATATAAGTAAATGCTCGTAAGCCATAGACGTTCTTACCTGACTTTATCAACGGGTGGTACCTTGTACTCGCCGTCGAGAATAGCTTGCCCGGGTATGTACACGCGCAGCCAGAGTATGAATTCGCCCACCGGCGCGGGCAGCCAATTCGATTCGTGACCTGCCGGAGCGATACGCTGAATATAAATATCGACCGAACCGTCAGGGTTTTGTGCGAGGCCGGAATGATCACCGACGCTGTAGCGATGGATCGGATTTGGCACATAATGATTTCTCGCGTCACCCATCGTCAGCGACCAAAACGCGTCGTTCGGTGGAAGTTGCCCAGCCGGGAAGTGCATGATGTAGTCGTGCTGGCCGGAGAGCGTATGGCTTGCGCCATCTGAGTGTGTCCACCAGTACATCGCCTCTTGTGGTACGTTCACCGGGCCGGGGAATAGCTGGGCATGCGCGGCTCGCAGCAGCATGCCATTGCCGGGCACGCCGAGGCCGAACATGGTGATCCAGCCATTGACCTTCGTGGCCTTGAGCCTCGCGTAAGCTTGGGCCGTGACAAATGCCATCCCGAAGCCGATGAGGACACCTTGCACCACGTCACTACGCACGGTTCTTGTATGGGCAAAGAACAACATGTAGATGATGAAAGCGACGCATATCACGCCGATGAGTGCCGCAAAGTAAGTGTACGTTCTGCTCATATCGCATATCATTGAACCACATTGTTTACCAACGCGAGTATCAGCCTTACACTTGTGTCAGAACTGTGAACTTGTCAGGAGGTTTGTATCCTATGGTCAACGATCCAACTATGCGCGGGCGCTTCGACGCCGTGCTCGCAACGGTGCTCCCCACCCCGCAGCCAGCCAAACTGGCGAACGCCTATATAGCCGGCCCGTTCGACAACGCCGACCTGGTCGGCCTGGAGCGTGCCTACCCACCGGAGCAGGCCGTGAACCTGCACGTGAGCCTGCTGGGTAAGCACGGGCCTATATCCTGGCAGCGCGTGGAAGCATTCGACGGTAGTTCCTCAGAGGCCGTTCCGATCGAGCAGTGGGTCGGCAGTGAAAAGGAGATCACCGTATACCTTTACGCGGAACTGGATGAAAACGAACAGGTCCAGGCGCGCCTGACCGTTGATGGGTCGGGCACGGCGCGCGCCTGGGTGAACGGCGTGCTGGTGATCGCCCCCGCCATCCCGGATGGCGCGCGCGAGGTGGAGCACGTCGCATGGGTGAGCTTGCGGCCGGGTAAAAACACGCTGCTGGTGAAGATGTCTTACCTGGGCGGCCGGCATCACCTGGGCGCCGCCGTATACAGCTACGGCCCGTCTCAGAGTGCGCTGCAGGGCCTGCAGCGCTACATGAGCGGTGCGCCGGAAGGTGGCTTGCGGCTGCTTGCTAAAATGCTGCTCGCCGAGGTCCACGCCGGCATGGGCGACGACGAGGACTGCCGTAAAGCCCTGGCCGCCGTCCGCTCGGACCTCTACGCCACCCGCTGGGACGTTGCGTGGGCCGACGCCGTAGAGCGTCAGTTCCGCGAGACAGGCGCCTTCGCGCCGTTCCACGACCCGGCTGTTGTCTACCAACCGGTTACGGAGAAGGCATATCCCGAATTCTGGCCGCAGTCATCGCGTCCGGCGGACGAGCTGCTGGTGCTGGACGTGAGCGAGTACTCACCCCAGCAGGAGTTCGCGCTGACGGTGCTGCAGGGGCTGGTGAACCGTAAGCAGCCGCGCCTCTACCTTTTGCACACGCGCTACGCCCGCCAGGACCGTGCCTGGCTGGACGAGCTGCACTTTGAGGGCCTGCGCTCGCGCCACACCTCGGCGCGCGAGGTGTGGCAGCTCTTCAAGCCCGAGCTGAGCGGGGCCGTGCTCTACGACGGCGGCATCATGGGCGAGATCGGCGCCTTCCACTCCGCACAGCTAAACCAGACCAACGTATTGATGATGATCGGAAGCCTGGAGAACGCCGTGCCGCTCACGCCGGAGATGAACGAGTCATTGGGCCTGCCCGTGGTGTTCGACGCACGCGGCAAGTGGACCGACCAATATGACATGATGCGCTGGGCATACCTGGAGCTCTTCCCGCGCTGCAACCAGAAGATGCTCGCTACCAACTACCCCGGCATCTTCCTGATCACCGATTACCTGGTGGAGTTCAACGTCTTCACCTTCTGGTTCCCCGAGCGCCGCACCACGGCCGAGGACAACCTGTTGCGCGGCATCCTGGCCTCCACGCCCCCCAACAGCCCCATCCTGGGCTGGTGGTTCGACTGGATGCCCATGATCCAGGACCCCGAGCATCGCCACGCAGACGCGGTGATGGAAGGCCCCGGGCTGCTACTCGGCTCCTACTTCGGTAAGATCCTCACGCCCTCGCACGAGGCGACCAACCTGAGCGTCCACTCGGGAATGCCGGTGGGGCCTTGGAAGCACAAGGCTCCCAGCCGCCCCGCCTATGACCCGTCCAAGGTCTACTACACCTTCATGATCTCCGACGGCGATAACCTGGGCGAGGCGCTGATGATGCGTACGCGCGACCTGCAGTGGGACAAGCTCGAGCGCGGCTCGTTCCCCATGGGGTGGTCGTTCGCGCCAGCCTCCTCGCACCTGGCGCCGCCTGTGTTGAACTACTACCTGCGTACCGCCGCCCCCAACGACCTGTTGATGGGTGGCCTGGGCGTGGGCTATACCGAGCCCATGATCTACCTGCGCGCCTACCCCCAGCAACGCGAGGCGCTGTGGCACGACTACGCGCGCGCCACCGACCGCGCCATGAGCTGGATCGATACGACCTGCCTGTGGCTAATCGACGGGCGCCACGAGGAGGGCGACCGCTACGCTGCCGGATCCAGCGGGCAGTTGCGCGGCATCTTCATCGGTTACGGCGGCTCACCCGACATCGCCGAGGCGCGCGTGACCCACAACAACGTGGTGGCCTTCTACTCGGCCACCGGCTTCCACCAGCGCAAGACGAAGGAGGAACTGGTGCAGCAGATGGTGGACGACATCCACACGGCCACGCGTGGCAGGCCGGACTTCATCGAGGCCTGGGTGTTGAACTGGGGCCTTGAGATGCCGATGCTCCAGCAGGTGCAGGAGCACCTCGGGCCGGACTACGTCTGCGTCCGCCCCGACGTGCTGGTCGAACTGCGCCTCCAGGCGAATCAGAAGTAAAACGTGAAGCGATAAACGCAAGAGGGCGAATCATGCGTAGCTAGTCATACGTCATTCGTCATTGGTTTTCTGGAGCTGCAGAGCTTCATGACGTTTGACGTTTGACATTTGTCCTTCGCCCTCTCATGGTGAGCCTGTCGTCCTTCGACAAGCTCAGGATGATCATGGTGAGCCTGTCGTCCTTCGACAAGCTCAGGATGATCATGGTGAGCCTGTCATCCTTCGACAGGCTCAGGATGATCATGGTGAGCCTGTCGTCCT
>JAJYKL010000031.1 GCA_021788625.1 Chloroflexota bacterium
AAATTAACCATGCCTAGCCAGCGGCTGGCCCCAGCCCCAGCACCCCCTGTCGCCCTGCCCCCCTTCTCTAAAAGCTGTCATACCCGTCATACCTGTCATACCCGTCATCCTGGCGCGCCTATTTGTGCGCCCATCTGACGCATAACACGGGCGCTCCATTCTGGCACTTCGCTGCGGCACGTCTCCCCGACGTGCCATTCCGATGCGCCACACAGTCGTCATATTGTGTTCGTCAGCAGGGTCCAGCCTGGAGTGCGGACCCGTCAGGATTCCGAGCGGCACGGTCGAAGTATCTGGTACCCGCCGCATGACGCGTCCCGGCGCGCCGGACGCGGCCGCATTGAACCCTCCTATTAGAGTTGACGGATTAGCACATTTGTTCTAAACTTTTGTTCATGTCAGGTTCAATCGGATGGCTGCCCCCGGCTCCGCCCGGCATGGCGAATCGCTTCTTCCGGCCGCTGCGTGGCAGCCCTCAGCGCCGGGTTGCCCAACCGGCGGCCGGGTGCATCTTCTGTTCATCGAGGTATTCACATGATTGACCCCTCCCCTGCTCCGTCCGCTCTGCCCGAGCCGATGCCGCCGCCGGCCACGACAGAATCGGCATCGTCCTGCCTTTCGCACTCGCCCTCCACGACCGGCCTGGACGGTCCACCCAAGGTAACGCCGTCTGCCAGCGCGCATCCTTCCAGGTTGGACCCGCCTGAACCAGATCTCCCACCGGACGCAAGCTTG
Source organism: Chloroflexota bacterium (assembly GCA_021788625.1). GTDB lineage: Bacteria > Chloroflexota > Anaerolineae > J036 > Brachytrichaceae > CAIXPS01. Next base: position 736 of record JAJYKL010000031.1, read on the forward strand.
CCACCGGATGTTAGCCACCCACCCCGCCCTGTGGCCGCACCGGAACCCGGCACCGTGCCGGCCGCAGAGGGCGTTTTCCTCTGCGAGCAGCACCGCTCGATGCTCTGCACCGGTTCTGCCATTTCCGGCGAGGTGATCGCCGTGCGCGGCTACCGCACCATTTTGGATGAAGCTGAACTCATCCCCTTGGGCTTCATCGCATCGCAACGCCGCACGCCAGGATTGCTGCTGCCCCTGTGGGCCACCGACGGCACGCTGGCTGGCGCTGTCTATCGCCCCGATAATCCGCGCGTGGTGGAGAACAAAAAGAAGGGCCCCCTGCCCGACGGCACCTACCCCTGCAAAGTCATCAAATATGAGTTCCCCGCGCACGCCCTCCTACGAGTGGATTGCCCTCCGCCCTGCCGCGAAAAACTCGGTGACCCTTCAGTCCCCCTGTGGGTCACCGAGGGGCAGAAGAAGGCCGACGCGCTGGCCAGCCGGGGGCTGTGCGCCATCGCGCTGCTGGGCGTCTGGAATTTCAAAGGCAGCAATGCGTTCGGAGGCAGCACGGTGCTGGCTGACTTCGACTACATCGCCTGGTCCAGCGCCCGGAGCAGCCAGCGCAAGGCAAACCCCCAGCACCCGCATGAGCCAGAGCCGGCGCAAGGAATCGCGGGGGACTCAGATATCGACGACGAGACCGGCCCAGCGCTGCGGATAGCCGATCAGCGCGGCCGCGACGTGCGCATCGTGTTCGACTCGGATGTGATGACCAAGCCGGCGGTCCGGCAGGCACTGGATCGGTTGACCCACGTGCTGCAAAGCCGGGGCGCCCGGGTCAGCGCCGTCTACCTGCCGCATGGCGCGCAGGGGAAGCAAGGCGTGGATGACTTCCTGGCGGCAGGTCACACCATCGAAGAGCTGAATGCACTGGTCGACGCGCCACGCCCGCTGCCCCGGCTCAGCCCTCCGCAGGTGGAGCTGTTGCGTGAGGAGCCGCTTACCTTGTGCCGTCCGCTGCAATTGGTGGGCAACAAGGCTTATGCGGCCGCCTGGGCCATGCTCAAGTTCGTGCATCCTGACAAGCAACTGCGCTCCGGTGAAGTGGTGCGCTGTGATCCGCCGGAGGTGACTTATGAGCGGCGGCTGCTGGCTGTGCGTGAAGAAGGACGCATCATCGGAGAGGGTCAGGACCTGTCGGTCGAGGAGTCCGGCATTCACTTCAAAATCTCTGCCGAACCGCCCACCAACCGCCTGTGGTCGGTGGACGGCATCACAGCCTACCACACGGGCAAACGCCCGGTCGCCGCCGACGTGTTTAAACGGGTCGTGGATGTGATCGACCACTTTATCGACTTTGACCGATCGCTCGCGCCGCAGCACACCATGGCCGAGCTGGTGGGCTGCTATATTCTGGCGACCTGGTTCCTGGATGCCTTTCATGTCATCGGCTACCTGTGGCCCAATGGTCCCAGCGGCAGCGGCAAGACACAACTCTTAACCGTCGTGTGCGAGTTGGCTTACCTGGGCCAGGTGATCCTGGCAGGCGTTTCGTTTGCCTCGCTGCGCGACCTGGCCGACTCGGGCGCCTGTCTGGCGTTCGATGACGCAGAAGGATTCGCCAACTCGCGCGGCACGGACGAAGAGAAGCGTAACCTGCTGCTGGCTGGAAATCGCAAGGGCAACGTCATTCCGGTGAAGGAAGCCGCCCCGGCTCCGGAGCGCGGCTGGCGTACCCGCTATGTGAATACGTACTGCCCGCGTCTTTTCAGCGCCACCCAACTGCCCGATCCCATCCTGGGCAGCCGCACCATCTTCATCCCGCTGGTGCGCTCAGTGGATACCCGCCGTGCCAACGCCAACCCGCTGGATCACTCTACCTGGCCGCACAACCACGACGCACTGCAGGACGACCTGTGGGCGCTGGCGCTGGCTAACCTCTCAAAACTGCCCCCTTATGAGAGCAGGGCCGCGGAACAGTCCACTCTGGCCGGGCGTTCGCTGGAACCCTGGCGTGCAATCCTGGCCGTCGCCATGTGGCTGGAAGAACATGGCGTTTCGGGGGTGCATGCGCGCATGGGGGTTCTTTCTCACCTGTACCAGAGTGAGCGGATGGAGATGGAAACCACCGACGTCTCGGCGCTGCTGGTCCGTGCGCTGGTGCAACTGGCACTGGAGGATCACTCTTTGACCGCCTACCCTTCGCCCGGCGAAGCGTGGGGAAAATGGATCCTGGATCCGAAAGTTATTCTCCATTTCTCCTCGGCGGACATTGCGGAGCGAGCGTTGAAGATCGTGCGTGAAAACGAATACGATCTGAACGGTAATCACCTGGATGCGACACACACCGGAATGCTCATGCACAAGCTGCGCTTTCAAACCACACGCTACGCCCAGCGCCGGCTATGGAATATTCCGATCCAGGACCTGCTCAAGCTGGCGCTCAGCTACAACATCCCGCTACCCCTGTCCATGGTGGAGCCGGGGGCGGCAGCCTACCCTGATCAAAGCCAGCCCGACAGCAACGACGAACAAACTGCCTTTGCATCCAATCCCGAAGACACAGGAGAAGAAGCATGAAACCCAAGCCACGAGGCCGCGCACGCGATATCAGCGGCCAGCACTTTAACAAGCTCACTGCGCTCTACCCCACATTGAAACGCCAGTACGGTTACGTGGTGTGGCACTGCCGTTGCGATTGCGGGAACGAGAAGGACGTCGCGCTCAATTGTTTGATTCAAGGCCACACCGGCACGTGCGGTTGTGGTCAGCGGCGTCGAGCGATCAGGAGATGAATCATGACACTGGATCAAACCTTGCATGCTCTGTTCACGAGCACCCTTCCACGGCGCTATACATCACCGGAAGGGCTGGCGCTGTCTTATAACCCGACCAGCGGTCTGTTCCGGGCCGGGCGTATCGATCATCCGCCATCGGCGACCGAGATCGCTGCGGTGCGGCGCGCCGCCACGCACCTGAACGTGTCGTTGAGCACCACGCCGGTCATCCGGCACATGCTGGCCGCCGACGGGCGCACGTGGTATTTCGCCGAATGGCCGGCATCGTAAATACAAATGGAATGGCCATTGTCGTGGCCATTGCAAAAATCGTTGTGGGGGCGAAGCATCGCCAGAACGCTCCGGCAAACTGAGGCTCCACGGCGATGCTGCGCCCCTACGTGAACAAACCGTGGCTCCTCGGCGATGCTGCGCCCCTACATCGTATCGAGGAGGTGATTCACTTCACTCAGGGAAACCGGGGGGAATAACGAATCGCGGCTGCACCTGAGCGCTGCCGCTGCATTCGCGAAGTGCATCAACCGATCCAGCGGCCAGCCCTGCAGGTATGCATGAATCACGCCGGCTTTGAATACCTCTCCGGCCAGGCTGGTATCCACCACCGGGACAGAGAATGCAGGGCTCTCGATGAACTCGCCGTTTGCATCGATCCCCAGACTGCCATCGGCTCCCAGCGTTGTGATAATCATCGCGCCGCTCACGTCATGCAGCCTGCGCATGTGCTCGCGCACATCCACGCCCGGATAGACTTCACGCGTGAAATCCAGCGAATTCACCACCACGTGCGAGCAGCGCAACATGGGATGGTCAGGCCAGACCACATCCGCCGACACGACGGCGCGGTTCGCGTCGCGTGCCATGCAGGCAGCCCGGTTGCGTTCCTCCCGGCCATACACATCGACACTCAGCAGGCGCGCACGCTGCGCCACCTCTATGGTCAGCGGTACCTTGGGCGTATCATCGAACCAGTAACCCAGCACCGAGCGCTCACCGTCGGGCGTCACCAGCACTCGACGAAAGGGGGTCCGCACGCCGGACTCGCGCGAGACATAGCGCAAATCCACTCCCGGGTAGCGATGCAGCTCGGTAATGAGCTGCTGGCCATATTCATCCTCGCCAATTACATTGCCGATCAGGGCCACTTCGCCGCCCCATGCGGCCAGCATCACGCCCACGCTGACTGCCTGACCGCCGGGCTGGTACTGTTCCCGGATGACCTGCACATCGCGTTGTGGGTTGGGCAAATACGGGACGCGGATGATGTTATCCAGCGAGATCGTTCCATAACACAGGGCGTCGAAACGGATTGTACGGTCTGGCAGCATGGTATCCCTCCCAACATGATGGGCTTCGCCAACCAGCGCACCCTTGCAGCCGATCGCTCAGCCACCCATCGCGCTCATTTTACAAGATGCGCGGTTGGCGTACCATTAGGTGCATTGAGGAAAAAAATAAATGGATGCAAATACCAAGAAAACCGTATTGCGGATGATCCCTTATGGCTTATATGTCTTGACGGTAAAAGGCTCCAACGGTGACATCTCGGCAGCGACCATCAATTGGGTCACGCAGGCTTCCTTCGCCCCACCGCTGCTGGCCATCGGCGTGCGGGCCGACTCGCATGTGCATCAACTGGTGAAGCAGGTGGGCACCTTCACCTTGAACATCCTGGGCAAAGGCCAGCAGACAGCCGCCTTTGCCTTCTTCAAGCCAGCGGAAGTGAAGGAAACCACGCTGAGCGGCGAGCCTTATCATGCTGGCGCAAACGGCGCGCCCATCCTGGACAACGCACCCGCTTACGTGGAGTGCAAATTGCTGACCTCCATCGAGGGATATGGCGACCACTCTGTTTTTGTGGCGGAAGCGACCGATGTGGGCCTCAAGCATCCACCCACGGGCCGTCCCGACGACGACACTCTGTGGTTGAAAGACCTGGGTGAGAAAATCTTCTACGGTGGATAAGCGTCTGCACCGGCGGGCAGGCCATTCTGGATTACAGGAGCAGCATGGATACGTATCATGAGCCGGCTTCAGATTTGCCGGTCGTGCGAAACACGGATGTCGTGGTGGTAGGCGGCGGACCAGCCGGTCTGGCGGCCGCTATCGCAAGCGCCCGGGCGGGTGCCAAAGTTACGCTCGTCGAGCAGTTCGGTTACCTGGGCGGTACGGCCACCGCATCGCTCATGGCGTGTATCAACGGCTTCCGCAATCAAGTGGAGCCCGACCATACGCAAGTGGTGCGCGGGATTGCGGAGGAGATTGTCCTGAAACTGAAAGACCTGGGTGGACTGGGCCGCAGCCCGTATGCGCAAAAACCTTATCCCACCCTGCCCGGGCAGCTCGAATACAGTTACGCCGTGGACACTGAGAAGCTCAAGTACATCACGCTCAAGCTCAGTGTGGAAGCGGGTGTGGACCTGATGTTTCACACCTACTTCAGCCGTCCCATTATGCAGGACGGTGCCGTGCAGGGCATCATCGTGGACAACAAGACCGGCCGGGTGGCGCTGCAAGCGAAGATCGTGGTGGACGCCTCGGGTGATGGCGATGTGGCGGCTCGAGCCGGGGCGCCGTTCTGGCAGACGAGCGCAGACGAAGCTCCGCGCCTGTACGATGGCCTGATGTATCGCATCCAGTTTGGCGCCTCGCGCCCGGCGGGCAATTTCGCCGTCGACTTTGGCGGCAACGCCGTGGTGTGGGGACCTTCGCCCGGGGTGATGAGCGGGAATGATGCTGATGAGCTCTCGCGAGGCGAGGTGCGGGCCCGTCTGGCGGTGTTCGACGATTTCGCCCTAAAACAAAAGCAAAATCCCGAGCTGGCCGACGCGCGCGTCATCGAAACCCCGCCCCTGCTGGGCATCCGCCAGACGCGCTTCATCGAAGGCGAATACAAACTCACCGCCGATGATGCGCTGGTAGGCCGGCGCTTCGACGATGTGATTGCCATCAGCCCGTGCCCCATCATTCATTATTACGGTTATCGACGCTACCTGGAACACGAAGGCTACGACATCCCCTACCGGTGCCTGGTGCCGCTCAAGGTGGAAAACCTCCTGATAGCCGGCCGGTGCATCTCCAGCGAGCAACAACCCTATGAGTCGTACCGGGCGATGGTGCCCATGATGGCTGTCGGTCAGGCAGCCGGTGTGGCCGCCGCGCTCAGCGTCAGGAATGGCACCCTTCCCCGCAACCTGCCCATAAAGGACCTGCAGGCAGAATTGCGCAGCCAGGGTGCGGAGCTGCGCCAATGAGTGAAATCAGCGAACGCCTGAGCTTCACCATCGTGAACATCGGCACACTCAGTATGAATAAGTACTGGGGTGAGACAGAACGCAAGCGCGCCCCCAGCGCCACCTGCACATTGCTGGACGTGGATGGCATTCACGTGTTGGTGGACCCTTCGCCGTATCCGGAGCAACTGCAACAGCGCCTGTTTGCCACCACTGGCCTGCGCCTGAATAATATTGATCTGGTGTTCGTGACGCATTACCACGCCGATCATCGCTTTGGGCTGGAGCTGTTCGCCGGAAAACCGTGGTTGATGAGCGCGGCCGGCATTGAGGAATGGCGCGCCGCGGCACCGCACGAGCAGTCGCTCATCAACGCGTTCAGCCCTGCGGAAAAGCATCTGCCCGCCGGCGTGTCGATGCTGGCCACACCGGGCCATACGCGGGCACACACTTCGCTGCAAGCCTGCACACGCGAAGGATGCCTGGTGGTGGCTGGCGATGCCGTCATGACACGCGACTTCTTCGCGGCTGCGGAAGGGTTTCATAACTCGGTGGACCTGGTCGCAGCACGCGATTCCATTCACCACATCGCCCAGGTGGCTACGCTGATCGTGCCTGGACATGCCAACTATTTCGTTAATAACTCGAGCGCCTTAAGCCGGCCTGCATCATGATCGGGCGTGTACGGTTCGGCAGGACAGAATTGCAGGTCAGTCGTCTGGCGCTGGGCGGTTATCCGTTCGGCGGTGTGAATCGGGCGCGCGGGTGGGACCCGTTCACGGCAGAGGGCAAGGCGCAGGCCATACGGACCATTCATGCGGCCCTGGACGCGGGCGTGAACTATATCGACACCGCTCCTTCCTACGGCGACGGTCAAAGCGAGCGCATTATTGGAGAGGCCACAAGCAAGCGGCGGACTCAGTTCGCCCTGGCCAGCAAGGTGGGCTATCGTGGGCTGAGCGCATCCGACGTGCGAGCCAGCATCGAGACATCACTGCAGCGCTTGCAGACGGACCATCTCGATGTCATCCAGTTCCATGGCGGTATGTATGAGCCGCAGGACGTAACACACATCCTGAGCGAAGGGTTGCTGGAAGAGCTCCTCCGGTTGCGCGAGCGGGGTTTGGTGCGCGCCACCGGGTTCACCGTCGAAGAACCGTGGACGGCCCGCCCCCTTATCGCCAGCGGCCAGTTCGATATGGTTCAGGTGCGCTACAACCTGATCTATCAGTCTGCCGCGCTGCACGTGCTCAATGAAGCTCAGGCGGCCGATCTGGGTGTAGCCGTCATGCGGCCGATGACCTCGGGCATGCTTCAGCGAATCGCAAGCTACCTGGCGCCGGAGTGGCAGACCGCGCACGATCTCTATGACGCTGCTCTGAAGTTTGTGCTGGCTGACAGTCGTGTGCACTGCGCAAATGTTGGCATGCGCTGGCCAGAGGAAGTGCAGCGCAATGTGGCGCTGGTGGAGTCGTTCCAACCCAACTTCGACATGGCCCGGCTGCCCCGTCTGACCGCAGAGATATACCGGACAGAAGACCAAAAGGAGAACTAATCCATGATTCGAATCACTGACTTGAAGCCGCGCATGCTCATGGGACCGGGACCATCGGACGTGAACCCGCGCGTGCTGCACGCCATGTCCATGCCCACTGTGGGTCACCTGGATAGCCAATTCCTGCTCGTGATGGATGACATTCAGCACATGTTGCGCGACCTGTTCCAGACCCGGAACGAATTGACCCTGACCTTCAGCGGCTCGGGGATGGCTGGCATGGAAGCCTGCCTCGACAACCTGGTGGAGGCGGGCGACAAGGTGCTCATCTGCGTCGCGGGCGTGTTTGGCGCACGCATGAAGGAGGTGGCCGAACGGGCGCATGCACAGGTGACCACCATCAGTGTGCCATGGGGCACGGTCTTCCGCGCCGAACAGGTGGCACAGGCGATGGATCAGCACGGGCCATTCAAACTGGTGGGCATTGTGCAGGCTGAGACGTCCACCGGTGCGCTCCAGCCGATTCAACCCATCAGCCAGGTCGTGCATGCCGCAGGCTCGCTGCTGCTGGTGGATGCGGTGGCCGGATTGGGCGGTGTGGAGATGGATGTGGATGGCTGGCAGGTGGACGCCTGCTACACGGGCTCCCAGAAGTGCCTGTCCTGCCCGCCTGGGCTGTCGCCGGCCACGTTCGGGCCAGCCGCCGTGGAGGCAATCACGCAGCGCAAGACTCCGGTGCAAAGCTGGTACCTGGATCTGAACCTGCTGAAGAAATACTGGGGACCGGAGCGGGTGTACCATCACACCGCCCCCATCAATCTGTACTATGCGTTGCACGAAGCCCTGCGCATCGTCCTGGAGGAAGGACTGGCCGCGCGCTGGCGGCGCCATCAGCAAGCTTACCAGGCGCTTCACGCTGGCCTGGACGGTCTGGGCTTGAAGTATCTGGCTGATCCAGCCTGCCAATTGCCAACTTTGAACGCTGTCCTCACACCCGCCGGCTACGATGAAGCCACTGGCCGCAAGCGGCTGGTGAATGACTTCGGCATCGAGATCGGCGCCGGCCTGGGCGAGTATCGCGGCAAGGCCTGGCGTATCGGGCTGATGGGTGAAGGCGCAGATCAGCGCCATGTCGACGCCTTACTGGGTGCGTTAAAGCAGATCCTGTAAAGAATGAAGGTTACCAAATGGCTACCCTGCATGAATTACCTCGGGAAATCCCCATCAGAGATGAGGTGGACGTGCTGGTTGTCGGTGGCGGAACGGCCGGGCCGGCAGCCGCTCTGGCTGCAGCGCGCCACGGCGCCAGGACGCTCTTGATCGAGCGCGCCGGGTTCCTGGGCGGGAACCTGGTTGGCGGTGCAACCGGGTTTCATGGGTTCTGGAATGTCTATCATCGCGAGCCGGGCGCGCCCAAAGTGAAGATCGTCGAGGGCATCCCGCAGGAGATCGTCGATCGATCGCTGACCTGCGGCGCCGGCGTGGGGCACATCGAGTTCAAGAAGAGCCTGGACTTTAACTCGGTGTACACGGGACTGGAACCCGAAGCCACGCGCGTCATGCTCTACGACATGGTGACGGAGGCAGGCGCCCAGACGCTGCTGCACGTCTCGGCACAGGCTGCCTGGACCGAGCACGACCGCCACGTTGTTGTGATCGAAAGCAAGGCCGGCCGGGAAGCCCTTGTCGCCAGGCAGGTGGTTGATTGCACCGGCGATGGCGACGTGGCTGCGTGGCTGGGCGCGTCGCATGAGAACTTCACCGGTGAACGCTGCTGGTTCACCTCCCTCACCTTCCGGATGGCGAATATGCACCTGGAGGAGTTGTTGCCCTGGATGGAGGAACATGGCACCGTCAATCAGGTGGTGATCGGGCACAAAATCGGCGGCACGGGCGATGAAATCATCCGCATGACCATGCGCTGGCCGCAGGAGCTGCAAGAGGAGGCGCGCCGGCGTGGCGTGAATGGCGGGATGATCCTCAATTCGCTCCGGCGTCACGAAGCCACCTATTGCAACTGCACGGGGATCAAACTGCAGAACAACATCGATCCACGCGATTTGACACGCGCTGAGGTGGCGCTGCGCAAACAAGGGCAGGCGCATTCCGCTTTTATGCAGCAATACATCGCCGGCTGCCAGGACGCGTTCGTCAGCGCGCACTCGCCCACGCTGGGCCTGCGGCAGTCGCGTGTCTTCAACACCGAGTACGAGGTCCCGCGCGACGACATCTTGAACGGCCGGCACCACGACGATACGATCGGTTTCCTGTCGTTCATCGACATACCGAAATACTGGATCAAGAACGCCGGCTGCTTCGGGTTGCCCTATCGCGCCATCGTGCCTTTGGGTGTGGAAAATGTGCTGCTGGCAGGCCGGATGATTGGCCGGGACGAGGTGGTCTTCCAGACCCTGCGAAACACCGTCTCGTGTGTGGAACAGGGACAGGCAGCCGGCACGGCTGCCGCTTTGTGCGTGGACCTGGCTGATACGCCGCGTAAGCTGAACCCCGACTACCTGCGGGAGGTTTTAGCTGCCGATGGCGTGAAGGTCGATTGCCCGGAGTTAAAGCCGTAACCTGGAAGGTTTTGGAAAGATCTGGTCTGCTCGATCTGGTCAGTTTGTGGCAACTATAACGTTTCGGGCTGGTTTATAAGTCTCCTAAGGGACGAAACTGACAGTCCTTCACGTTATTGGGGGTGGCACTCCCGCAGACCCGCTATCTGCGGGAGGCCCATTACCCCACAATCGTGAAGGGATAGTGGCGGCTCCGCCAAAGGAGACGACATGAAGGAATCTGATCCACCCACCCAGACACGAGATGGACCGGTAGAAGATGCTGAGAGCGTCATGGGGCGGGATGTAGAACGATTTAATTATGCGGTGCAATATCGTATACCGTCTTTGAACATGCCTCAATATAGCAACCAGATTATGTTGCAGGCTCGTCAGGGTATTGCTGGGTTGCACGATGAATCGATGCACTGGACACTCGCGTCCATTATTGGACACCTAATCCATCACGACGACACTCCTCGCAGCGCATGAACTGCGCTCCAGGACTGCTTCATTGCCTGTTGTGCAGCGCTTCGGCGTGCTGGCCCAGTGAAGCAGTCTGCCCCGACTGTGGCATAACACGCAACAGATAGTCCAGAGCGCCAGTTATATTCATGCGCTCGCCCGCCTGGCGCGCGCTGGCATAAGTGTCACCATCTAGCTCGTGCAGCGCCTGGCTGGTGCCATCGAACAGCCAGCGATTTACCTGAAAGAGCTGCCCCGCCTGCTCCTTTAACCGGTTGGCAATTCCATATAACGTGGCTGCCCGTTCCAGCTGTCCGCTCTGAAATGCCAGATGCGCGAAGATGATAAAAATGATGGCATCATTGGGCGAAAGCTGGTGGTGGGCTTCAGCCTGGTGATTCAGGAAATCTGTCAGGTGCATTTCAGCCTGGGAGAGATCGCCTGACTTCAATGCCACCACCCCCAACCCAAAGTGCATATCGGCCAAATCGTGCGTAGAGCCTAAATCACGATAGATGCCCGCACATTGAGTGAACAGATCACGCGCCTGGTCGAAATCACCCAGCCCGATGCAGAGATACGCCAGGCTGCTCATCGTCGTGGCGTAACCGCCGTGGATACTCCAGGCGACGCCCAGTTGCTGCCAGAGCACCTGGCTGTCTTCGAGCATGGTCTTGGCGCGCGCCAGATCGCCGGCATTCGCCAGAATGGCAGCGTACACGTCGAGTATGGAGGCCAGGCCGTCGGGGCTGTTGAGCTGACGCTGGCGCGCCATGGCGCGCTCGCAACTCGCGAGTGCGTGAGACGAATCCAGAGCGCTCAAGATCAATAGCGCCGTACGCAGACCGTGCAGGTTATCCCCCTCGATGGCTCGATCCACCGCTACATTGGCCAGCGGGAGAGCGCTGCTGAGGTCGCCTTGCAGCACACGCAAACGCGCCAGGGTATTCAAAAGCAGCAGCTCCGTGTTCAGGCGGGGATCGGTGGTGAGCTCGGTGTTCGCTTCGGGTGCATCCATTATCGCGAGGCCTTTCTCGCACAACTCTACCGCGTCGTCATAGCGGCTGGATGAATGGAAGGCATTGCGGGCTGCATACTCCGCCAGGCTGTCAAGCGCATTGGCTGCGTAGGTGAAGTGACCTAATGACACAGCCAACTCGTATAACTGGTTCGCCACCTGGAGACCGCGGGCATCCGAGGGCTGTTGCGTGAAGTAGCGCTGGGTGAGATAGGCAACCGTGAGCGCACGCAAGACGGCCAGTCGGACCAGGGGAGGCGCTCCATGCTCGTGCGAGAGCGCGTCTTCCAGCCAGGTGATGCCTTCGCCGAAGTGGTAGCCACGGTCAAGCCATACCGGCCACCAGGCAGCCACCAGGCGCATCATCCGCTCTCCCGTATCGTCCAGGGAGCGCGCCCAGGTCAGCATGGCGCGGACATTACCCAGCTCTTCGTCCTGGCGCTCGTACCAGCTCAAGCGGGCGCGCCCGATGGGATACGCACCGACCGGGATGGACAGGCTCAGCAGAAAGTCGAGGTAACGCTGGTGCATCTCCTCCTGTTCACCCATTTCGGCCAGCTTCTCCTGCGCGAACTGGCGTACGGTCTCGAGCTGGCGGTAGCGCGTCTGCCCATTCCGATGGTCCACCACGAGTAGCGATTTATCAGCCAGGTCGAGCAACAGGGGCATAACCGCTTCGGGCGTGATGCGATCCACGCGCCCATCCGTAGGGTCGGCACAGACGGCGCGCGCCGCGTCGACATAGCAACCATCAGCAAACACGGAATGGCGCGCCAGCACCCGCTTCTCCTGATCATCCAGCAGTCTGTAGCTCCAATCCATGGTGGCCCGCAGGGTCTGCTGGCGAGACCCGGCCGTACGGCGACCGCGGGTCAGCAGCGTGAAGCGATTGTCCAGGCCTGACACGATTTCGGTGAGTGTCATAGTGGGCAGACGGGCCGCAGCCATCTCGATTGCCAGAGGGATACCATCCAGCCGCGCGCACAGCAGGGCGATGGCGGGCAGATTGACCGTGGTGGGGGCGAACCCAGCTTGAGCGGCTTTGGCCAGCTCCACAAACAACTGCACCGACTCGTAATCCGCCAGGCGCTCATTGGGCATCGAGCGATGCAGGTCGGGCGTGCGCAAGGCAGCGACGTTGTAGAGCACCTCACCCGCGGCGTGCAATGGCTCGCGGCTGGTGACCAGGATATGCAAATTGGGGCAGCGCTCCAGAAGGCTCTCCACCAGCGCAGCACTGGCCGCAATCAGGTGCTCGCAGTTGTCCAGCACCAGCAGCAGCGAGCGATCCGGCAGAAACGTAAACAGGACATCTTCAGCGCTGCGGTTGGGCTGGTCGGGCAGACCGAATGTATCGGCCACAGTTTTAGCGAGCATGGCCGGATCACTTACGGGGGCCAGCTCTACCATCCAGACCCCATCGGGAAAACTGCCGAGCACCAGAGTGCCAACCTCCTGCGCCAGGCGGGTTTTGCCGACACCTCCTGTGCCCACCAGGCAGACCAGGCGATTGGCCTGCAGCAGCACTTGCAATTCGATCAGATTGGCCTCGCGACCGATGAGGCGGGAGATGGCGGCGGGGATGTTGGTGCGCTTGCGCTTGAGGACATCACGCACGGTGGGGGCTGACAAAACCTCGTCAACCTGCTCGCCACGCGCCTGGGCAGCCAGCTCAACCAGGCGCCGGGCAAGCTCAGGCTCAGCCTGTAACTGCAGGGCATCCACAAAGCGTGTAGCCACCACATCCACATCGGGCAGGCGGACGTTCCCTTCCAATCGCGTGATCTGCGCCTCGGAGTATCCAACCTCTATGCCCAACTCACGCTGAGTCAGGCGTGCGCGTCGGCGCAACTGGCGCAACAGCTCGCCAAAGGTGGTGTATGACTCGAATAGATTTTCCGACATAGCCGAGCTTCATTGGAGATAACCGCGCCCCGGGAATCACCTGATTATAGGGAATTTGGTGCGCAGGTCCATTATGCCACTGCCCGGCGATCTGGCCACTCTGCATTTGCTCTCCTGGCGCTCGAAACAGGGAGAACCGCCTACGAGGGCAGCAGCAATCCGGCAACTACCACAACAATGCCGGTGAGGACGATGGTGCCCAGCCAGCCTGCCTCAACCTGAAGCAGGAGCTGATCTTCACGTGTTTCCACTTCGCGCAGCGACCGGCCTGCCATGACAAAGCCGGATTGCGGGCCCGCATAGTGAACGACGACCAGCGCACTGCGGACACCAGGCTCGGGCTGCCAGGTCAGGCGATCTTCACCATGCAAGCGCGTGAAATCGAACACTCCAGTTGGCAAGGCAGGCAACTGTCCGCGCAGGTAACCTGATCCGGCGAGAGGCTTGCCCGATTCGTCATATACGACCAGATAAACAGCCAGGCTGCGACTGATATCCACGCTGGGTGAAGGCAGGACCGAGCTGATGACGTGACCCACCTGAAGCGAATACGCAGCGTCCTGGGCCATCTGGACCTGCGGGTCATTCGCACCGATCCGCAGGTTCTGCTGGGCGACGATGTAGAGGACTCCGTAAATGAGCGTAATCACTGCGACCAGGGGAACCAGATGGCGGAGCAGACGCTTTAGATATGGCATGCCCAGACTTTATCCTAAAACAGGCATCATGACACGCCCTACTTCAGATTGGAAAGACATTGGATGGAGCATACCCGGTGAAATGTCTACGGCAGCAACTCGCGCACCTTCGCCGCAATGGCCAGGCCTAGCTTGCGATGTTCGGGTTCCTCGAGATGAATGCCATCCAGGTCGCTGCAGGTTACGATGCGTGAGGTATCGAGGAATGCACAGCCTTTCTGTTCCGCCACCCGTTTGTATTGTTTGCCGAAGTCGCTGGATTTCTCTTGCGCATGAGCGAACATGTCGGCGAAGTCGCTCAGCCGGGTCACGACGGGAGGAGCCAGCAGCAACACCTGAGGCGTCACGCCGTAGCGCGGGTCTATGATGCAGCGCTTCACGATGTCCACCAGCACGCCTGCGCTATTGGCGATGTCAAAGGCCGAAACACTAAAGCGCACCTTCAGATCATTCGTCCCGAGCATGATGATGACCAGATCAAGAGGTAAATGAGACTCCAGACAGTCCGGGAGGTACGAAGCCCCACTGCGGTGCAGCTCGATCGGATCATCCCAAACCGTCGTCCGGCCGTTCAGGCCTTCCTCGATGACCAGATACGCCTCGCCCAGCGCCAGGCGTAATACACCGGTCCAGCGTTTATCGCGCGGCATGCGCAACTGGCTGACCGGATCATAGCCCCAGGTGTTGGAGTCGCCGTAGCAGAGAATGGTTTTCATTGTTCCTCCGTAAAAGCGGTTGCCTTTGAGGAAGGTGCTTTGTCCAGGGTCTGTATATGGGACTGGCTTTAGTACGGTGTGCCCGCGGCAGACGGCGTGACGTGTCCGGCGCGGATTGCGCGCACCGCGGCACTGGAGGCGTCGGCCAGGAAACGTGTGTCGCTCAACAGGGTGACGAATTGAAAACCGCGCTCCATGCAGCGGATCGCGTCTGACGTCGAGCTGGTATGGATGCCGGCGATGATGCCATGCTGCTTGCACGACTTCACAATTTTCTGTATGGCCTCGTCCAGCCTGGGTTCATCCAGCGGACCACCAGGCCGCAGTCCCAGACTGATGGCCAGGTCTGTCGGCCCGACGTAGGTGGCATCCAGCCCGGGAGTGCTCAGGATGTCGTCCACATTTTTTACTGCCTGCGCTGTCTCGATCATGGCGAAGGTGATGACCGACGTGTTGGCTTCCTGCAGGTAATTGGAGCCGCCATATAAACCGGCGCGTGTGGGGCCAGCACTGCGGTAACCCAGAGGGGCGTAACGGCACGCACCGACAAATGCCTGCGCTTCCTTCACGCTATTGACCATCGGACAGATAATGCCCATGGCGCCCGCATCCAGCAGCTTCATAATGCCCACGGGTTCATTCCACGGCGCGCGCGCCAGAGGCATGACGGGTGTTGTGCTGATAGCCTGCAGCATGGGCAGCGCTGCGTCGTATCCGATCAGTCCATGCTGGGTATCGATGGTTAAGCTATCCCAGCCTTGATGCGCCATCAACTCTGCGGACCATGGGCTGGGGATGGTCAGCCATCCATTGATGACCGCTCCACCACTGTGCCATATGTTGCGGATGGTATTCTCACGCATTCCGAAACCTCCTCCTAACACAACCTGATTTTTCAACCTGCTCACAGCAAACCAGTGCAGGGGCAGTTCCTGCCTGCTGCCAGGCACTCTTATGCTATCTCAGTTCGCCAATTCGAATACCCTGGCATCACAACCGTGAAATGAGCGCAAACGGGTCTCCGATACGGCTCTAACAAAATGAAAATAATACGAGCGTAGACTGGTGCTATATATGGATTGAGGTGCTTGTGGAGGATTAGAGTGGTACGCACATTTGACACACCGATTTTTACATCCGATCAGAGTGTGGATCGGGTTCTGGCGACGGGGCTGCCCGTCGCCCTCATATTTGTAGAAGGCAAAGCGCCGGCGGAGATTGAGCAGACGTTGAATCGCATGGCGAAGGAGAACGCGGGACAGCTATTGATTGCACAGCTAGCCATCAAAGATAATGTGGCTACCGCACGCCGGTATGGTTTGACACGCGCACCCGGCGTGGTGACGGTGAAGCAGGGTGAGGTGCTCAGCAAGTCAGAAGGCGCAAGCGCTGCGGATGTGCAACACCATATCCTGTATCTGCTTGGGAAAGGACCAAAACCAGCCAGTACGCCAAATGCACAATCAGGCACGGCGACGGCTCATGCTGGCTCCCCAGCCGGGCGATCGGCAGATGGCCATGCGGCACAAGCCGGCTCGACACAGCATGGAAGCTCCCCGCAGCATGTGACCGATGCAACCTTTGAGCGGGATGTGTTGCGCTCACCCCTGCCGGTGCTGGTTGATTTCTGGGCGCCGTGGTGCGGACCGTGCCGCAGTATGGAGCCGGCTATTGAGCGGCTGGCGCATTCCAGTCCAAACCTGCGCGTCGCGAAGGTCAACGTGGACGAGAATCCAGTCGTGGCGCAACAGTTCGGCATTCAAAGCATTCCCACCATGATGGTGGTGAAAAATGGCCAGGTAGTGGATCGCTGGGTGGGCGCGCAACCTGAAGGTGCCATCCGCGGGCGACTGGCGCGCTGGTTATAAAGCGCTCTGGCGATTGCGCCGCCAGCGAGGGCTGGCATTCACCCACCTTATCAGGCCGGGGCTCGCTAGGCCCTTGTGGGGCAACCGTGAAGGTTGCTCCCGCAAGGTGGCTTTTCAGCGGCGGTCGAAATTTGCCCTCACGTCGGTGTGTCCTTATAGCGCTTCGATGTGCGGCCAGTGCAGCTCCACACCGGCTGCCACAAGCAGGTGCTGGAACTCTTCCAGCAGCAGGGGGTCGGCGCGCACCTGTCGCGGGTGCAGGCCCTTACGCAGGCAAAAAGCAGCCAGACTCCCGGCCGCTTCACCAATATTCCACTCCACCGGATGCAGGCGGTAACAGCCGTTGGTGATATGCGTGACGCCCAGGTTTTTGCAGGCAGGCAGCAGGTTCTCCATGCGCACCGGCAGTAGAGCGCCCAGGGGTATCTGGAACGGCAGCGATGAAATGTCGATGTAGTTGACGTGACCGGTGCTGGGATGCAGGTCGATGCGATATGAGCCGATGCCCACGCTATCGGCGAACGACGCGGATGCATCGCTACCGCGCGCCTGTGCGCCGACGTGCTGTTCCAATACGGTGAACTCGGCACGAATGCGTCGCGATTCCCGGATATAGGGGTACAGCGCCAGTCCATCGTCTGTGCCGGTGATATCAGGGCGCAGATAGAGACCAGGATATCCCTGGTGGCCGTTGGGACGCGGAGCTTCGGTCTGCAGCCAGTAAAACAGGCTGAGGGATAGCTGCCGGCTCTCGTCGAGCGCCTGCTGCGACTGCGCCAGCGGCACATCGATCAGATTACCTTCCCAGTAATCATTCATCGGCCAGTTCACCAGCGTGACCTCGTGGGCGGCGGATGGGCTGGCCGCAAAGTTGTCGCGACTGAGCAAACGCCGATAGAGCCATAGCGAATTGTGCGGGTCCGATGTCTCCTCAGGGAACAGCACGCGTGGGAAGGGTTGAAGCGTGATGGGGTTGACCTGATAAAAACTGATTAACCTGGCAGGCCAGGCAGGGGTAAGCTTGGGCAGGTAGTCACGCCAGCGTTCGTATTGAGCAGGTTTTTCAATCAGATACTGGTCGCGCCCATCTGTTCGGGCATCAACCTGCGGATCATAGCCCATTGCGAAACACCAGGTAAACGATTGGACATTATCTGGCTGCGCAGGACCACTGACCGCATGGGGCTCGGCTGTCTCGTCTTGAGACTCAGCACCACTGACGTATTCAACGCCAGCCAGCGGTAGCAACTCACCTAACTCAGTGGCATCCAGGACATAATCAGCGGTGATGACGTCGATGGTTCCGCTGTCCAGGTTGCGCAGAGTCACCGCTCGAATGTAGTCTCCATCGACCTCGGCTTTGATAGGCTTGCGCCGGAGCCGGATGTTCAGCAAGCCCATGCTGAGTGCGGGGGAGAGCATCTGCTCGAGCACCGCCACGCCAATACGTGGCTCAAAACACAGACGCGACACAAACCCATTGCCGGGATTGAGGTAGGGATCAGCACGGGCAGCGGGTGTGAGCGGATAATGCTCGCGATAGTACCGGCGCACCAGAGATCGAAACTGGCGATAGGATCGCGTGCAACCAAACTGCTCGATCCAGCGATGCTCATCGGGAGGGACAGCCTGGGCCGTGAGTTGCCCGCCGATCCACATCGTCTCTTCGCTCATAATGACGTGATACCCCAGCGATGTGGCCGCCAGCGCCGCGGCACAGCCACCTACTCCGCCGCCGACGATTAAAATGTCACAATGGTTTCGAAAACGGTTGCGTATTCCTGAACCGGCCACTTCCAGCGGTCTCCTCGTAGTGAAATGTGTCTGCCTGTGCGCGCCGGGCGGCTTGATCCGCACATCACGCTCGACGCGATTGACCTCGGTGAGTTAAAGGTTGGTTGCGAGGCTTGCCCATTGGTTTTTTTGTGCTGCTGCCGGGATGGTCGCGTGCGTATTGCTCAAGCAAGTGCATGGCTTTGGCACGCTCGACCGGCTCAATCGTGGACATGAGGTGGTGCAGCTTACGCGAAAACTCGTCCTCCCTCACGCGCGACTCGGGCTGGTCATTCAGCATTCCGGCCAGACGGAACACGGATTCCTGGGGCATCTCGAACGCACTGGCAACGCCGCGCAGGAAGCGATCACCTGCGCGACGCTGCATCTTAAGCACCAATACCACCTGGTTTAGCGTTACGCCCGACGCACGTGCCAGGTCCACGGGGCGCCAGTTGCGAGTGTCCATCTCACTGCGCAGCCATTCGGTGAATGCTCTATCCGAAGCCTGTTTATGGGTGTCCACACCTATAGTCTAGTACCACAGAAGTGGAACCGTTCTGCACGTCGCCCGATAACCGGCGCCAAATCGTCTGGACGGCGATGCACGGCCCTGGTGTTATGACTGACCGGATCCAGGCAGGCGGTGCATCGCCTCAGCCTATTTGGTTTTCATCCAGGCAGCGATCTGTTTCGCCATTTCGTCCATGATCTTCTTGTTACCGGCGGCGTCCATGGCACTGGTAGCCTTGCTTAGATCGGAGGCAGGGATGCCTTGCGGCCCAGTCGGCACGTAGCCGGTGTAGACCGAACTCACCGAAGCGATCTCGTTCTTAACCGGGTCGCGATTCATCACGAAACCCAGTGTGGGCATGGGTGTGGCCGAATCGTTGATCTGTTTACCAGCCGGCCAGGCACCGACGGACTTCGGGTCGCGATAGTAGGCATTGAACTGGTTGCCAAACATCCAGTCGGTGGTGGGGTTGTAACCTGAGTTCTGCACCTGTTGGATGACCTCGTTTGCCTTGTCCACCCAGTTCCAGTGCTTGCCCTCGATGCCGAGGCAGAGCAGGTTGTAAGTGGGTTTATCGGTGTTCACCAGCTCGAGCCATTTGGCGCAGGCTTCCTTGCTGACGGTGGTGCGGCTGACCCCCGTGAGAGTGGCGGTGATTCCAGCGGTGGTCAGGATGCCAGGAGCCAGTGCGCGCTGGTACAGGTCCCATCCTGTGCGAGCCACATATTCAGACTCGAACTTGGGCTTGATTACAGGCTGCCACTGGAACACTGCTTTATTCGCTTTAAGCAGATCAGCTTCCTGATCCAGCTTGGGATCTTCCTTGGGGAAGTAGCCCTTATTCCACCACGAACGTTCCACGTCCCACAGTTGCTGGAAGCGTGGCGCATTAAACTGGTTGACGAGTGTGGCGGATTTGTCGTCGGGCTTCACCCAGATCCAGCCCATGGCATCATCCACGTCGCCATACCCACAGATCTCCTGTTGCAGGAATCCGGTGGACGACACGAAGGGCGTGATCTTCTCTCCGTTTTTAACCTGCTCCAGGTATGGTTCCAGGTCCTCCCACTTGTTAATGGTGTTCACGTCCAGCTTGTATTTATCAGCGATTGACTTCTTGACGATGAAACCGCCGATCTTGGGGAACTCCTGCTGGTTGATGCCTGCATACAATTTGCCCTGCACCTTGGCAGCGCCCCAGGTCGCCGTGGGCATGCTCTTCCACAGTCCCGGCGCCAGGTTCGGGATCAGATCGTCCAGGGCGACGAACTGGCCATTGTTCACATTCTTGTAGTAATCATTCACCCAGTTCGCGGTGTAAACCAGGTCATATTGCTCGCCACCGGCGCTCATGAGCTGCACCTTGTCGTTAAAGCTGCCATACTCAAGGTTTTGCAGATCCATCTTCGCGTTGATCCTGTCCTGGGTGATCTTGTTCAACGCATCGGCGACCAACTTTTGATCGGTTGGGACACCGACGAAGTTGGTGTAGACATACTTCAAAGTGACGCTCTTCCCAGTGCTGGGAGCAGTGGTCGGGGCAGAAGTGGCTGCGACGGCCTGAGTTGCCGCGCCTGCCTGAGTCGACTGCGGCGCCTGTGTCGCCGCTGGAGCTGCCGCGGGAGTGGCCGCTCCACCGCAGGCAGCAGCTAACCCAGCCGCTGCGGTTGCGCCTGCCAACGTGAGGAAACGACGTCTGCTGTAGCGATTTGAGTTCGTGGACATCAGAGTTACCTCCTCTGTGCTTCTCGGCTAAACCGATAGGAATGATATCTCTCGATACTCGTCCTTCACATTCCATTGCCAGCGTCGTAAAGTTCCAGCATGCCTGCAGGCAGGGCCATGCACCACCCCATTGCGCTACGAGGGTGGTTCATCGCGCCTGCCTGTTTGAATTTTCTTTGGTGGAGCACCGCCCGTACCGGTTTGACATTCATCCGGCGGCGCCCCACCCCTGCGTTATTTCGATTTCAGCCACGCGTCGATCTGCTTCTGCATTTCGGTCAGGATCTTCGTCGCTCCAGCACCGTTCATTTGGTCCACCAGCTTGGGCAAGTCGGCCGTTTGCGGAGCCTGAGGCCCAAACGGCAGCCATTGCGTGACCAGCGCCGAGACTGCAGCGATCTCGTTCTTCACCGGGTCGCGATTCATTACGAAACCCAGCGTCGGCGAAGGAGTGGCCGAGTCGTTGATCTTCTTGGTCTCTTCCCACGCCCCCACTGAAGCCTCATCACGGTAGTAGGCGTTGAACTGGTCGCCGAACATCCAGTCGGTGGTGGGGTTGTAGGCTGTGTTCTTCACCTGCTGGATGACCTCCTTAGCCTTATCCAACCAGGTCCAGTGCTTGCCCTCAATGCCGAAGCACAGGGTGTTGTAAGTGGGCTTGTCGGTGTTCACCAGCTCCAGCCACTTCGTTGCGGTTTCCTTGTTGTTGGTGGTGCGGCTGAGACCCGTCAGGGTGGCGGTGATGCCGGCGGTGGTCAGGATGGCGGGAGAGAGCGACTTGAGCACCACGTCATAACCCAGGGTGGCCTTCAGCTCAGATTCGCCCTTGGGCTTGGTCACTGGATTGATGACAATGGAGTGCTTGCCTGCCTTCCATTCCTGGCGGGCGACGTCTTCGGTGACGGCGTCCTTGGGATAGTAGCCGGCTTTATACCACTTCAACATCAGGCCCCACGTGGTGGCGAAGTCATTTGTGGTCCAGTAGTTTTCCACCTTGGCAGCCCTGTCGTCCGCGTGCACCTGAATCCAACCAATGCCATCGTCCACAGGCGCGCAATTGAAGATCTCCTGGACGTACAGGAAGGACTGCTGGCCCCACGGTGTGATGTTTTCACCCTTCATCACTTCGCCCAGCCAGGGTTCGACATCCTGCCAGGTTTTGGTGGCATTGGTGTCGAGCTTGTATTTCTCAACCAGGTCTTTGCGAGCCGCGTAACCCCACGTCTTGGGGAACATCTGCTGGTTGATGCCTGCATAAAGCTTGCCGCTGACCTTGGCTGATTGCCAGGTGGTGACTGGCATGCTCTTCCAGTAGCCAGGAGCCAGATTTGGCAGCAGATCATCCAGCGCGAGGAACTGGCCGTTTGATACATTCTGGTAGTAGTCGTTGGTCCAGTTCGCGGTGTAGACCAGGTCATACTGCTCGCCGCCTGCGTTCATCAGGTTGATCTTGTCACCCCAGGCGCCAAAGTCGAGCACCATGAGCTTCATGGTGGCGTTGATGCGGTCCTGAGTGATCTTGCTGATGGCGGCCTCCACCAGGCCCTGGTCTGGCGACTGGCTGGTAAACTGCGGATAGATGTACGTCAAGGCCACCTGCTTGCCAGTACTGGGAGCGGTGGTGGGGGCCGTAGTGGCCGCGCTGGCTTGCGTCGCGGCCGGCGCTTGCGTCGCCCCAGGCGCCGATGTGGGTGTGGCAGCGCCACCGCAGGCGGCGATCACCCCCGTGGCGGTTGATGCACCGGCCAGAATAAGGAACTTACGACGTGATAGGGTCTTTTTATCAGACATGACGACTCCTCCTAAGTTGAATGCGATTGATGATCCATGTGATGTCCATATGGCCAAGATTCGCTCGTACTGTTATCAAACCACCTGTATGCGATTCGCTGTATGTGTTCCGAGGACACCTCCTTGTATTGGATACGGTTGCCGGCCACGCCAGGCATGGCCGCAACCCGATGCATTGATCACTTGAACGAACCGATCGTGATGCCGCGGATGAAGTACTTTTGCAGGAAAAGGTATGCAAAAGCCACCGGCCCTATGGCAAAGAACGCCATCGCCATGCGCACCGACATGGTCGGCAATTGGCCCTGGAAACGCGCCGCAATCTCGGGATTCGAGTTCATGGCCTCCAGCCCCTGCATGATGTTATAGAGCAGAAATTGGATCCCGTAATACCGTTTACTGTCGATGAACAACAGGTAGAGCCACCAGTCATTCCAGTAACTGAGCATGGTAAAGAGCGAGACGGTGGCCAGCACCGGTGTGGACATGGGCATGGCGATCTGGAAGAAGATACGCCACTCGCTCGCACCATCGATGCGTGCCGCATCGAGCAGCTCCTCTGGTAATTGTTGAAACGAGGTGCGCAGCAACAACACATTCCAAACCGACACCAGATACGGCAGCACCAGCACAGCCGGGTTGTCCTTCAGGTGCAGCGTCTGCGTGACGAACAGGTAGAACGGGATCAACCCTCCATTGAAGAGCATGGTAAAGAATGCGTAGAACGAAACCGGACGGCGCAAAGCGAAGTTCTGGCGCGAGATGGCGTAAGCCAGCAGCGACATCACCAACATGCCCAGGATCGTGCCGATGGCGGTCACCCCGCAGGTGACCACATAGCCATTGATGATGCGTGACGGGTCGGCCAGGATATATTCGTACGCGACCGTGGTGAATTGCTTGGGAATCAGCGTATAACCGTACAACGTGATCGCCCGTTCCGTCGAAAGCGATGCTGAGAGCACCAGCAATACTGGGATCAGGCAGGCGGCACTCAACGCAATCAGGATCGCGTTGATGACGGACCGGTTGACGAAGGCGGTCACCCGGTAACGGTTCAAGCTGTGTTGCGTCGTCACCATGCCAGTCTCAGCCATAACCATCACCTCCTTATTAAAAGAGCGCCTTTTCAGGGTCGATCCGGCGCACGACCAGGTTCGATATGATCACCAGCACAAATCCAATGAGCGACTGAGCCAAACCTGCAGCGGCAGCCATGCCAACATCGCCGAGCTGCCGGAGAGCGCGGAATACGAATGTATCGATCACGTCGGTGGTGGGGTACAAAGCGGGGGTATCACGCGTGACGATGAAAAAGAGGCCGAAATCGGCATAAAAAATGCGCCCGATGGCCAGCAGCGTCAGGATGGTGATAACAGGCACCAGCAGTGGAATGGTGATGTAGCGGATCTGCGCCCACTTGGATGCACCGTCGATGCGCGCGGCCTCATAGAACTCCGGATTGATGCCAATGATGGTCGCCAGGTAGATGATGCTGCTGACTCCCACACCCTTCCACAGGTTAACGATCACCAGGATAGCCGGCCAGGCTTGCGGCGTCTGGTACCACAATACGGGCTGGCCGCCTGTGCTCTTGATCAGGTTGTTGATCAACCCTTCGTCCGTGGCCAGGAAGGCATACACGAAGTAACTGACGATGACGATGGAGAGGAAGTTTGGGAAGAACAGCGACGACTGATAGATGCGGGAGCGAAACTGGCCATGCACTTCGTTCATCAACAGAGCGACCGTTATCGCGGCCACCGTGCCGGTGATGATGAACAGGGCATTCATGAAGATGGTGTTGAACAGCACGCGGGCCGTGAGTGGCGTACCGAACAGGTATCCAAAATTGTCCAGGCCCACCCAGGGACTGCCCCAAACGCCGAGGTTGAACTTCAGGTCTTTGAAGGCGATCACAATACCTGGCATGGGCGCGTAGGCGAAGATGAAAATGAGCGCCACACCCGGAAGCGCCATCAGCATGTAGGACCCATTGCGGGTGAGGAACAGCCTGATGTCGTACCAGATCTTTTTCACCGGGGTGGTGGCTCCTAACGGTGTGACCCGTGATACTGCTGAACTGGGGCCTGATGTCATGACTCCTCCTTCCACATCAATATATAGCCGTTAAAACGGACTGAACCGTACATAGTCTGACTGGAAACACTATTTGTGTAAGGGTGCGCATGAATCCCGCAGGATGAGAGATGTATGCAGTTCTGCCATGGGCAGGTGTGAGCGCCCACGTACCATGTCCAGTATGATTTGCGCGCCTACGCGACCCATTTCGCGTAAAGGCTGCCGAACTGTTGTCAAAGGTGGCAGCGTCTCGGACGAAGACGCAATATCATCGAATCCAACTATGGAGACATCGTCCGGAATGTGCAGGCCAAACTGCCGGATCGCATTCATAGCACCATAGGCCATGGGATCATTGGAGACAAAGAGAGCCGTTGGCCGAGGATTACGCGAGAGCAGCGCCTGGGCACAGGTAAAGCCTGACTGCCGGGTGAAGTCACCACTTTGGACGAGTGACTCATTGTAGGGAATGCTGTATTGCAGCAGCGCATCGCGATAACCGGCCAGTCGTTCACCAGATGGTGACTCCTTCATCGGCCCGCTTATGAAACCAATCTGGCGGTGACCAATCTGGATGAGGTAACGCATGGCATTGAACGCGCCCTGCCAGTTATCGGCCGTGACGTAGGGAATGCCCGCGTTGGGCAGGCGCTGGTCGATGAATACGATGGGCAAGTGCTGTTGGCATAGCTGCTCCAGGTAATCGATGCTCTGTAGAATATTCGAAGCGGCAATGATCAGGCCGTCAATGGAACGCTGCGTAACGTCAAATACGTAATCATCAGGCTGGCGGCGCATGCGAATCGGATTGTAGAGCGTGATATCGTACGAGGCGACGTCAAGAATACTGCTGATCCCTTCAACGATCTCGGCGATGTACTCGCTGCCGATGTTATTGACCAGCACGCCAATCGTTGCGGCGCAGGTGCGTGACGACGAGCGCGATGCCGTACTGACAGCATAGCCCAGCCGCCGTGCGGCAACCAATACACGCTTTTTGGTCTCGGCCGCGACTCCAGGTTTATCCGCTAATGCCCGTGAGACAGTCATTATGGATACACCGACGTCGTTCGCTATGTCGCTCAATGTTGGTGACATTCTGATAGTCATTCAACGTGAACTAACGGTATATGATCGACCGACGTAACAGTTATAACTATAGCCTGGGCAAATGTCAATATTGCCTGGCGGGTCATACAGGCATTATCGCAACGTTCATACCCCACCCGGGTGGGGGTGGGTAATACGAAAGCGATAGAATGGGAGATATGAGGAGCAGGCCAACATGATTGACGAAACAGCACGCAAACAGATCGTGCGGCGCTTACAGAGTATTGAAGGTCACATTCGCGGTATACAGCGCATGGTTGAAGAAAATAGTTACTGTATAGACATCATGAAGCAGATCAACGCCGTCGACGCTGCACTGGGTAAGGTGAACCAGATCATCCTGGAGAATCACCTGTCCACATGCGTCACCTCGGCGGTGCGGGGTGATGACCCGCATGAGCGCGAGCGTGTCTTGCAGGAGATAGCAGATGTCTTTGAAATGACTTCAAAGGGTTGAGGCATTGCACATGGAGCCTGTGACATCAATGACCAGCAATTCCCCAGCACATAATGAGCAGAAGCCAGGCAGCCCTGTCAGCCTGTATGAGTTGTCGCCGGAAAAACTCAGGCAGCAACTAAAGGACTGGGGCGAGCCAACGTTTCATTGTGAGCAGATCTGGCGATGGGTTTTTGGGCGCCATGCGCAACGCATCGACGACATGTCAGACCTGAGCAAGTCGTTGCGCACGCGCCTGAACAACACTTATACGCTTGGTCGCATGACTGCCGTCGCCGAAACGCAATCCACTGATGGCTGGACACGTAAATGGCTGCTTCGTATGCCCGATGGTAGCGAAGTGGAAACGGTCTTGATGGAATACGAAGGAGCCCGCCGGACAGCATGCATCTCGACTCAGGCTGGTTGCGGCATTGGGTGCAGCTTTTGCGCTACCGGTCAAATGGGCTTCGTGCGCAACCTGAGTGTGGGGGAAATCCTGGAACAGGTGATTTGGGTGGCGCGTGCCCTGGACGGTCAAACCGACACAACTGACAGGCCAACCATTAGCGCGAACGACACAGCAATCCAACATAACAACGGTCTTTTGGCCAGCACGCGCCTGACAAATATCGTTTTCATGGGTATGGGTGAACCGTTCGCCAATTACCGCAATTTGATAGAGGCAACACACCGGCTGGTGGAGCCGGACGAAAAAGGCGGTTTTGGACTGGGTGCACGGAAGATTACCGTCAGTACCGCTGGTCTGGTGCCGGGCATCCATCGATTTGCGGGTGAAGATCTGCAACTGAACCTGGCCGTATCACTGCACGCCGCAACAGACGAACTGCGAAATACGCTGGTGCCCATCAACAAACGCTACCCATTGCGCGACCTGTCACATGCTGTTCATGATGTGATCAAGAAGACCAACCGGCGAGTAAGCATCGAGTGGGCATTAATCGACGGGGTGAACGATACAGCGGAGCAGGCGGCAGCGCTGGTCCAGTTTGTGCTCAACACATACAACTGGAAGGAGGAGCATCGCCACATGCTGCATGTGAACCTGATTCCATTGAATCCCACGGCTGGTTACTCGGGTCGCGTATCGTCACGAGTGCATATCCAGAGATTTCGCGATGTGCTCGACCACGCCGGCATCCCCCAAACCCTACGCGTGCGCCGCGGAGTGGATATCCGTGCCGGCTGTGGACAGCTAAAGGCCGAAGCGGGAGCCCTACCTCGACGCGAAGGCATGCCGTTATAGGAGGCGATGTCGAGGTGAGCGAATGGGCGCAGATACTTAGCGGCTGCGCTGCTTAACGCTCTTTAATCAAAGTTCGAAGGGCGTGCACGGAGACCATCACCGTCTGCATGCGGCCATCGATCATCATACGGCGGCGTTGCAGGTTCGGCTTCCACGTACGCTTGCTGGCGTTCAATGCGTGGCTGCGGGACTGGCCAAAGTGCTTGGTCTTGCCTGTAAAGTAACATTTTGCCATAGTGGTTGATCCTCCTGTTATACTGGAAAAGCATTCAACTATGTCTGACTTGATGTCTGACTTGATCTCTGACTGTATGGAACCCGTCACAGCTCCATTCACCGGGCCCATTTAAGTGCCAGGGCAGGGACTATAAAACCGACGGGCTAGAAGTTTACCATATGTCTGCTACCAATCCAGAAATAGACAGTCAAAACACCCCCGCCACCCAGGCGCCTCATCCAGCGATGGTTGCAGGAAGCATTGTAATCCGGCCGCAGGTAGTCTTCAGCCTTGCCCTGGATGCAGCGCTGAGCACGTATGGCGTAGTCGGGATTGCATCCCGCTACACCGGTTATGACATGACGCACCGCGATCCGCGCCGCGGACTGGAGACAAAGCTGACCCAGTCGCCAGACGGGATATGCCACGTCCATGTCAGCATTTTTGTACTGGTGGAATACGGTGTGCGAATCAATGCAGTCATTACCAGTCTGCAACAGCAGATCAAGTACAGCATCGAGCACAGTACAGGCTATATGGTCGACTCCGTAGATGTGCATGTTTCCGGGTTACATGTGACACACGAAGATTGAACCCGGCCAGCCGCCTTTTCAAGTGTGAGAGAATGGTGCGCGTACCTGTGATGTAGGACGCCTGATACATCGAACAAGAGAATTACCAATCGTGATTCCGCTTATATCCCCACTCCACAAGCTCAACACTCAGGATTTGCTGGATCGCGTTCGCAGCCGCATTGCCCAATCTGCACAGGTGGTTGCCCGGGCCAAAAATGATGTCTCGCATCAAAAGGATGAGTTACTTAGCGCCTATAACATCCGGATAGCGCGCATGTTGAGTGGAAGAGATCCGGCTGATCGCCACACCGCAACCCAGCCCGGAGCCATGGGTAGCGCCGTACCCCTGTATCCCCAGGAGATTCTGGCGCTGGATGGACCGAGGTTCAGGCGATTCGTACAGGCATCCTACCTCTGGCTCAGGCAGCAGGAGCCCATAATCAACTCCTACAATGTATATCCCGTCCCCGATGGTGATACCGGCACCAACATGATGCACACCATGCGTTCTGCCTGGGAAGCCTGCCAGCAGAATACCGACACCTCACTCGGAGCGATTGCGCATGCCATCTCGCAAGGCGCGCTCCGCGGCTCTCGCGGGAATTCTGGCATTATTCTGTCGCAAATCTGGCGTGGGTTCGCGCGTGCAATCGACGGAAAAACCTCTTGCTCTGTGGCCGATCTGGCGCGCGCTTTGCGTGAGTCGGCCAATACAGCCTATGCGGGGGTGAATAATCCAGTCGAAGGCACCATGTTGACGGTGGCCCGCGAAACGGCCGACGCAGCCGAGCGTGCTGCGAAGCAATCCGGGGACCTGCAATACATGCTGGACTCGATAACGCGGGCTGCTTTCGAATCCGTTCAACGCACGCCCAGTCTACTGCACATCCTCAAAGAAGCAGGCGTGGTGGACTCGGGCGGATACGGCCTCTACGTCATCCTGGACGGCATGCGCCGATTCGCACATGGAGAGTCCATGGAGCCTCCGGCCGTGCAATCCCCCACCCAGCGCCTGGGTGTAACATCGCAGGCGACACCGGCTGGACTCACCCCGGCGCATGGCACCTGGGGCTATGACGTCCAGTTCACCATCCATCCGGGTGCAGGAGGTACCCTGGACGTGGACCAGATCAGGACCGCTATCAACGCCATGGGCGAATACCCACTGGTGATGGGCGACACGACAATGGTTAAGGTACATCTGCATGTTATCGATCCGGGGGCACCGATCAGCTACGGCGCACGCCTCGGGACGCTGCATGACGTCATCGTCGAAGACATGCAGGCTCAGGCAGATGAGTTCACGCCGGGTCTGATCAAGCCAAATCCGGCTGAACTGACTGAGGTGGATGTAGCCATTGTAGCGGTGGCGGCTGGCAATGGCTTGATACGCGCCTTCAAAGATGTCGGGGTCAGAGCAGTCGTGCCAGGCGGGCAAACCATGAACCCTAGTGTGGAAGACCTGCTGCAGGCGATCAAACAGGCACGAGCCCGCCATGTGATTCTGCTGCCCAACAATGGCAACATCATCATGGCTGCACAGCAGGCTGCCCAGTTAAGCGAGATTCCGACCAAAGTGGTGCCTACACGTACCATTCCGCAAGGCATCGCGGCTGCGATTGCTTTCAATTTCGAGCGCGATCTGGACGGCAACGTTATGGCGATGAATGGGGCAGCCAAGCAGGTGGTGACGGCGGAGGTTACCACGGCAACCCGAACGGCTACCGTGGACGGTGTGAATGCACGCGTCGGGCAGATCATCGGCCTGCTCGACGACAAGTTGACGTTTGCCGGAGAAGACATGAGTGAGGTCGTGATAGAGTTGCTGGAAATGGCTCAGGCTGAGCGCCGCGAACTAATCACCTTATACTACGGGAACGGCATGGCTCGGAATCAGGCAGACAACGTAGCACAGTTCGTGCGGCAACACTACCCGTCGCAGGTCGTCGATCTTTATGAGGGACAGCAACCCTATTATTATTTCACCATTGGTATTGAGTAACACGGGGTTTGGGAAGCGTTGAAGCCAGTAAACGGAACACAAGTTCTCATCGCGCGAGACGTTAATGGTACGACGAATGGCGCGCGAGAGCGGAAGCACAGAGTTCGTATCGTCACCGACAGTGCATCGCAGATCGAATCGGCCTGGGCGCAGGCGAATCACGTCGCACTCCTATCACAACGCATCGTCGTCGACGGCCACATGTTCCAGGAAGGCGTGGACCTGAATGATGATGATCTCGCCCTGCGCATCATGCACATCTCCCCCCATCAATATCCGATCATCAGTCCGCCGAAGGTGGAGGACTTTAGCGAGACTTATCGATCGCTGCTAAACGAGGCGTCGGATATCATCTCTCTTCATGTGTCGTCCCGCTTGAGTGACACGGTGCAGAATGCACGCATTGCCGCCGACGAATTTCGAGGACGTTGCAATATCACGGTTCTGGACTCGCAAACCGTGGCGCTGGGGTTGAATGTACTGGTGCGCAAGATCACCACCCACGCTTGGAACGGCACCAGCGCTGAAGACATCGTGCGCAAGACGCGCGGTATGCTGAAACATATTTATGGTGCGTTTGTGGCAGAAGATCTGCAATATATGGCGCACAGCGGTTGCTTGCGGCCTGCTCAGGCGACGCTGGGGAAAATGCTGGGGGTGATTCCTTTCCTGACGATCGAGGAAGGCGAGATCGTTGCCATTGAGAAAGTGCGGTCCCAGGAACGAGCGCTGGAGAAACTGGCTGAGTTTGCCGCAGAGTTTGAGCACCCGGAGGAACTGGCGATCGTGCAAATGACGTCGGCGCCCAACGAGAAAACCACCAGCCTGATGAGCATGTTGCGAATGATGTTCCCCCGGTTGAATGACATACCTTTGCGCAACTGTGGTGCCACCGTGGGCAGCATCATCGGGCCATCCGGTATCGGCGTCATGATCTATGAAGGCGGCGATGGGTTATA
This sequence comes from Chloroflexota bacterium, assembly GCA_021788625.1. GTDB lineage: Bacteria > Chloroflexota > Anaerolineae > J036 > Brachytrichaceae > CAIXPS01. Next base: position 31,917 of record JAJYKL010000031.1, read on the forward strand.
GAGCTCGATAACAGGTTATAGTTGCGCTATGGCCTTTACGGAATACCACAGGCCGTCGTCCACCGATGAAGCCATGTCGCTCTTACGCCGTGCGACACCCCATACGGCGGTGCTCGCTGGCGGCACCTGGCTGAATGGCGAAACGCCACGTGACGTCGAGGCCGTTATCGACATAAGCGCGCTTGGCCTGGATGCTATTCAAAGTGAGGACGCTCCGCCCTTGCTACGGATCGGCGCAGCCGTCACGCTTCAGCGGCTGGTTGAGACCTTTTCGCCGGACCCAACCTTACGCGCTGCATCGTCCCGCACAGGCTCACCCGACCCAACGCCACTGGCAGACTACTGCGCCACACCAGGATTGGCGGTTCTTTCAGTCGCGGCGCATGCCATGGCCGCGCTTAATATTCGCAATCGCGCCAGCCTCGGCGGTGCTCTGGTTACGGCCGATTCGTCGTCGCCTCTCGTCACGGCGTTGCTAGCCTGTGATGCCGTACTGCTTATACGGACGGACGAAGAGCGCATGGTATCGTTGAGCGCCTTTCTGTCCTATCGCGAACAGATCATGAAACAGAGCGCCCTGATCACCCAGTTCATGTTACCGGTACCCCGTGCTGACGTCCACTCAGCTTACGATCGCGTTGCCCGCACACCGAAAGACTACCCCATCGTTTGTGCGGTAGCCCGTTGTGCGGTGAAAGATGGCATAGCAGGAACGGTGCGGCTGGCAGTGGGAGGCGCCGCGGCAGTGCCCATTCGGCTGCATGCTCTCGAGAACGCACTCGAAAAGAAAAATGTGGCCTCGTACCTGGATGGCGCGATCGACGACGCGTTACGGACACTCCGGGCGCCAGACAACTGGTTAGGGAGCGCCGAGTATCGACTGGCGATGGCACGAGTGCTTTCACGGCGAGTCATTAGACGCGCTGCCGGGATATAGTGGACCCACTTCAGGCGGCAGCCGAGCTGACGAAGAACAACAGACCATGCGCGATGTGCACGGTCGTACACACCAGTGGCTCCGTGCCCCGGCACGCAGCGGCTAAGATGCTGGTGGGCGCGGATGGCATCATCATCTGCGGAACCATTGGCGGCGGATCCGTCGAAAGCCGTGTGGCAGAACAGGCTCGCCAGGCCCTTGCTGATGGCCAGGCCCGCCTGGTGAAATATCATTTGGCTAACCCGGCAGCAGGTGATCCCGGCGTATGTGGCGGAGAAGTCGATGTGTTTATTGATCCACTGCTCAGCTCCCCTATCCTTGTGATTTTTGGCGCTGGCCATGTCGGACGCGCGCTGGTGCATCTGGCGAAATGGATCGGCTTTCGTGTGGTGCTCACCGACGATCGCGCCGAACAGTGCAGCCAAGCAGCCTGTCCTGGTGCAGACCAGTACCTGCCAGCGGCACCCCACGACGCTGTATCAAAGTTGCATATCGACGCCAGCACCTATATCGCGCTGGTGATGCGCGGGTCTCCTTTCGACATCGAAGTGTTGCCTTTATTACTGCATACCCCGGCCGCGTATATTGGCGTGATTGGCAGCCAGCGCCGCTGGATCACCACCTCACAGGCTTTGCGTGATGGAGGGGTTAACGAGGCCGATCTGGCGCGCGTGCATGCGCCGATTGGGTTGGAGATTGGGGCCGAAACGCCGGAGGAAATCGCACTGAGCATCATGGCTGAGATCATCAAGCTCAGACGTCAGTCTTAAAGCGCTGCCAATGCAGTGGACACCTCCGGGGCAACTATCACTGTTGCTCAAGTCGGGGCTTTCCCTTCGGTTCCCCGACGTGGACGGTGGCATTCCCCGCCCCTACGGATATGGAAGCTACCTGTAGAGCGACGAATTGAAAAGCGCCAGAAAACCTGTCAGGACGGTCACCATGCCCCTGTGCGACATCATGCGGCTCACAGCGTGTCCTTGATCGTTTGCGCGACGCCGGCGGGCACCAGCTCAGTCAGCTCCTCGACGCTTGCATTACGAATGCCAGCGATGGATCCAAAACGCTCCAGCAATTTCCTGCGTCGCATCGGGCCGACGCCGGAGATGGCGTCGAGTTGTGAAGCCAGCCCAATCCGGTTACGCTGACGGCGATGACTGGTGATGCCGTAGCGATGCGCTTCATCGCGCACCCGCTGCACCAGGTAAAAAGCCTGCGATTGGCGCGGCAGAAGAATTGACTCAGCTTTATGGGGAACAAATATCTCTTCCTGCTGCTTGGCCAGCGAAACGACCGGCACGATGTGCGAGAGATCAAACTCCTTTAACACCTCGATCGCCACGTTGAGCTGTCCCTTTCCACCATCGATCAGGAGCAGGTCGGGTAACAGGGCCCATCTGGCATCACTTTCGGCTTTGGCTTTACTCATACCCAAGGCCTTCTTGCTTTGTGCCGTCACCGGCTCGGTCGGAGGCTCGACCGCGGAAGCTTCCGCTGGTTGCTGTTCCGCCCAGTCCGTGGCCGGTGGATTCGCTGAGTCCTCCTGTGAGCTGGCTCCGGGTGCTGAGGCCTCTGGGCTGAGACTCTCATCTGCTGCTCCCAAGCCGTGATCCACGACGGCGTCCTGCCAGCGTTGAAAGCGCCTGCGCAATGTCTGGCGCATGGACTCAAAGTCATTAGGACCTTTGATGTTTTTGATATTGAAGCGCCGATATTCACTTTTGGCGGGCACGCCATGCACGAACACCACCCGGCTGCCAATCATGGCTGTCCCTTGCGTGTTACTGATGTCGTAACACTCGATGCGAACAGGCAAGTGCGGCAGGGCCAGCGCGTCCTGCAGCTCACGCAATGTTGCCTCCTGGCGGTGCGTATCCTCCTGCCATTGAGCCTTGAGTGCGGTCAAGGTGGCTGTGGCGTTCTGCGCGGCCAGGGATACCAGGCCGCTGTCCGCGTCGGCGCGTGGCACATGCAGCTCCACCGACGCACCACGCCGGTGCTTCAACCAGTTCTGCAGGATGTTCGCTTCGTCGATCTGCGCCGGCAGCAACACTTCAGGTGGCACATAGGCTGCTTCGCCGTAGAATTGCTTAACGAACGAGTTCAGCACTTCCTGCTCGCTTTCTTCCTCCGCTCCATCGAGCACAAAGTATTCCTGGCCCAGCAACTTCCCGCCCCGGATGAAAAGCACTTCGACGCAGGTATCGCCTTCATCACGCGCGAACGCGATCACATCCTGGTCCGTGGTAGTAGACGACACGATGCGCTGTCGCTCCACCACGTGCTGCACGGCGTGAAGCTGGTCCCGATATTGGGCTGCGCGCTCGAACTGCATGGCGCCAGCCGCTTGTTCCATGCGTGTCTGAAGGTCACTGGCTATACGATCACTCTTGCCTTCCAGGAAGTCACACAGGCGTTGAATATTCGCCCGGTATTCGGCGCGCTGAATGGCACCGATGCAAGGTCCGCTGCACAGCTTGATGTCAAAGTACATGCACGCGCGCGGATCGTGACCGGTGATGATCCGATCGCAATCCAGGAATGGGAACATATGGCGCAGCGTGTCGCGGGTGGCATAAACAGCCTTCGAATCGCTGTAGGGGCCGTAGTAGCGTGCACCATCGTGTTCCATGCGGCGCGTGACCAGCACAGTGGGAAAGTCATCCTGCCATGTCACCTTCAGATAGGGGTACCGTTTATCATCCTTAAGCCGAATGTTAAAACGCGGGCGATACTTTTTAATCAGCTCCGCTTCCTGGATCAGTGCTTCCAGCTCGCTGCCCCGCACGAGGAATTCAATGCGCGCGATCTCGTGGGCCAGCCTGCCGGTTTTAGGAGAGGTGATCCAGCCGGCCGGATTGAAGTACGATCGCACGCGATTGCGGAGGTTGACGGCTTTGCCGACGTAAATAACCTCGTTCTTCTTGTTATAAAACAGGTAACAGCCTGGTTCTATCGGCAGGGTGCGGACTGTCGATTCCAGGTGCTCTGGGATAGCCATCTCGTATCTCGATCCACACTAATGGTGTGAGCGTCCATTATCGTCCTCCCCTGGCAGTGGAGGTAATATTCGGGGATGCCCGGAGTTAGGGAATCAGGAGAGAATGGGTTGCCCGGGCAACCTGATGGTATGGCTGCCAGTGGTGCTGAGATAAACTCATGTCGCACATGCATGGCATCGCGTAAGGAGGACTAGTGTCTGAAATTGAGATAGAACAGTTGGTGGGCATATTACCGAAACGTATTGCCCGACTTGGTGAGCTGGCCTACAACTTTTGGTGGACGTGGCATCCGGAAGCGCCGAAGCTGTTCCAACGGATCCACCCCGTGATGTGGGAAACGGTTTACCATAACCCCATAAAGCTGCTGCGGCAAGTGCCTCGCCAGGCTCTGGCTTCGGCCTATCACGATTCCAGATTCCTCGAGATCTACGATCGCGTCATCGACGATTACGTTCATTACATGGCGTCCATTGGGAACGGGAATACTCCCTGGTTCCCCAAGACCTATGGCAGGTGGGAGCAGCCGGTTGCCTACTTTTCATTTGAATTTGGTCTGCACGAATCGTTACCCATGTATGCCGGGGGTCTGGGCGTGCTGGCTGCCGATCACTTGAAGTCAGCCAGTGACCTGGCGGTGCCCATGGTGGGTGTTGGCTTCCTGTATCTGCAGGGCTACTTCCGACAGCGAATTACCGAAGATGGCTGGCAGGAAGCCGACTACGATTTACTCGACTTTGCCCAAATGCCCATCACGCGGGTTCTGACAGCCAATGGCGCACCCATGATGATTCCGCTGAACCTGCAAAGCCGTACCATTACCGTACAGGTATGGAAGGCGCAAGTGGGGCGCATCCCGCTGTATTTGCTCGACACCGACGTGGAAGCGAACGCGCCGGCAGACCGGCAACTGACTTATCGCCTGTACAGTCCAGACCCGGAAACACGCATCGCTCAGGAGATTGTGCTGGGCATCGGAGGTGTACGGGTGTTGCGGGCGCTCAATATCAATCCGCAGGTCTGGCATATGAACGAAGGCCACCCTGCCTTTGGCACCCTGGAGCGGGCGCGCGAGCTGGTGCAGAATGAGAGGCTGACTTTCGAACAGGCCCAACAGCGCGTTCGCAAGACGACGGTTTTCACCACGCATACACCCGTGCCGGCCGGCAACGACGAGTTTGCCATCTGGCAAGTTGACCGCCAGCTTGGCGGGTACTGGGAGCAGCTGGGTTTGAACCGGGACGAGTTTATGGCACTCGGCGAACACCAAGGTAACTACGGCATGACCGTACTCGCCTTGCGCATGTCGGATAAAGCCAATGCGGTGAGCCAACTGCACGGCGAGGTGGCGCGCAAGATGTGGGCATGGTTGTATCCCGATCGCAGCGTGCCGATCACTCATATCACCAATGGCGTGCATGCCCGCACATGGCTTTCCAGCTCCTATAACCGTCTGTATAACGACTACCTGGGCGTCCAATGGATCTATCACAACGACGAACCGGAAAACTGGGCTTCCGTGTACGAGATGCCCGACGATCAGTTGTGGGAAGCACACAAACACAATAAACGCCGCCTGGCGGAGTTCATGCGTGATCGTGCCCGCGCCAAATGGATCACCCACAGGCAGCACCCGGTACAGACAATTGCCAGTGGAGTACTGATTGATCCGAATGTTCTAACGATCGGATTTGCGCGGCGCTTCGCCACTTATAAACGCGCGACGCTGATCCTGCGCGACATGGAGCGCCTGTTACGCATCGTCAACAATGCCGGGCAGCCGGTGCAAATGCTCTTCGCCGGCAAGGCTCATCCCAATGACGAGCCGGGCAAGTTGCTCATTCAGCAGCTTTACCGCTTAATCAAAAACGCCGACAGTGCCGGCCGGCTGGTGTTCATCGACGACTATGACCTGAGTGTTGCACGCTATCTGGTGCGTGGTGTGGATGTGTGGCTGAACACTCCACGCCGCCCTTATGAGGCCAGTGGCACCAGCGGTATGAAAGCCGCGCTGAATGGCGCACTGAATTTCAGCGTTCTGGATGGCTGGTGGCGCGAGGCGTATAACGGCCGGAATGGTTGGGCGATTGGCGGCGATACGGCAAATGAAGATCAGGAGTTACAGGACCGAGCCGACGCTGAGTCGCTCTATAGCACTATGGAGAACCAGATGGTGCCACTCTATTACGATGTGGAATACGACGGCATCCCCCATAAATGGCTGGCGATGATGAAGGAATCCATTGCCACGATCGCGCCACGCTTTAGCACACGCCGGATGCTCAAGCAATACATTACCGAAATGTATGTGCCCCTGGCAGTCTCAGCTGGAATGCCGGCTCCCACGATCTCGGTTGAACCGTCTGCCCAGGTAGTGTGAGTGCCAGCCCCCGCCGGGTCAATTTTCCCAACTGATAGACCGACATGGTGCACGGCGCAAGGGGTGACGACTGCGGTGGGTAAGCCGTAATGAGCACAGCGGCGCACACACTACGAAACTGGAGAACTATTCAATGCCCGACATGCTTGTCAAGCTTTATGCACTCAAGAGATGCGACGACTTGCACAGTCGCCTGGATGCCCAGGGCATCACCACACGCCGGCCGCTCCCACCGGAGAAGCACAAAGTAGTGGAATGGGTGCGCCAGCGATTTGGGCCGGGATGGGCCAGCGAGACGGACGTGGCTTTCACCAATCACCCCGTCTCGTGCTTCATCGCCGTGCGCAACCGGCGCATCATCGGGTTCGCCTGCTATGATGCCACCTGCAAGGATTTTTTCGGACCGACGGGTGTGGAGGAAGCCGAGCGTGGGCAGGGCATCGGGCGAGCATTGCTCCTGGAGTGTATGGAAGCCATGGCCGCACAAGGTTATGCCTATGCCATCATCGGCGCGGCCGGACCGCAAGAGTTCTACGCAAAAGCGGTTGGCGCGATACCGATCGAAGGTTCGGAACCCGGCATCTACCGCGGCATGATGTGGGACGACTGAATTCACTGGACTGGTAAAAATCGTATCTATTGATGGAGTCAAAATGGCATTTTTCGACTATCCCTTTGAGCAACTGAAGACTTATCGACCTGTGCGTGAAGAGCCGCCGGACTTCGATGACTTCTGGGCCAGGACACTCGCCCAGGCACGCCAGCATCCGCTGAATGCGTCGTTCCGGTCAGCGAATGTGAAGCTCTATACAGTTGAGGCTTACGACGTTACTTTTGCCGGATATGACGGGCAGCCTGTGCGCGGCTGGTTTCTCATACCCGCACATCGAAATGGGAAGCTTCCCTGCGTGGTGGAGTATCTTGGCTATGGCGGTGGACGTGGTTTCCCGACCGACTGGTTATTGTGGTCCAGTGCGGGTTATGCCCATCTGGTCATGGATACCCGCGGTCAAGGCAGCGCCTGGTCAACCGGAGACACTCCTGACTACGAGCCAGCCGGGTCAGGTCCACAGTTTCCAGGCTTCATGACGCGCGGGATTGCGAGTCCAGAGACGTATTATTACCGGCGCGTTTTCACCGATGCAGCGCGTGCGATTGAGGCGGCGCGCGCCCATCCCGCAGTGGACCCGTCTCGCATCGCCATTTGTGGAGGCAGTCAGGGTGGCGGCATCACGCTGGCGGCCAGTGGGCTGATACCCGACGTTGTGGCGGCCATGCCCGACGTACCATTCCTGTGCCACTATCGACGTGCCACAGAGATAAGTGATGCACAGCCCTACCAGGAGATCGTTAAGTACTGCCAGGTCCATCGCGATCAGATCGATAACGTATTCCACACGCTTTCCTATTTCGACGGGGTGAACCTGGGAGCTCGCGCCAAAGCTAAGGCTCTCTTCTCAGTGGGGTTGATGGACGAAGTGTGTCCGCCCAGCACCGTATATGCGGCCTACAACCATTACGGTGGCCCCAAGGAGATCAACGTATATCGCTACAACCATCATGAGGGTGGTGGATCCTTCCAGGTGAGCCATAAACTCGAATTTCTGAACAGTATTTGGGCCTGACGATAGACACCGGAAGCGACCTATTCGTCCAACGGATCATAGTGCCCCCTGGTACCCCGCACGGCACGGATGGCACCTAGGGGTTCTTCAGATGCTGGTCCAACCAGGCGAGTGTGTCGTGAAGGTCGTCAAAGTGAACCAGATCACCGCATCGTTTGTATTCGACGATGCGCCAGTTTAGCTGCGTATGCAGATCGTCCACCAGATCGAAGTGAGCACGCACGCTCTGACCATAGAGCATCAGAACCGGTTGCGAGAGTGACTGATAAACAGAGAATATGTCCGGCGTGTTGAGAGCACCGGACAGTGTATGGAGTGGCGCATACTCCGCACCAGGCTGATGGCTGGTCACATAGGCATAATGCAATAAACTGCGATCTGTGGGGTGACGTTGCAGCGAACCAAGGTAATTGCGCAGGCCAATGCGAGAAGTGAGGGTGTCGTAAATCAGGCGCCTCCACGAGGGGTGCAACAGCCAATGCAGGAGCACCTTTGATGGCCGGCGTTGAGCATCAGCACGGCTAAACCCGGTAGGCGTAATGAACGTAAGGGTGCGAAATTGTTCCGGGCGATGTTCGGCGGCCAGCGCCAGGAACTCCGCACCCAAGGAAAATGCCACAGCATCCACCGGCGTGCCATGCAGAACGCTTGCGAGGAACTCATTAATAGCATCACGATAGAGCAATGGTGAATAGGCAAGCGCTCCACGCTCGCTGAATCCAAATCCTGGCAGATCCAAAGCATATACCGTGCGTTCGTGCGCATAGTGCTCGTAAAGCGGTTTCATTTCGTAACTGGATGCGGCCAGACCGGCATCGTGTATTAAGAGGAGTGGCGCCACGGGTGAAGGTGAAGAGAGTGGCCCATGGTGACGTACATGTTGAACAGTGTAGTAGCTGAGGCGACCCATGCTACATAAGGTGTCATGCACTTGGCCAGTACAGGCCGCCGTGAGGGGGATGTCGTGCAGCACATACCGTCGCATGTATGCCACGTAAGCCAGGACGAGGCCGATGCAGGCAACCAGACTGGTGGCACCGACGACAGGTGGGAGTGGATTCCTCAGCCCTATGGGCCACCCTTTGAAAGATGACTTACGCGCATATTGCGATGATATTTCGTTTTTACTCATTGATACCCATTCTAAGTGAATCCATCATAAAATGAACAGCTCTACTCACCTGAATGATCCATTCACCAGAGCCCCTGCATGACCATAGTGAGTCGCTTCTACCGTTCGGGCCTGCAGCACCTGTATAATGCCCTGGGGTTACTCTACGTTATATCAAATCATGTGCTCAACGGATCATTGATGATGTTTGTATGAAGAGACCTCGGATGATGATGGAACGACAGTCCTTGCGCTGGCTGATACCAGGACTTCACGTTAAGCGATGGCTCTTGCTAATGTTGATCGGCCTGGCGCTGCTGGGACTGGGTATCGGTTATGTGCAGGTGCAGATTTACCGACAAACTGATGTACCGGAGATTTTTTACTACCTGACGCTTCAGTTCATGGACCGTTGGGTCCGTGCCCTCCTGGTGGGCGGCACGGGCGTACTTGCCTTTGGCGTGGGGTTTTACTACTTTAACCGCACGATCGTCCAAACTGTGCGGGGAAACGACAACCAGCCCATCCTGGACAAGCTATGGCAGCAGCGCATCGCAGTAAACGGGCCGAAAGTGGTTGCCATCGGAGGCGGGCATGGTTTATCGGTGCTTTTAAGCGGCCTGAAGCAGCACACCATGAATATCACCGCGATTGTCACAGTGGCTGATGATGGTGGCAGCTCTGGCCGTCTGCGCCGTGAGCTGGGGGTGCTACCACCTGGCGACTTTCGCATGTGTATCGCGGCCCTGGCCGACGATGAAAGCCTGGTCACACAACTGTTCCAATATCGTTTCGGCTCCGGGACTGGCCTGAGCGGTCACTCATTTGGCAACCTGTTCATTGCCGCGCTGGCGGAACTGACGGGCAGTTTTGAGCGAGCCGTCATTGAAAGCAGCAAGGTCATGGCGATCAAGGGACGCATTGTACCCAGCACCTTGCAGGACGTCGTCCTGTGTGCCGAACTGCGTGAATTAAAGCCACAACCTGAATCAGTTGCCAACGGACCGGATGGCTTGAGCCTCGAGAGAAACGGTACCAACCTTCCCCATGTGCGCGGCGAATCATCCATTGGCAAGACAGGTTATCCCATCGAGCGGGTATGGCTCGAACCAAACGATGCCCCAGCCTACCCCGAGGCTGTGCGGGCCATCCTCGACGCGGATCTGGTCATCATGGGTCCGGGCAGCCTGTTCACCAGCGTCATGCCGAATTTGCTGGTTCCAGGAATTGCACAGGCTATACGGAAGACTCGCGCTACGAGGGTATATGTGGCGAATGTCGCGACTGAGCGAGGCGAAACGGATCAGTTCACACTAAGCGATCATGTGCAGGCGCTGGAGCAGCACATCGGGCGGGGCATGATAGATGTCGTACTCGCCAACAGCGTTGTGAGCCCTGCCTTCCATCCTCCCCAGGGAGTGGACATGGTGCAGCCAGAAGGGTCGCTCCATAAAAGTACGGCACGGGTTGTGCAAGCCGATCTGGCCGACCCGGAGCATCCCTGGAGGCACGATTCGCATAAGCTGGCCAATGCCGTCTTGAAGTTACTTGAGAGCTAAGACGGTTATGGGGTCATGCAGGCAATCAAGCCCTGGCAGGTAGAGCGCTCTATGAGGCGTTTGAATGCAGCGTAGGAATCTTCATTCTGCCTGTGCATTAATTGAAAGACTCGCACCCACCCGATAGCGGTGCTAAACTCATTTTAGATAGAATAGTCGGGTTAGCACGCGCTCACGTTTCCGGCCAAGCCGCCGGACATTACGAGCCAGCAGAAGCGACGATACGGGTGCTTCCCCTGCGGTCAAACGATACGAGCTGAGAGGGAAGGCGCCACCTATCGATATCTCAAAGACCTATTTACCAAACGAAGGAGTATTGAAATGGCGATTACGAAGATCGGTATAAACGGATTCGGCCGCATTGGACGGCAAGTGCTCAAGGCGATGCTGGAACGGCATCCCAACGAGCTCGAAGTCGTTGCCATTAACGACCTCACGGACGCCCAAAGCAACGCGCACCTGTTTAAGTACGATTCGACCTACGGTCGATTTAACGGACAGGTGTCTGTGTCCGGAAGTGACCTGGTCATCAACGGAAGCAAGCTGAAGGTGTTCGCAGAGAAGGACCCAGCCAAAATACCGTGGGGCAGCCTGGGGATCAGCGTCGTCATCGAGTCGACGGGGGTATTCACGGACGCCGAAAAAGCGCGCGCACACATCAGTGGAGGGGGTGCAAAGAAAGTCATCATCAGTGCTCCAGCCAAAGGCGAAGACCTGACGATCGTGCTGGGTGTAAACCAGGAGAAATATGACCCGGCCAAACATCACATCATCTCCAACGCGAGCTGCACCACGAACTGTCTGGCTCCGGCTGCGAAGGTCGTGAACGATGTGTTTGGCATTGAGCGTGGATTGATGACCACTGTGCACTCCTACACGAACGATCAGCGCATCCTGGATGTCATCCACAAGGATCTGCGCCGAGCTCGCACGGCCGGCGCGAACATCATTCCGACGACCACCGGCGCGGCCAAGGCTCTGAGTCTGGTCATACCCGAACTGAAGGGGAAATTCGACGGCTACTCACTGCGTGTTCCCACGGTCACCGTCTCCGTCGTCGACTTTGTCTGCACAACCAGCAAGCCGTGCGACGCGAAAAGCTTGAACGCAGCTTTCCGTGAAGCGAGCGAAGGCAGCCTGAAAGGCATTTTGGGCTATACGGATGAGCCACTGGTGAGCATGGACTTCCGTGGTGACGACCGCTCCTCGATCATTGACGGGCTTTCCACGATGAATGTCGGCACGAATATGGTGAAGGTGGTGGCCTGGTATGACAATGAGTGGGGCTATTCGAGCCGTGTGGCAGACCTGGCTGCCTTCATCAGCAAAACATTGTAAGTTAACTCACTAGCCGGAACAGTGTACGCCACAAGGAGCCAGGTTTCGAATGAAACCTGGCTCCTTTTGTAAAGGCTACCAGGCAGCAGTGGAACAACCGTCCAGTCGGCAGCGTCCTGTAAACAAAATCTGCAATCTAGTCGCGATGCGATTACCGGGAGGACAGGACATGAGATGCAGGGTTTTATACTGGTTGAGTGTATTCATTCTTGTGCTGTCAGGATGCGGTGGCGCCCTCAGGCCGACCCTGCAGCCCACGTTGCCGCCTGCGTCAGCTAGCCCGACCGGCACCAACCCAGCGATCATTCCGACACAACCCACGTCGGTTGCCATGACTGCCACACCAGAAGCGACGAGCACTCCACCGCCAACTGAGCTGCCCGTAGCGACGCCTGCGCCTGCCGCAAGCAGTACCGTTACCAGCTCCCAGGAGGGCACCAAGGGATCCATGACGGCAAAAGAAACGGACACACTGGTGCGCGACGAGTTATCTGACGCGAATACGCGCTTTGGCATCGCACTGTTGAAGCAGATCGTTAAGCAGGATGGCGAGCAGAACACTTTCATCTCGCCGGCCAGTATCGCCATCGCCCTGGCCATGACCTATAACGGCGCCAGCGGCGAGACCCAAAAGGCCATGGCGCAAACGCTGCAATTAAATAGCATGAGCTTGAAGGA
>JAJYKL010000032.1 GCA_021788625.1 Chloroflexota bacterium
CAACCGGCGCAACTCGCCGTTACATCGACCCATGTGGAGCACATAGGCTACAACCGCCAGGACCCCTCACACCCCATCGATGAGGAACTGGGCATTTTGACGGTGGAGCAGGCGGTCGTATCCGACCAGGCGGTGGGCAACGACCAGACCCCTAAAAACAGCCAGGCCACTGAGAACAGCCAGGCGGATGAACCCAACGGTGCATCCGGCGCACCGATAGCCACGCTATTGAACTACGGTACACATCCGGTGGTGCTGGGTCCCAACAATCTTCATTTCAGCGCTGATTACCCAGGCGAGGTAGCGCATTGCCTCGAACAGCTTCGCGGTGGTGTCGGGATGTTCCTGCAGGGCACCAGTGGCGATGTGGACCCGATCGTTTACCTGGATCGTGGATGGGGCAGCGGCACGTTCGAAGATACGCGTCAGATCGGCGAGCGCCTGTGCTCGGCGGCGCTGAAAGCGCTGCAAGGCGCTCCACGAACCAGTGAGGTGACTCTACAGGTGTCCGGCAAGATGCTCGAAATCCCGCTCGATCCTCCGCCAGCGCTGGAAACACTGGCTGGGTTGAAGGCCGGCTTCGAGGCTGACCGCAATAAGGCTACCCGGACCGGTGACGAGATGCAGGAGAAAATAGCGCTGGCCATGCTGGAGTGGGTAGGCGAACTGGAGCAGGCCATGGCGGACGGCACGCTACAGAAGACACTGCCCAGCGAGCTGTACTTGGCCGGCATCAATGACCTACGCATCATTGGCGTGCCATTCGAGACCTATACCGACATCGGCCTGGCGATCAAGCGACTCCTGCAGCCGCACAGGGTCTTCTTCGCCGGCTACGCCAACGGTCTATACGGTTATTGCCCCACCACATGGGCCAAAGATCAGGGCGGATATGGACCCGACAGCTCATATCGCTGGTTCCCGCGCCTGCTTACAGCCGTAGGCTATGGCGCAGACGACTTGATCGTCAACGAGGCGTTTCTGTTAGCTTCGTCGATCCATGCATCCGCGGGTATGCCCTTGCCACCCTGCCGTTGATACCATCACCGGCCTCCGGGTGACGCATGGCTGAGCAGATCGGAGATGTTGACCGTGCCCCTGACCACATCATATCGTATGGCATTGCGCTCCATTTCCATCCCAACCTGAACCGTCCCACCTTCATCGCCCAGGCCAGTCACCATGACTTGCTTGCCCGCCGGAACCACCTGTGCCCGGCCCCGGTTGTCGACTGTTAAGGGTGTGTGCACCATGAAAATGTCGCCTCGCTGGGGAGGTTCAACCGGGGTCTGCCTGGGTGTGTCGACCTTTACTTGTGGCGTCTCCACAGTGTTCTTTGACGATGACTCGCCCTCTGGCGCTTTCGGGCGCAGGCTGACGCCGCTGTCTTCACTGCCACTACGGGAGCCCTGCTCCTCAAATTGCTCGACGCTTTCCCGTACCTCATCCTGCGTGTCCATATTGTCGCCGTCGATGCTGCGTTTCCTGTTGTAGCCGGTCTTGTAGGGGTTGGTCGCATCGGGGTTATAGTCCACCTGTCCACCGGTACGCAGGTTGGCCACATCCATGATCTCATGGAAGCGGGCTGCTTTGAGCCCTTTCAGTTCGAGTGCCGCCTTGCGCGTCATCCATTTCTCCAGACGGGCTTTCATTGAGCGCCGGATAGCAGACCGCTCACAGCGCGATTGCCAATGGCTCGCTGTAACTGGATGGTCTCTGCCGCGTTTAGTCGGGCAGTACCTCCGATTGTCCTTCGAATCGTGGAGCGGAAATCTATTTGAGGTTGCACCGGCTCGGAGCGGGCAGGCGTTTGCGTGATTGCCTGACGTGTTACGACCGTACGTTCCTGCTTCACCCTGTCCTGGTCCTGCAGAATGATGGCTCGGACGATAATGGCTCGAGAAAATGTGAAGTGGCAAGAGACCTTCACCCGTGACAAAGGAGTACACATGATTAAGGTTGGAATCGTGGGGATGGGCGGCATGGGCTGGTTCCATGCCTCCAAGATCGTGCAGATGCCCAACGCGCGACTGGTCGCCATCGCTGACATCAATGCAGAGCGGCTGGAGGCAAAACACGCGGTGCAAATCAACATTGCAGGTGACCAGGCTCCGCTGGATTTCTCTACTGTTGAGCGTTACGCCGACGCCGGCGAATTGATCACCAGCGCCCGTGTCGATGTGGTGGAAATATGCCTCCCCACCTACCTGCACGCTCGCTATGCCATTCAGGCCTTGCGGGCCGGGAAACACGTGTTGAGTGAAAAGCCGATGGCGCTCTCAGTACACGACGCCCAGGCGATGGTGGATGCTTCGCAGGAGACCGGAAAACGGCTGATGGTGGCACAGTGCATTCGCTTCTGGCCTGAATATCGCTTCTTGCGCGACTGCGTGCGCGATGGCCGCTATGGCAAATTGATCTCACTCACGCTTTCGCGCCTGGGTGGACGGCCGGTGTGGTCATGGCGCAACTGGTTTCTGGACCCGGCGCGATCCGGCGGGCCGATCTATGACCTGCATATCCACGATGTGGACTTTGTGAATTACCTGCTGGGTAAACCGGCGCAGCTATACTGTAGCGCGCGTAAAACAGAAGCCACAGGCGCTTATGACGTGATGCACACCACGTTCGACTATGATGGGGGGCCGCAGGTGCATATCCACGCGGGGTGGAGCCTGCCACAGATACCGTTCCTGGCCATCTACGATGCATGGTTCGAGCGCGCTTTCGTGCGTCTGGACGGGCGCCAGTCGCCGGCATTGCAGGTGTTCACCGACTCGCAACAGGCTGAGGGCTCGCCCGCACAGTTCGATGCAGCCCACGATGCCTACTACAACGAGATCGCCTATTTCCTGTCCTGTGTGGAGACCGGCACTCAGCCGGACGAGTGCCCGCCTGAATCTGCTCGCGATTCGCTGGAGTTGATCGAACAGGCAGTCCGGTCGGCTGATTCTCATCAGGTAATCCGCTTATAAATCATCCGAATGACCATGACTACGTTAAAACTGGGTGTGATGGCTTCGCTGCCGGAAGGGCCCGAAGCCGAGTTTGGAAAGGCACACGAACTGGGATTGCCGACGGTGCAGCTGGTGTGCTGGCAGCCTGAGCTTTTCACCGAAGACATGGCGCGCCGGGTTCTCACTGCTGCACAGCATTATGCAGTGGAAGTGACCACCGTATGGACTGGAGTGCCAGGCCCGGCCGTGTGGAACTTCATCGAGGGTCCCTCGACCATCGGCCTGGTTCCACCGTTGTACCGGCCCCAGCGTGTAGCCGCGCTAAAGAAAGGGGCTGACTTCGCCGCTCGCCTGGGCGTGCCGAGTATCACCACGCATGTGGGCTTCATCCCCGAAAATCCAGCTGATCCGCTGTACGCCGGTTTGCTGGAGGCGCTCGATGAAGTGGTGACCTACTGCCGAGAACGCCACCTCGACTTCTGCTTCGAAACGGGGCAGGAGACGCCTATCACGCTACTGCGTGCCATTGAGGACCTGGGGCGTGACCACATAGGCGTCAACCTGGACCCGGCCAACCTGCTGCTGTATGGCAAGGCCAACCCGCTGGACGCGCTGGACGTGATCGGAGCTTACGTGCGTGGCGTACACGCCAAAGATGGTGAGTACCCCACCAACGGGCGCTACCTGGGCAACGAAAAGCCGCTGGGTGAAGGACGGGTGAACTTCCCGCTGCTGGTACCGAAGTTGAAGTCATACGGCTTCGGGGGTGCACTCACCATTGAGCGCGAAATAAGTGGCCCCAAGCAAATCGAAGATATCCGGCGTGCCATCCAGCTACTCACGCCGCTGCTCTAGCCGGACTGGTTGAGATGGCCTTCTACGCTAGGCTGGGGCAACGGGTGCAGAGCCGCAGCCTGGCGGCCGGCCTCAGCCAACAGGTGGTGGCGGAAAGCTGTACGACCCGCTGGGGCGAGTGGCGCAGACGTTCGTGCCCACCTTTACCATCGCATTAACCACCTTCGGGCGCTCGACCGGTTAGGATGCGCGGCCCCAGACGCAAATACAGTACGACGCGCTGGGACGTACAGTGGCGTGACCAATGCGGATGGTACCGTGGTGCAGACCGGCTATCTGGGCGCGACCACTATCGTCACCGACGTGAACGGGTACCGATGGGACAGTATGGTCGACGCCTACGGGCGGCTGGCGGCGGCGTAGTCGGCGTACCACGCGAGGAAGTCGTCGAGGGCACGCCGGTAGGCTCGTTTGGAGTGTTTGCTGTCGAGGCCGTTGATGGCCATGTCGACGAGGCGTTCGATGTTCGGCATCTCGACGTCGGCGCCCTCGACGGTTGCCAGTTGCTGTTGGATGCACACAATCCGTGTGCCGAAGTCATTGGCGGCAGCAATGGCTCCCTCCAAATCGTTCAGCTGCCCGCGCGCGGCGCGCCCGGCGAGGGTAAAGCCGGTGTGAGCGCGCCAGGTCGATAGTCCTAAACCCTTATCCTCAAAAGCTGCATGCAGGCGTAGCAGCCTGGGACTTGTGCAGGCGCGGAAATTCGCTTGCGGACCGAAGTAGTGTTGTACGAGCAGGTCCGCCGCATGCTGGGCGAGCGGAGGCGCCTCACCAATACCTGTTACCGTTATGCAAGTGCCAGCGAAACGCTCAGCGTATTAACCCGACCAGGCGGAAGGATGACCTCCAGTGCCCCATCCGTAACCTGTATGGGTGCCAGCGGATTCTCCATCAGGTCACACCAGTGTGCAGACGTGATACGCAATAAGCCAGAGCCAACATGTGCCACCTGTTCTTGTGTACTGGCGTTGTACAGCCGGATGGTTAGTGCCTGTGCATTGCGGGATGGCTTCAGGTGCAGCGTGCAGACAGATGCATGAGGGTCGAATGCTTCCGGTAACCGGAGCAACGCGCCTCCAGGCAACCCGGCTTCCGTGCCGAAGGCAGGTGCTTCTGCGGGTTCGCCCATGTGCTGCAGCAGGGGCTGACTGTATGCCGCCTCCATACCCACACGCCAGCTGAAAGCCGGGTCGAACCCACCTGCATGTGGAACTACGCGATAGCAGGCGTGAACGCCGCCGGGTTGATGAGCGCGGAAGTTAGTCTCCCAATAGGTATTGGTCACCCAACCTAGTAGGAGGGCCCGTTCCAGGTGGAAGTCGTGTTGATTGTGGCCAAAGTGGAAATCACCGAATTGAACCATGGGATTGTCGGGCAGGGCTATGGTGACCCCCAGGTTCTGGTTCGAGAGATCAACCCATTGTTGGGCGGTGTAATAGTCGTAGCACACGCCAGGAATCTGGTCCCGTCCAGCCAGCATGGCCTGCCCACCCAGATCGATGTGCGCGTCAGCGACCGCGATGTCAAAGGGAAAGGCCAGGTAGGTGCCTTCAGGGTGCACGTCCTGCCCCATAATCCACCAGGACTCGAACTCGATGTACTCCTCGCCGTCGGGAATAAAGGTGCTCTGGGCGAGTGGGCCGACCATCCCCGGTGCTCTGAGCAACTGGACGACCCGCTTCCCGAAAGGCGTGTGGTAGACGCGATGTTGAAGAACTTCGTAAGGTTGCGCGCGCTGAGCGCGCCAGGCTTTCCAGCCGCGATCGCGCTCAACCTGCTCCGATTGCCACTTCATGTGAAACATGAGCTGGCGTGCCCAGGGAAAGTCGCGGTCAGCCACCTCCTCATGAACGTAACCATTCAGCGGGTAACCGGACGAAGCGTCCACCCACTCATGGTTGAGCTGCCTGTCGAACCACGAGGTGACACCGCCCGTGCGGGTATTGAAGATCAGGCGGTGCCGATGGTTTTCAACGACTGACTCCTCGCTCCACTCGTGCGGTTTGAGTTCCACCAGATCGGCACGTTTCAGCAGGAGGTATCCGTAACCGGGCACCTCGACAGGGGGCACGCCCAGGCGTGTCTCGCGTCCCTCGCCACTTGGAGTCTGGGCTGCCTCAACCCATAGATCCGTGGACCAGACGCGATCCTGCGAATGGCGGCCGGAGGTGGCGTCTTCAGGCCGGCCGCGCGGACTGGCCACATGGTGTGGCACTTCGCCCGCCATACGGCGCGACCAGGGTAGAGTGTTGAACAGGAGCAGGCGGGTATCCTCAGCCGAATCACCGGCAGGCAGACGCGGTATATGGCGAGAGAAGTCGGCCAGCGCGTCGCGTTGCATCATCAGGCTGAGGCTGCGCGCCTGGTAAGCCAACCCGGCCTTGTGATACCACTGCGAGAGCGTGTCCTCGCTCTCGGGCGCGCGCAGGCTTAGATCGGCACCCCAGGTATGCTCGTCATACAGGATGAGTGATTTCCAGGCCTCTTCGCGATAGCGTACGTGGGTGCGCGCGGTATGCGCTGTGGAAAGTGGACTGGCATGACCCAGTAAAGCAGCGGCGATCGCATCCGCAGCGCGCAAGCGGGCACGGCTGGCCCGGTTGGTAGCGGTTTCACGAGCGCTGCTGATGGCGCCAAAGTTCCAGAAGTCTGTCCAATCGCCGCGATAGGTGGGTAGCTGGTCGGCAAACGGCTTTACGGCATCCCACCACATGCGCGGTGTGGCCAGGACAAGATGCGGTTGCCTGCCGCTAGCGTTCCACTCGTCGATGAACCGCGTAAAACCTTCGAAAGCAGGACCATTATCGCCGAAGGGGTGGAAGCTTTGTACCATCAACACTGGCAGGGGATATTGGATCTGGTCCAGGCGCCGCTCGATACGTGGCCACCACTCCTCCAGCATTTTTACCTCGCGACCGATGCCGTAGCGCCAGCCAGCGTCGTAGGGCCAGCCGTTATAAGCCAGAATCTTCCGCCCGCTGGGTCCCTGCCACCAGAACACATTGGGTCGATCTAGCGGCGCTCCGCCGAAATGGGTATTAATCGCCATACTGAAGCCTTCAATACCCGCATCCAGTAAAGCATCGACCAGCGCCCAGGCTTCGCCATTCACGTCGCAGTTCATGGCGTGTGTGATGCTGAAGCCATACTCCTGCCGTAGATGGCCAGCCAGTTGCAAAGACTCTACAAGCTGATCTGTATCGAGTAACGGGGTAATATTGGCAAACATGCCGGTCACCTCGATACGGCCAGCCCGCTCCAGGCGAGTGAAACGCTCCACCTGTCCGGGTGGTGCGTGCAATAGCCACTCGTATAGCACGCCGGTGTTTTCCACGGTCCAGCGGAAGGCACCGTCGGAGTTCAGCCCGGCATATTGATCGGCCAGGCGCACGGCCTCATCGATGAAGCGCTCGTGCAGGTCCCAAACGATGGGCTGGTCGTGGGTATAGCCCACGTCCGTGTGGCTGTGATGGATAAGGTAAACGGTTTCAACTTTGCTCATGCTTCCTGACTCCTTTTACCCTCTCACGCGGCTGGTTGCTAATCGGGTGATGGAAGTATGGCGGCAACGCCATTCGCCCTGCTCAAAATCTTAATCTATCCGAAAAATAACTTGAGGGCCTCCCAAAAGGCTTCGGAAGGCCCTCAATGGTCAGATCACTCATCCCTAACAAATGCCAGGGAATTCGTCTGTGTCAAGAGTCCACTCGGCAGCGTCATACACCTCGGGCGGCGGGAAACCATTGAATGGCGAGCCGACTGCGTAAACGTAGGAACCGCAGTTCTTCAGCACCAACCGGTCACCGACCTTTAGCTCCATTGGCGAGCGAATTTCAAATAGTGTGTCTATCGAATCGCAGGTGGGGCCAGCCAGGCGGTAGGTGTTCATGGCGAGTGGGCGGGGCTGTGCCACGATTGGCCGCACGGCAGGGCGGATTCCATCGGGAATCTCATATAACCCGCTAAACACGCCTCCGTCCAAATAGAGCCAGGTCTGACCATCCGGGCGCTCTGCCACTCCGGTCACTTCCATCACCATGTCGGTGGTGGTGGCACTCACCCCGCGACCAGGTTCCAGCAGGATACGCTCTGCACCGGGAACGCACTCGTGAAGTACGCGATACACGGCCTGCGCCACATCATTGGGTCCAGGCACCGGGCCGGAGTAGGGCGCGGGGAATCCTCCGCCCAGGTCGATCAGATCCAGGTTGATGCCGGCTTCGCGTGCGCCTGCCCAGGCGGGGGCGACGGCTCGCAGGGCGTCTGCCCAGGTTTCGGGGCGTATGCACTGGCTACCCACGTGGAATGCCAGCCCGACCGGTTTCAGCCCTCGCTCGCGTGCCAGCTGGAGCAACTTTACAGCCTTGGCTGGTTCCACACCGAATTTGTGTGTCAGCGGCCATTGCGCGCCGGTGTGCGGCACAGTCATGCGCACGTAAACTTCCAGCGGCAAGCCGAATGCGGAAAGTTTCTCGACCTCGGCTTCCGAATCGAAAGCAAATAGACGAACGCCGCGTGCCACAGCAGTTTGAATGTGTGATTGGGATTTAATTGGGTTGCTGTAGATGACGCGGTCGCCGCTCACCCCCATGCTCGCCAGCATCTCGATCTCAGCTCGCGAGGCAACTTCGAACCACGACCCCTCTACCTGGGCCAGACAATTGAGCAGCATCGGGTTGGGGTTCGACTTCACCGTATAACCTACAATCGCGTCGGGGAAGGCGCACTGGATCGTCTGGTAATTAGCAACGGCCTTGTGCGGATTGACCACGAGCGCCGGGGTCGGAATCTGCCAGATGGGATGACCACCTGGTGTGGCTGGATAAACAAGGGAAAACGCTTGAGATGTCTGCGCCGTGGCATCATTGAGAGAGCGATAGCTGGTGGGATTCGCGCCTATAACGCGAGTATTAACAGTCGAACTGCTCATTCAGTAAATAACTATTTTCTCCTTTGGTTACGCTGCACCACTCGAAAATCGGCGCGGATGATATACCTGATTTCATCACGGCGCAAGATGCCAGAGGGGTGTTCGAGGGGCTATCCTGGAAAATTTAAGGTTCGGGGAAGTCCCGCCCTCATCCGTGTCGTGGAGGAGTGGCGGCTGAACCACAACAGACTACGCCGCCACACCATTTGAGTACAATGCAGGGCTGGGGGAAAGTAGGAAGTAATGGAATCGACCGAGTTCTGGAGTACACGCGAGCTTCGTCGTAGGCCGGGGTGGCAATGGACGGCCAGGATTTTCGATGCAATTGCTTTGCTGGCCTTGTTGAGTTTGCTGGCAGGGCTTGCCTTTGCCGTTTTTCAGGGAGTAGATGGATCGCCGGGTTGGGCGATTTTCGGCCTGCTGGTGGCTGCATTGAGTGCGCTGGGAGTCTATGCGCGATGGATTGCTCCATTCTGGCTGCGGGTGAAGCGACTCGAGATCGGCAACCCTGACCGTGATGGACCGGGTGGCTTGCCGAAGGATGCTCCACCGCTCAAGATTGTGTATTTCACCGATCTTCACGTGGGGCGGGTGAAACAGGCAGCCTGGACGCGTAAGGTCGTAGCCCTGGCGAACGCCCAGCATCCCGACGCAGTGCTCCTGGGAGGCGATTTCGTCGGCCATGTCGATTCCAAGCTGATTCCCGGCATGCTGGCTCCGCTGGCAGACCTGCGCGCGCCGCTCGGTGTTTTCGCGGTGCTGGGTAATCATGACTATGGCCTGCCAGGGGTGAATCAGTCGGAGCTGTTACAGGGGTTATTCCGCCAGACAGGCATCCGCCTGCTACGGAACGAGAATGTGCGAGTGGCAGGCAGGTTGGAGCTAGTAGGCATCGACGAGCTATGGGAGGGCTGCTCCGATGTGCCACGCGCCTTTGCCGGCACACACCCGGAGCGTGCGTCGCAGGAGCCTACCTCCCACGAGCAGCCATTGCGGCGCGTCGTTTTGGGGCATAATCCCGATTTAATGGCACACATCGACCGCAAAGCTGACCTGTTCCTCTTTGGTCACACTCACGGCGGCCAGATCTATATCCCCTTCATCACGCGCTTCATCGTGCCGGTGGAGAATGGACGTTTTCGCGGCACCTATCATCTGCCACAGGGGCTGCTTTATATATCCTACGGCTGCGGCGAGACCACCACACCTACCCGACTGGGCACTCGGCCTGAAATTGTGTCCATCATCGTCCGATAGTCACGTGCCCGTTATCGTAACCGTTGCGGTAATTGTCGGCGAGGCAGTAGGGGCAGGGGTATCGGTCGGTGTTCTGGTCGGCATCGCGGTGTGGGTTGGTGTCGGCGTATAGGTAGGTTTCGGAGTCGGAGTTGCCGAGGGGGTGAAGGTTGGCGTTGGCGTGCTGGTTGGAGGTGGAGGAACCAGTGCCCAGTTGAAGATGATATGTGCCTGGCCGGTGAACTGAACATACTGTAGCTCCAGAGCATGCCGCCCGGCGCTCAGGCGTGCCAGTCCGGTAATGGTGCGACTCCCGGCTGTGCCAAAGTTGTCGAAAACAGGCGTCGACTGGCTATCGATGTACAAGCGCGCGCTATCGTCTACATCAGCCGTGAAAACATAGGTGCCGGCCACGGGGAAGTTTATCGTGCGCTGCCAATCCACCGAGAAGTTGTTTGGGTTCACCTCAGGAGCGGGCGAGCCATAGCCCCAGTCGAAGTTCAAGCCGGCTGTGTTCGTCGTCTCATCATGATCATCGCGCTTTAATACCAGCGGGCCTGAGAGGTCGGGCGTATTGTAGTAGCGGCCCACCCATCCGGTGTAGCCGACAGCCCACTTGAGTGAGATGAGGGCATTGCCAGTAGCCTGGTAATACTCCACGCGTATCGGGTGCACACCTCTGGCGAGGGGTACTTCAACCTCGACGGTGCGTACTCCCCCATTACGCCATTCGTTGATGATGAGCTGGTCGTCAACGTAGACGCGGGCGCCGTCATCCACCGTTAAGGTGAAGATGTAGTTATCTGTGGTTCGAAAATCCTCATTGCGAATCCACCGGACTGAGAAATTGGTGTTTGGAATGCGCGGATCAGGTGAACCGGAGCGCCAGTTGAAACTCAGGCGCTGATCCTGACGCGTGAAGACGGGTGGGTCGCTCAGGTCCGGGTTATCGTAGTAGCTTCCATACCAGATGCCGATGGCGTTGAAGTTGGGCGTGGACGACGGGGTGGGCGGGAGCGTTGGCGTAACAGGGGCAGGCGTAAAGGTCGGCGCGATGGGAACCGGTGTTTCCGTATCGGGCGGCAAGGTGGCCGTTTCGCTCTCCGCCAGGATATCTGTCGGCGTAAGTGACGTGGATGGCACGCCGATCATCACCTGGATTACCGGCGAGAAACCACTCTGGTCACCGCGTGCCAGGAGGTAGACCGTGCCCTGGTTATCTGGGCTGGAGGGCAGGTTGACACCGGTGACATTGAAGCTGCCATTGCTGCTCGTTTGCACCTCACCGAGCTTGGCGAATTGATCGAATGAGGCTCCGGCTGTGAAGGCTGCGTACAGTTCCACTCGTTCGCCAGGGGTGAAGTTCGCTCCGTGCACGGCGAATGGCTGGCCTGGCTGGATGCTACCGATCACGTTGATTCGGGAAAGCGTGTCGGGGGCAACCGTTGGACTGGGGCGCGGGTTGAGCACACCACTGGAGATCAACGCGACGCCGAGTACGCATAGCACCACGATGAGCAGGGTGGCTACGACCCCGGCCGCAATGTAACTGCGAGGTGCAGCTTCCTCAACCTCACGAGATTCGGGCGGATACACCTCCTGCGGCTCGTCCGGCGGCTCGTTTGGGTAGTTCATAATTGGCTTACCAGGTCTCGTGTATTAAACGCCATTCGAGAACAATCGGTGCGCTTCCACTGGTGAACACAGATTATAGTTTATGACAGTGTAAAAATAGCGTATTTTTCGAAAGAAAAGCATATGGACGCCAACTTGATTACCAGCGATTCGGCTACTGCTTATGACCAGCTTGCCCGGTTTTATGATCTTCAGCATGCCACCTTCACACCCGACTTGGACATGTACCGGCATTTCGCCACTGCATGCCGCGAACGGTTCGGTCACTGCTCCATTCTCGAGATTGGCTGCGGCACGGGGCGGGTCATGGTCCCCCTGGTGCAGGATGGATTTTCCGTGGTGGGGGTGGACGAGTCGCCGCGCATGCTGCAGGTTGCACGCGAACATCTGTTGGCACTGTCGGGAGCTATGGCGAAGGGCGACCCTTTGGCAGGCGAAGGTGAAACCGGTCCGCATTTCCAGCTGGTGCAGGCCGATATCCATACGGCTCAGCTTGAAGGCCGCTTTGGGTTGGCTTTTATCGCGCTGAATACGTTCCTGCATAACCTGACAACGGAAGACCAGCTGGCGATGCTCGCTACGGCGCACCGCAGCCTGCTACCGGACGGCAAACTGCTGGTCGACCTGCCTCCCAATGACGAGCTGGCCTGCCAGCCCGACGATGGCGAGTATGAGTTTGAGGCTACGCTGGTGGATCCTTCCACCGGCACGGTGATCGATAAATTCGTGGCGAGCCGTGTTTCGCTGGCAGAGCAGACCCAGACCCTTAGTTATCGCATAGACGAGAAACTGCCAGGAGGCAGGCGCTCGCAGACGATCACGTTCCGCTTGCGGCACGTATTCCGGCATGAGATGGAGCTCTTGCTGATGCGCGTTGGTTTCAACACATGGGACTGGTACGGTGATTATGACCTGAGCCCCTACACGGATGGCAGCCCCAGGATGATCGTCGCCGCAGCCTGATTGTGGCCTGTAATGCTCAATCACATCGCAGATATATCTAAAAGTAAGCTCATGGCGCTCTCAGCATGGCGTATTAACGTTTGATCGTTTAGGGACCGGTTTAGTAAACGGTGGCCGGTCCGGCATACCCATGTCAATTCGGACTCGTCTCACCATCTGGTACAGTGTTATTCTCGTGCTGGGATTCATCCTCTTCGGCGCGGGGGTTTACCTTAGCGTCTCATTTACGCTATTGCGACAGATCGACTGGTCGCTGGAGGAATCTGCCAGCAGCATCGTGGACCAGATCCGCATTGTCATGAACGGTAACAGCCGCGTGATTGGCATGCCGAAGATCGATATTTTTCGCGCCTCGATGGTCTATGTGGAAGCCATCGACACCGCAGGCAACATCCGCGCCCGTTCAACCAACGTGGGTACGTTTGAGAATTGGCTGGATCCAGCCACTTTTGAGGAACTTAGCCACAAACCCATCTCTCAGCAGCAACCGGTCTTCAATGACGTGCAACACCAGGGAGCGCCACCCCTGCGCGTCTATACCTACCCGTTGATCGTGCGGGGCACGAACGATCTATTTGGCTACCTGCAGGTCGCTGCTTCGCTGGAAGAGCTGCAACAGACGCGAAACTTCCTGCTCCTCACGCTGCTGGTGCTGGGCACGCTGGGGCTTGTGGTATCCACAGTGGCTGGTGCAGCCATGGCGCGGCGCGCATTGCGGCCTGTCTCGGAGATTACGAGCACAGCGTTGGAGATTTACCACACCGACGATCTGGATCGGCGTGTAGATGTGGTATCCAACGACGAAGTGGGGCGGCTGGCTTCCGCGTTCAACGAGATGCTGGACCGCCTGGCCCATTTGTTTCGCGCGCAACAGCGCTTCGTGGCGGATGTATCGCACGAAATGCGCACTCCGCTGACTGTGATCCGCGGTAATGTGGATCTGCTGCGCATGGGAAGTACCGACACGGAGTCGCTGGACGCGATTACCAGCGAGAGCGAGCGCATGACGCGCATGGTGAGCAACCTGTTATTGCTCTCGCAGGCGGATGCGGGCGCGTTGCCCATGCACCTTCACCCCCTGGACCTGGCACCGTTGATTGCGAACGTCGCTCGCAGTGGCAATATTATGGCCGATGGACACCTTGCCATCACCGCATCGGCCCTCGGAGACCTTACCGTGCAGGGCGACGCGGATCGACTGAAGCAGGTGTTGCTGAACCTGGTCGACAATGCGGTCAAACACACACCAGAAGGTGGACGGGTCGCCATCGAGGCCAAGAATACGGATGGCGTGACGGTATGCGTGTCGGTATGCGATACCGGCGTCGGAATCCCACCAGAGGATCTACCCCACGTATTTGAGCGTTTTTACCGGGTGGACAAGTCCCGTTCACGTATGCAGGGTGGTGCAGGCTTGGGTCTGGCGATTGTCAAGTCCATTGTGGAGGCGCATAGCGGGCATATTGAAGCCCAAAGCACGGTTGGACAGGGCACGTGCTTTGTATTCACTCTACCCGCGTACCAGCCGAATCTGGTCTAGCGCCAGACAGTCTGAGTACCAGCGACTTAAGCACCTCCTAGGGTTGTCTAATTTGTCCCTAATCTAGTGTGACTAGACTGGTTGTAACACTGTGGAGATCAGTAAGGCGTCATCCGTTCTGATGGGATGGATAGGTGAGTTGGCTTGATCGCACCGGTCGGGCAGCGAGCTCTCTGGGCGTGTTTGTTTGTTTCCTCCTGTGCAAACAAACGGATCAGTGGATGGGTTCGGCCCTGTCAGTTGGCTGCCCGGCCCGTGTGATTGAGAGGAAAGCATTCTTTTAGTTTGTAAGTTTTTAGAACTTCTGGTTTCGTGGAGTGGTCAGTGGCTTCATTGGAGAAGATAGTTCCCTACCTGGGAATCGAGTGGCAATTACAGACCGGTGACGACGGTAAAGGCAGGCTCAATGAGACGACCGTCGTGCGGCGTGTTATTGACGGTAGCCCGGCCTTCAAAGCAGGTGTCCAGGAGGGCGATGTGATCCGCAACGTGGACGGTGTGGCGTTGTGTGAGGAGCACACCTTGACCGCCTTGATCACTGCGAAGAAGCCCGGCGCGGCGGTGACGCTGGAGTTGGTACGGTTGGGCAAGCGGATGCATGTTAAGGCGGTCCTGGGCGAGCGGAAGCTGCCCGAGTTTAAATTCAAGCAAGTTGAACCGGTGGTGCATCAAAATTCGATGGACGTGAACAATTAGGCGAGCGTTTTCATAGTTTCCCCCCGATGCAGGTTCCTCCTGTCCTGCGTCGGAATATATGAGCCAGACCTACGGGTCTGGCTCATCCTCTTTTTCAGATATAGTTGTGGCCGTTCGGGATCGCACGGATCTACGATTTCAACGTGGTCGTGTGCAGGGGAGGAACTCAAGGGATCGGCATGCTGGTTCGCAAGCTGGATTACAACGGCCTGGAGAAAGCAACCTACGAGGCTGACGTGGTAGCGCGCGATGCGCATGCGGTAACGCTCAGAGCGGTGTGGTCACGTCAGGCAGTGCATCTGTCCGTCGTCACGTTTGAGCCGGGCGATGTGCTATTCGAAAGTTTTTATGACGACCGCTGGTATAACGTCTTCGAATTGCATTCGGCACAGGGACGCCTTAAGGGCTGGTACGCTGATGTGACGCGCCCAGCCCGTATCAGCACCGTTAGTGTGGAGTGGGAAGACCTGCTGCTGGATATCTGGATGCCCCCCGAGGGTGAGCTGAGGGTGCTGGATGAAGACGAGTTTCTAGCCGCTACGCCGAACCTGCCAGCCGGTGAAGCGCTCATCGCGCGCCAGACGCTCAACGCGTTGACCGCTGAGCTGCTTCAGCGGCGGCGTGCCTACTGGAACGATGAAATCGCCCGGCTGCTGACAGAGCGACGCTGGACGGTTGGCACCGCCGAGTCGTGCACGGGCGGGCTCATCGGCGATGAATTGACCAACCGGCCGGGAAGCTCAGACTACTTCAAGGGCGGTATCATTTCGTATGACAACCACGTCAAGCAGATGGTATTGGGTGTGCGTGTCGAGACGCTCACATCCATGGGCGCGGTGAGTGATCTGTGTGCTCTGGAGATGGCACGCGGCGTGCGTAGGGCTCTGGGTATCGATGTGGGCGTCAGCGCGACAGGTATTGCCGGTCCTGGCGGTGAGACGCCGGGCAAACCCGTCGGCCTGGTGTACGTGGCTTTGAGCACGCCTTTAGGCGAGGTGGTACGCCGCTTCGAATGGCCTCATGACCGCCGAGGTAACAAGCGCGCCACAGCCGATGCGGCGTTGTATCTGCTGGTGGAATATCTAGGTCGGATCAAGAAGACTGGAGTCTAAGGATGAAGATTGGAGTTTGATGGTTCGTTATTGACACTCTGCAATCCTCCATCTCCAATCTTAGTTGGTTACAGCAATGACGAACACGACTGCGCAGGACTGTGATCTGTGTTTGCGGGTGGGCAACACACCGCTGGTACGGCTTGCACGCGTGGCCCGGCATGTCGCACCGGTGGAAGTGTACGGCAAGGCTGAATGGTTTAATCCCTCCGGTTCGGTAAAAGACCGGGCTGGTTTGAATATCATCCGCACCGCTGTAGCGGATGGCCGGCTGACGCATGACAAGGTCATCCTCGATGCGACCAGTGGCAACATGGGCATTGCCTACGCCATGTATGGAGCCGTGCTGGGCTACCGGGTGATGCTGGTGATGCCCAGCAACGTCAGCCCCGAGCGTAAAGCCATCTTGCAAGCGTACGGAGCGGAAACCATTTTCACTGATCCAATGCAGGGCATGAATGGTGCCGTGGCACAGGTACAGGCATTGTTTGCTGCTCATCCGGAGCGCTATTTCTACGCGAACCAGTATGACAATGAGGCCAACTGGCGCGTCCATTACCAGACCACGGCTGAGGAGATCTGGCGGCAGACGGAGGGACGAATCACACATTTCGTCACCGGCCTGGGCACCAGTGGCACGTTTGTCGGCACCACCCGGCGCCTGCGTGAATTGAATCCGGGTATCCAGTGCATCTCATTGCAGCCCGATTCGGCGGTGAATGCGATCGAGGGCTGGAAGTACATGCCGGCCTCCATTCTGCCGGGCATCTACGATCCTCACCTGGCCAACGATAACCTGTGGATCGAGACAGAAGCGGCGCAGCATATGGCCGTTCGTCTGGCGCGCGAGGAGGGCCTGTTTGTCGGCCTGTCCAGCGGTGCAGCAGCCGTGGGCGCGTTAAGAGTGGCTGAGACGCTACCCCGCGGCGTGGTCGTTACCGTGTTCCCCGACGCGGGGTATAAGTATTTGAGTGACCCCTTCTGGGGCCGGTAACTCGTTCGGTTGAGTACTGCTTGAGTTGCCGATGCAGGCCGCTAGCGCCCCATGGCTGCCTTGATGGGACCACAGGCCGGGCACTGGCCATTCGGGCGGAAGATGGAGAATCCGGCTTGCGGGTCCGAGTCATACTCCCGGAAATCCATATTCCAGATAATCATCAGGCGCACTTTGCCACTGCTGCGCGAAAGTTGAATGGCGCGTGCCAGCCACTGGGCCTGATCCTGCAACGTGGTGCTGCTGCCCCATGAAAAGCCACTGGGCAGCGGGCCAATGCCTTCGCCCGTGACGTAGCCCAACTCGGTCCAGCAGATCGGTACGGCGCCTCCGAAGGCGTTGTACGTTACGTTCAGGGTGCCCCAGAAGTACCAGGAGTAATGGTTGCCGGTCGGGGCGCCGGACGTCTGGTCCGGGCCGACCATGCTGCCGTTGTGATGGGCGCCCATGCAGTCCATGTATCGCGCCGCGCCCGCTGCGGCCATGCGAGCCAGGAATTGGTCATCATCGCAACCGTTGGTCGTGCAGTTGCCTCCGAAATAGCCCGTGGGGGCATTGGCCCCACCGATCACCATGGTGCCGGGATTGGCAGCTTTGATGGCGGCATAGGCCTTTTTCAGCATATCCACGTAGTTTTCAGGGTTTACCTGACCATGACCGCTGCCGCCGTATTCGCGGTCCAGGTTGGGCTCGTTCCATACTTCGATGGCGTCTGCCCCGCTCTTGGCAACCGTGGCCAGATAGCCAGCAAACTCGTTGTGATAGTTTAGATCGCCAGCGCGACTCAGATCACCCTTGGCACCAATGAGAGCCTTCATCCCCATGGAATGAGCGGTGTTGATCACATTCTGCGCGCTGCCTATGTCGCCGGGGAGCACGGCCTGTAATTTGACCCAGGTCATGCCCATGTCCTTCATCTGGTTCAGATAATCAAAGGTGTGGATGTGGCCGCCCAGCTCAAAACCTCCGCTGTGTGAAGGAGGCGGAGCCACCACGGCGACTGCCGTCGGCGCGGTCGAGGGCGAAGCCGCCGTGCTACTGGCCACAGCCGCAGTAGGTGTAGGCGGGACATTCTTTTGTGTGGGAACCGAAGCGACGTTGCCGAGGGCATCGACGACCTGACCAGATACCCAGGCCGTTGCATTTTTATAGTTAATTTGCCACCAGGTGCCAGCACTATTCTTGCCGGTGATGCGAGCCGTGGCGTTCGCCACCAGCTGGCCTACGATATCGTAGACGGTGCCAGGCCCACTGCGCACGTTGATATGGTCATACGTTGACTGCGGGCGCACCATGGGCACGGAGGGTGTGGCGGCAGAGGGGGCACTCGTCGGCGTCGGGACGCTGGTCGCAGTCGCCGGAAGCGGCGTGCTGGTGAATGTGGCAACCGCCGTCGGTGTCGACGACGGCACCGACGTAGGTGTCGATGTGGGCTCCATGATGGTGACGACCGGTTTGAAAGAGGTGGCGACTGGAGTGGGGGCGCTGCTCCCGCATGCGGTTAATCCAATCAGTACAGCCAGAGCTACCAAGCTACGCGAACTATGATATGACACACTGTCCTCCAGACACGTCGACTAATCTCTTAGCGGCTTAGTGGTTTATTGTGCTCGATGAAAGACCGCCTCATTATATGCTACGGCTGTTAAATGCCGATTGGTCAGGAGCACGTACGGTGGCGCCTCGTAGTGGTTTAGTCATGTTGCCGCCAACCTATTCGCCCATTTCATAGATGGCATAACAAGCTGTCCTTAAATATAGAGAAAAGTTTGTTTGGCTTATACGATCCGGCTATTGTCTGCTATTATTAAATTGCAACCCTCTGGTTGTCAGGAGTGGGCAAATCATACATCCATAAATTATCGGTTGTGGCTGATTTCACCGACGAGGTATCCAATGACAGGCAATCCGGCGGCGGTATTGAGCCCTCCACCATCCCAATTTGCCATCTTCCGTAACCGAGGCTTCACGCTGCTGTGGTCGGGCGAGCTGGTATCCACCATTGGCAGTGCGCTCACCTCGCTGGCGGCTTCCATCCTGGTGTATCGTCTCACCGGCTCAGCCATGAGTGTGGGGCTGATGCTGGTGGCGACGGCTTTGCCGACGCTGGCCCTGGGCCTGGTCGCGGGCGTCATCGTGGATCGCTACGACCGCAGGCGCATCATGATCGCCTCCGACCTGCTGCGCGCCGTGCTGGTCTTCCTGATCCCGTTCCTCATCCCCTATGGCATCGGCTGGTTGTACGTTATTGTTGCCCTCACCAGCGCGGTGGGCCAGTTTTTCGACCCGGCCCACGAGAGCGTGCTGCCCGAGGTGGCCAGCGACGAGGACCTGGCGGCCGCGAACTCGTTGATGGCCATCAGCTCATTCGGCTCCACGGCAGTCGGCTTCGCCGCCTCGGGCCTGATCGCTTCGCGCTACCCCATCGAGTGGGCTTTCTACCTCGACGCGCTGTCGTTCGTCTTCTCCGCCGCCTGCATCCTGCTGATCCACGTCGCTCCGATCCAGGCTGAGGGCGAGACCACCGTTGCGACGGTGGTGGGCAACCTGCGCGCGGGTGCGCGCTTCCTCTTCGGCAACACGGTGCTGCGCTCCGTATTCATCGTCGGTATCCTCTACGCGCTGGCTATCGGCCTGTGGAACTCGCTACTCTTGCCGTTCGCGATGCGGGCCCTGCGGGTGACCGAGTTCGAGTACGGCCTGCAGGAAGGCTTGACGTCGGTCGGCTTCGTGGTCGGCAGCCTGCTGATGGCCCGGCTGGCCAACCGCTGGCATGCCGGCCAGTGGTATGTGGTCAGCCTGGTAGGCATTGGGCTCGTGGGCGCCGTCTACAGCCAGTCTCTGTCCGTGCCGTTCGCTATGGCATTGGTGATGGTATCGGGATTCGCGAACGCGCCGTACTCCATCGCGCGACGGTTGTTGGTGCAGCGCAACACACCGCGTGAGGTGCGCGGGCGCGTAAACAGCACGTTCTTCGTGGCGCGCGACGTGGTGCTGCTGCTCGGCATGCTGGCGGCCGGCCTGGCCGACAGCATCGACGTGCGCCTGTTGATGCTGGTCAGCTCGGTCCTCATGGTCGTGCAGGGTGGGCTGGCGCTGGTCCTGCCGGGTCTCGGCCAACCGGCCGCAGAGTGGCGGCGCGCGTTGGCCGCACTGCGTGGCGCACTGGCTGCGCCGGGTCTGGCTGCTGCACGGGTTGCGACTCCGGCTGATTTGGACCGACTGGTGACGCATCTGCCGGCCTTAGCCGGCTTGAGCGCCGCCAGCCGTCAGAGCCTGATGAAGAACGCCAGCGTGGCGGAGGCGCCGGCTGGCACGGCGATTCTGCGGGTGGGCGACAAGAGCGACGCGGCCTACTTCGTCCTGGACGGGCGCGCGGTGGCGGGCGTGGAGGAGGGCGGCCGCGAGCGCGTGCTCGAGGTGATGAACCCCGGCGACTTCTTCGGCGAGATCGCCGCGTTGACGGGCGTGTCGCGCACCGCCAACGTGGTTTCGGAGCAGCCGACAACGCTGCTGCAGGTGCACGCCAGCGCGCTGCGCAGTCTCATGGCCGATCCCACACTCAGCCGGCTGATCCTGTCGAAGATGACCGAGCGGTTGAACCGCAGCCTCTCGCCGGACCTGCCACGCCTGGCCGGCATCGACCAGCAGGCGTTGCACGACCTGCGTACGGCGCAGTCGTGACCGTTGGATCGGGTGACGGCGAGGACCCGGCCGTTGTGCCGAGTGGGGACACGAACGTCGTCTGAACGCATTTTCAGGAACTAACGTATGACTGAATTCAACGACGAGCGAACGAGCACCATGACTGGGGGATCGGCCCGAGATGAGCCGACCGACCTGAGCAACCTGCGGGTTGCCGCCGAGAGCGCGCGCGATGCCTACGACAACGAGGCGGCTATTACCGCCTACACCCAGGCTCTGGATGCCGTACGGCGTGATGGTGCGAGCCAAACTGCTCACGCTTTATATGACCTGCTGGCCGGCCGCGCCGAATGCCTCGGCCGGATGGGATTTTTCGGGCGGCAAGAAGCCGACCTGACCGAGATGGTGCGCCTGACGGGGGCGGTGGGCGATGAGGCGCGCCGTGCGCGGGCTCACAGCCAGCTGGCAATGCTGTTGATCCGGTTGGGCAGGCAAGCCGAGGCCCGGCAGAATGCGGAAGCCGGGCTGGCACTGGCGCGGCGGGTGGGCGATGGCGTGCTCGAGGTGGATTGCCTGAACACGGCTGGCGATGTCTATTCGCGCATAAGCAACGCCCAGGCGGAGGACTTTTTACAGCAGGCGCTCGCCCTGGCCCGGGAGCTGGGCGACCGCTCGGGCGAGGCCAGGGCGCTACGGACCCTCAGTTGGACGTTGCGCTACCGGGTGGACACTTCCCTCTCCTATCAGTATGCGCGCACGTCGCTGGAGCTGTACCGTGACCTGGGCGACCGACAGGGTGAGTCCGAAGCCCTGAACAGCCTGGGCATCGCCACCAACAACTACGCCGACTGCCGCACGTACGAGGAGCAGGCGCTGGCGATCGCGCGGGCCCTGGGCCTCCGCTCGCGTGCGGTGACCCTGTACAACAACCTGGCGCTCATCTACCAGAAGCTGGGCCTGTATCTGAAGGCACTCGACTACGCCGAGCAGTCCGTGCAGATGGCGCGCGAGATGCAGGCGCGTGACAACAGCGCCTATTTTCTGGACACACTCGCTCGCGTCTACCTGGACATGGGTGAGTATGAGCGCGCCGAGAAGGCATTCGCCGAGTGCCAGGCACTGTCGCATGAGTTACAACTCGGCGTCGTCGAAGGCGCGGCGTTGTTGGGGCTGGGGCGGGTGGCGCTGCAGGCGGGCCGACCCGGCGAGGCGCGCGACTACCTGCTGAGGGCGAGCGACTGCTTCCAGTCGATTGGCGATATGTTGGAAGTGCCGGCCGCGCTGGCGTGGTGCGGTGCCGCCCAGCTCGCGCTCGGCGACAGTCCGGAGGCGCTGCGCTGCACCCGGCGGGCCGCGGCTTTGCTGCGAATCGAAGAATTTAACGAATTCCCGCCGCAGGACGTGTTGTGGTGGCATTACCAGGCGCTGAGCTGGCGGGGCCCCGGCGCAGAATCCGCGGGGCCGGTGTCCGACGAGGCATGGCAGGCGCTGGATCGCGCGCGCGAAGTCATGCTGACCAGAATGGCTACGCTGAGCGACGAGGGCCTGCGACGCAACTGCCTGAACAAGGTCGCCATCAACCGGCACATCGTTGACGAGTGGACGCACCAGGCCACCTACCGCGGCATAGCCGTGACGCCGGAGCTGGTGCAGGGACAGGCGCCCGTGCGCAACGCGCAGGACCAGCTCAAGCGCATGCTGGAGATCGGCGTGCGGCTGAACGAGCGCCGCGACCCCGGCGCCCTGCTCGACTTCGTCATGGACGAGGTGATCGAGCTGAGCGGCGCCGAGCGCGGCTTGCTGTTCCTCCCCGGCGCACCGGGACAACTGTCGGTCGCCGCTTCGCGCGGCATCCCCGCCGCCGAGGTGGCCCGGGTGGCGGCGCGGGTGGAACCCATCGCACTCCGTGTCGCGCAGACGCAGCAGCGCGTGCTGCAGGCCGACGTCGCCGACCCGGACGGACCGCCCGTGGATGGGGGAAACGCCAGCAGAGCTGGAGCTGGCGTCCCCCTGCTGCACGCCTGCTCGCTCATGTGCGTCCCGATGGTAGCCCGCTCGCAGTTGGTCGCCGTGCTCTACATCGACCTGCACCACCTGTACGGCCGCTTCGGCCCCGATGACCTGGACCTGCTCGTCGTCCTGGCCAACCAGTCCGCCACCGCGATCGATAATGCGCGCCTGTACCAGGTCCTGGAGCAGCGCGTGGCCGAGCGCACGGTGGAGTTGCAGCGCTCCAACCAGTCGCTGGAGCAGCGGGCGTCCGAGCTGGCACTCATCAACAGCGTGCAGCAGGGGCTGGCCTCCAAGCTGGACTTCCAGGGCATCGTGGACCTGGTGGGTGACAAGCTGTGCGAGGTCTTCCACACGCGGGATATCAGTATCCGCCTGTACGACCTTCAAACTGGTCTGTTGCACTTCCCGTACTTAATCGAACATGGACGGCGGCTTACGGTTGAACCGTTCCCGCTTGGCGGCATTACCGGATACGTCTTACGCACGCGTGAACCGCTTTTGATTAACCGAGACATCGATCGGGAGATGACGCGCCTCTTTGGTGCCTCGACGTTGAAACCTGGGACGGACCTGAGCAAGTCGTTGGCGGCGGTGCCAATCATCGTCGGCGACCAGGCCACGGGCGTCATCATGCTTGAGAACTATGAGCGAGAGGATGCCTTTGGCGACTCCGACGTGAGGCTTATGCAGACGCTGGCCTCGTCCATGGGGGTGGCACTG
Source organism: Chloroflexota bacterium (assembly GCA_021788625.1). Classification (GTDB taxonomy): domain Bacteria; phylum Chloroflexota; class Anaerolineae; order J036; family Brachytrichaceae; genus CAIXPS01. The sequence continues at coordinate 23,297 of JAJYKL010000032.1, forward strand.
GAGAACGCACACCTGTTCGACGAGACCAAGCGCCTGCTGGCCGAGAGCGAACAGCGGGCCACTGAGCTATCGACCGTCAACCGCGTCAGCCAGGCACTCGCGGCGGAGCTGGATCTCGACTCGCTCATCCGCCTGGTGGGTGAACAGGTGCGCACCACCTTCAAGGCCGACATCGTCTACGTGGCGCTCCTGGAAGTGCAGGCTAACTTGATCCAGTTCCCCTACACGTGGGGTGAGTCGCTGGCATCCATGCCGATGGGCAAGGGGCTGACGAGTAAGATCCTCCAATCAGGCGAGCCGCTGCTGATCAACAAGGATGTGCGAGCCCGCCGTGCCGAATTGGGTGTCGTACGCGTCGGTGCCGAGTCCCTGTCGTACCTGGGCGTGCCGATCATGGTCGGCAAGCAGGCCATCGGCGTGATCAGCGTACAAAGCACGCAGGAGGAAGGTCGCTTCGGCGAGGACGACCTGCGCCTGTTAACGACCATCGCCGCCAACGTGGGCGCCGCCATCCACAACGCGCGCCTGTACCGCGAGACGCAGCGCCGCGCGGGCGAGATGGCGGCGCTGACAGAGATTGGACGCGAGATCTCGGCCACCTTGGACCAGTCGGCCGTACTGGAACGGATCGCCGTCAACGCGCGCGATTTGCTGGCCGGCCAGGCCAGCGCCGTTTACCTGCTCGAGCCCGACGGCGAGACGCTGCGTCCCATCGCGGCGGACGGCGCTGTTGCCTCGCAGGTGTTGGCCTCGCGCTCACGCCTTGGGAGCGGCCTCATCGGCAGTATCACGCAGAGCGGCCAGGCGGAAACCGTCAACGACGTCACCGTGGACCCGCGCACCGAGCACCTGCCCGGCACGGACCAGGAGCGTAGGGGCGAGAAGATCGCGGTTGCACCGCTGTCGGCCGGCGAGCGCATGATCGGCGCGATGGTGGTGTGGCGGGACCCCAGGGCAGAAGGCTTCACCCAGGAAGACCTGAACTTCCTGGTGGGCGTGTCACGCGAGGCGTCCATCGCCATCCAGAATGCCCGCCTGTTCGAGGAGGCCCAGGATGCGCGCCGGGCAGCCGACGCAGCCAATGAGGCCAAGAGCGCCTTCCTGGCTACCATGAGCCACGAGATCCGCACGCCCATGAACGCGGTGATCGGCATGGGCGGGCTGCTGCTCGACACCGTGCTCACCCCCGAGCAGCGGGAGTTCGCCGAGACGATCCGTGACAGCGGCGACACGCTGCTGGCCATCATTAACGACATCCTGGACTTCTCCAAGATCGAGGCGGGCAAGATGGAGCTGGAGCGCCAGCCCTTCGACCTGCGCGGCTGTGTGGAAGGAGCGCTCGACCTGGTGGCACCGCGCGCGTCCGAGAAGGGCCTGGACCTGGCCTACACCATCGACGATGACGCACCCGAGGCGATAGTGGGCGATGTGACTCGTCTGCGCCAGATTCTGCTTAACTTGCTGTCCAACGCTGTCAAGTTCACCGAGCACGGCGAGGTGATTATCAACGTTTCCACCGAGAAGAGCCTGGCGGACGAGAGTGTGAAGATTGGCGATTCGAGATTGGATACGGACAAACCGGGTGATGAAAGTCGAACTCCCAGCGTGAATCTCCATTCTCCGATCTCGAATCTACACTTCAGTGTGCACGACAGCGGCATCGGCATCGCGCCGGAGCGCATGGACCGTCTCTTCCGCTCGTTCTCGCAGGTGGACTCCTCCACCACCCGTAAGTATGGTGGTACCGGCCTGGGGTTGGCTATCAGCAAGCGTCTGAGTGAGATGATGGGCGGCCGGCTGTGGGCCGAGAGTGTGCCGGGCCAGGGTTCCACCTTCCACCTTGTCATTCCGGCCGAGGTGATGAGTGCGCCGGTCGTTACGCGGCACAATCTGCGTGGCAGCCAGCCGCAACTCAAGGACCGGCGCGTGCTGATCGTGGACGACAACGACACCAACCGCCGCATCCTGATCCTGCAGTTGCAGAAGTGGGGCATGCGCGTGCGCGACACGGGGTCGCCGCGGCAGGCGCTGCAATGGATCGCGCAGGGCGACCCGTTCGACGTCGCCATCCTCGACATGCAGATGCCGGAACTGGACGGCCTGACCCTGGCCGCTGGCATCCGGGAACACCGCGATGCAAAAGCGCTGCCGCTGGTATTGTCCACGTCGCTGGGGCGGCGCGAGTCCGGCATGGATTCGGCCGGGTTCGTCACGACGCTGCATAAGCCCATTAAGCCGTCGCAGCTCTTCGACGCGCTGGCCGGCCTGTTCGCAGAGCAGCCTGTGCAGGCGCCGCAGAAGGTGCAAGCGCAATACGACGCGGAACTGGGTGTCCGACACCCGCTGCGCATCCTGTTGGCGGAGGACAACGCCGTGAACCAGAAGCTGGCGTTACGCCTGCTGCAGCAGATGGGCTACCGCGCTGATGTGGCGGGCAACGGGCTGGAGGTGCTGCAGGCGTTGGCGCGCCAGCCTTACGACGTGGTGTTGATGGACATTCAGATGCCCGAAATGGACGGGCTGGAGGCGTCGCGCCAGATCAACCAGCGCTACGAGCGTTGCGAGCGGCCGCACATCGTCGCCATGACGGCGAACGCCATGCAGGGCGACCGCGAAATGTGCCTCGCCGCCGGCATGGACGACTACATCACCAAACCGATCCGTATTGGCGAGCTGGCCGGTGCACTGGAGAAAACAAAGCCACGTGTCACGGAAACGCGTGTCCCAGAGACAGATCACACCGCGAGGGGGGACGAACATGCCTGAATTGACCCTGGACACGGAGACGTTACAGGGACTGGTGGATACAACCGATACCGAGTTCGTGGGCGAGTTGATTACCACGTTCATGGCGGACACGCCTCCGCTCATTGCGCAGTTACGGCAGGCGCTGGCCGCCGGGGATGCGGGTACATTCCGCCGTGCTGCACACTCGCTCAAGTCTAATGGCGCGAGCCTGGGCGCGATGGAATTCTCCTCGCAGGCCAGGGCGCTGGAGATGCTGGGCAAGGCCGGCACCATCACGGACGCGGCCGCTGGTGTAGACCAGCTCACGGTCGAATACGAGCGGGCGCGCGTAGCGCTGGAGGCGTGGCAGCATGCCGCATGACCGCGTTTCGGAGAAAGGCCACCTGCTGGTGGTGGACGACAACAAGGTGAACCGGTTGCTGCTGGGGCGCGGGCTGGAGCAGCAGGGGCACAGTGTGGCTTTCGCCGAGAACGGGCGCCAGGCCCTGGAATTGCTGCGCAGGCAACCGTTCGACCTGGTGGTGCTCGACGTGCTGATGCCCGACCTTGATGGGTACCAGGTACTGGAGGAGCTGACAGCCGACCCGCGCCTGCGCGATATTCCCGTCATCATGGCGTCGTCGCTGGACGAGTTGGACAGTGTGGTGAAGTGCATTGAGCTGGGCGCGGAGGACTACCTGACCAAGCCTGTCAATCCGGTGCTACTGCGGGCGCGTATCAACGCCGGCCTTGAGAAGAAACGTCTGCGCGACCAGCAGCGCGCGCTCATCCGCAAGTTCGCCACCGACGACGTCGCGGAGGACCTGGAGCGCTCCGGCTTCGCCCTGGGCGGCAAATACGTCGAGGCGACGGCCATGTTCTCCGACATCCGCTCGTTCACCACGCTCGCCGAGTCCCAGTCACCGGCGGACACGATCGAGCTGCTGAACACGTACTACACCTTGATGTTTGATGCCATCTGCGGGCACGGAGGTACTGTCAACCAGATGGTGGGAGACGGGTTGATGGCGATTTTCGGTGCACCGGTCGCCCGGCCCGATCATTGCCAGCGTGCGGTGATGGCGGCGCTGGAGATGATCGAGTTGATCGAGCTGTTCGACGTGGAGCAGGCCGCCCAGGGCAAGCCGTCGATCCGCATCGGCATCGGAGTGGCTTCGGGGCAGATGATCGCGGGTTACACCGGCACCCTGCAGCGTGCCACCTACACCTGCGTCGGTGACACGGTCAACGTGGCCGCACGGCTGGAGGCGCACACCAAAGTGGCCGGGAGCCCGATCCTGATCGATGGCAACACGCGTGACCAATTGAGCGGCGTTCAGGTTGAGGAGTTGGAGTCCGTGCAACTCAAGGGCAAGGCGCAACCCGCGCGCGTCTTCGCGGTGCCCCCAGGGCAGCCCCATTCGGAGTGATGGAACATGTCCGAGCAACTCCTCCGCCAGATCAGGACCCTGCCCCTGTTCGCCACGTTGAATGACGATGAACTGGCCCGGCTGGTCGGATCGCTTGAGACGTGTGTGGTGCCAGCGCAGACGCTGCTGTTCCGAGAGGGCAGCAGCGAGGACTACTGTTTCATTCTGGTCGAGGGCCGGGTGGCGATCCTCAAGGAGCTGGGCACCGAGGACGAGCGGCTGCTGGGCGTGCGCGACGCGGCCACGTTCATCGGCGAGATGAGTTTGCTCGCCCCGCGTGGCCGTCACACCGCCAGCGTGCGAGCACTGACGCCGCTGCACCTGCTGCGTGTGACACGCGCCGACTTCGAGGACCTGCTAAAGCACTATCCTCAGATGGTCTACGACCTGGCGCACGTCATGAGCGAGCGCCTGAGCGAGTCGGAGAATCTCACCATCCGCGACCTGCAGGAGAAGAACCGCCAATTGAAGCAGGCTTACAACGAGCTGCTGGCAGCGCATAAGCAGATCGTGGAGAAGGAGAAGCTGGAGCACGAGCTGGCCCTGGCACGCCAGATCCAGCGCAGCATCCTGCCGCGCACGTTGCCGAACGTGCAAGGTCTGGACCTGGGCGTCGAGATGGTACTCTCGAGCGACGTATCGGGCGACTTTTACGACTTCATCCCGCTGAGTGCACAGGAGCTGGCTGTCGTCATCGGCGACGTGTCAGATAAAGGCATGCCGGCCGCGCTGTTCATGTCACTCACCTACAGCCTGGTACGGGCGGAGGCGGACCGCCATCGCTCCCCAGCGGAGACACTCAAAGCCGTCAACCATCACCTGCTGGGCATGAACGGTGATGAAATGTTTGTCACGATTCTTTATGGGCAGTTGAATGCAACCACGGGCCACTTCCGTTATGCCCGTGCCGGGCATGAGAACCCTCTGGTACACGACGCCCAGGCTTGTGAGATAACGCTCGAGACCGTGGAGGGGCAGCCGCTGGGCCTGTTCGACGACCCTGTGCTTGAGGAGGGGTGTGTGACCATCCCACCCGGCGGCACCCTGTTCACCTATACCGACGGCCTCACCGAGGCGACAGATGACCGGCAACGGTTCTACGGTCCGGAGCGCCTGCGGCAGGCGCTGCGTGCTAACTCCGGCGCACCGGCGGCTGGACTATGCCGGGCGGTGTGGGATGACGTGGCGGCGTTCGTCGGGCGTGCCACGCAACAGGACGACATGACGCTGGTGGCCGTGCGGGTGGGACCGGACCTGTCGTCCGGGTCGGTCCAGGAGTCGCAGTTCGACCGCTCGGCTGGTGAGGCGGAATGAACCAACCGACACGCGCGAGGTTCGCGGCTGACGAGCGGATGGAGGTGCTGCGCGCCGTGCGGCTGTTTGCCGGCCTGGGCGAGAAGACGCTGCTGGCGCTGGCGCAGGCCAGCCGGGGGCGCAGCCTGGCGAAGGGCCAGCTCATCTTCAGCCAGGACGAGCCGGGCGACACGGTGTACGTGGTGCGCCGGGGTTGCGTCATGCTCGTCGTATGCACCGTCGACGGGCGTGAGCTGATCATCAACGAGATGAACGCCGGGGATGTCTTCGGTGAGCTGTCGGTCCTGACCGGCCAGCCGCGCTCCACCAGTGCCGTGGCCAACGAGCCCAGCGAGGTGGCTGTGCTGCCGGGGCCGGTCTTCCTGGCGGCGTTGGAGGCGGAGCCCGTGCTGATGCGCCGCGTGCTGGACGTGACGGCGCGGCGATTGCATGCCAGCACCGAGCGCGAGCGGGCGCTGGCGTTCATGAACGCGCCGGCGCGTTTGGCGCGCTTCCTATTGCTGTTGGATCACCAGACGGGCGTGGACTACATTACGATCTCGCAAGAGGACCTGGCGCAGCGGGTCGCACTGACACGCCAGACGGTGGCTAAGACGCTGGGACTGTGGCGGCGTGCCGGCTGGCTGATCACGGGGCGTGGCAAGATCGTGCTGCTGGACCGGACCGCCTTGAGTAACACCGCGGAAGCAAATGTTGGGGGTGATGGTGAGTGAGGGATGGCACGCGCCGGGGCACGCTGGCCGATTCATAGTCATTGTGTCGCCTGCGCGACAGAAAATGTCATGCGAACGCCTTAGGATGAAAGCAGTCCCAAATTACTACGGCAATAAGGTTTAGACCCAGAGGAGGGTATCAAGATGGCAGACAAGCAGACTCAGGCGATGCAGCGATTGCTTAAAAAACTAACGGCGTTGCGTAAGGCGTTGCCCAAGGCTGAGCGCGACATTTTGGATGCAATTGTGCTCGGAGCCACAGCAGAAGTGATTCCGCACAGGCTGTTGCTGCAGAAGGCTACCAGCAGCAAGATCGTGCTGCAGGCTAGGCCCACGGAACCGGAGGTTGAGGCGCACGGTATGTCACGTCAGAAGGCTACCAGCAGCAAGATCGTGCTGCAGGCTAAGCCCACGGAACCGGAGGTTGAGGCGCACGGTATGTCACGTCAGAAGGCCACCAGCAGCAAGATCGTGCTGCAGGCTAAGCCCACGGAACCGGAGGTTGAGGCGCACGGTATGTCACGTCAGAAGGCTACCAGCAGCAAGATCGTGTTGCAGGCTAAGCCCACGGAACCGGAGGTTGAGGCGCACCGTCTGTTGCTGCACAAGACCACCACCAGCAAGGCGACACAAACCAAGCAGACACCTTCGGTCATCCGGCTCGACCATAGTGGCACGTATTCCATTTCCGAGTGATAGCCTGACCGTCTCAATAATTGCCGATCGCGAATCATGACGGAACAACACGACGGACCCCTGGCTCAGCAACTACAACGCCTGATACTTGCCATTGAGGCGAGTGGACGGGCTGTCCTGCCCGCCTCGAACCAGGAGTTACTGCAGTCGATTGTGGAGGCCGCTGCACGCATCTTTGGCGCGGCGGCTTCCTCCATCGCTCTGTTGGATGAGCAGGCCCAGGAACTTGTGTTCAAAGTATCCTATGGCGCTGGGAGTGACGAGGTCGTCGGCATGCGCATCGCGATCGATACGGGCATCGCCGGCTACGTGGCGATGACCGGTCAGCCCATAGCCATCTCCGATGTGCAACGCGACGCGCGCTTCGCCAGCTCGTTCGCCAGCAGCACGGGTTACGTCCCCCGCTCGATCCTGGCCACCCCACTCGTCTACCGCGAGCGGGTGCTGGGCGTGATGGAAGTACTGGACAAGATCAGCGCACCGTCGTTCGGCCTGCAGGATATGGAGCTGTTGGGCATGTTCGCCCGTCAGGCTGCCATCTCCATCGACCATTCGCAGCAGACCGAATCGCTCAACCAGGTGCTGGTGCAGGGCTTGCGGCAATTGGCAGTGTCTGGCGCAGCCGCTACGGCAGGTGCGTCGGATGGCGCGGCACCGGATGAGTTACTGTCTGCCCTGGAGCGGAGCACGACAGCGGCGAGCGATGTGCGCACAAATGACCTGCTGGCGCTGGCCGACCGGTTTCAGGCCGTAAGTGAGTTGGGTGAAGCCGAGCGTAAGGCCTGCCTGGAAATACTTGAAACGTTCGGCCGTTATGCGCAGGCCAGGCGGGCGCTGCCTGATTAAAACGGCAGCATCTCGCGGCTGAGACATTACGATGACAGTTGAACCCCTTCGTCCGGCGTGGTCTGAGCAGTTCGCCGAAGGCGAGCTGCGCCAGCTCGTCGCGCGCGGGCCACTCGGGCACGTCACGCCCGAATGGGCCTGGGGCGGTAGCACTGGGCAGGGCGTGCGCGTAGCCATCGTGGACAGCGGGATCGAGCACGACCACCCCGCGCTGGATGGCAGCGTGTACGGTGGTGTGATTGTGGATTACGACGGTCGCACCAAGACCAAGGTGCGCATCTCCGCGGACGATACTCCACACGACCTGTTCGGGCACGGCACTGCATGCGCCGGTATCATCCACTCCATCGCGCCGCAGGCTGAACTATACAGTGTTCGTGTGTTGGGCAAAGATGCGACGGGGCGCGCGCTGCAGTTTGCTGGGGGATTGCGTTGGGCGATCGAAAACGGCATGCAGGTGATCAACCTGAGCCTGAGCACCTCGCGCGAGGAGTACTACGGGCTGTTCCATGAACTGGCCGACCAGGCGTACTTCAGAAATGTGATGTTGATCTCGGCTGTGAACAACATCCCGGTGCCCAGTTACCCTTCGCTCTACGCCGTGGTGGTCTCAGTGGCCGCCCACGATGGGCACGACCCGTTCACGTATTACTACAACCCCTCGCCGCCGGTAGAATTCGGCGCCCCAGGCATCGACGTCCGGGTGGCGTGGCTGAACAAGCAATCCAGTGTCAGCACAGGCAATAGCTTCGCCGCACCGCACATCACCGGCATCGTAGCGCGTATCCGCGCCAAGCACCCTGAGCTGGTGCCGTTCCAGATCAAGACGGTGCTGGCGGCTTGCGCCACCAATACTCGCCGTACCGAGTAAACGACTTCATCCTCCGTCCCCGTTTCGAGTGGAGAGCTGGGGTACCCCACACTCCAGCCCTCCCCGAAGCGGGAGGCCTGTTACATTGGCTACGCCAACAGACTCCAGTGCATTGGGTGTGCAAACGGCACAAAAATCGGTGCTTACGGCAGGGGATTCATAAACGAGGAATACCGGTCGGTGAGTTCCTGGACATGATTGAATGGATTAAGGGTGTTCTACCTGTGATCACGGATGGACCGGCGACGCGCGCCATCTGGTGGATGGGCATCTGGCCCCACTGTACCAACAGGGAGGAGACCACGATCTGCTTGCAAGCCCAGTGAAACCAGATTGGCTCCACGCGCGGTATTCCGTCCGGCCATACGTAAGCCAAATGCGCCGGAATGGTGATTGCAACTGCTTTGGAGCGGCCGAGTCGTTCAGAAGTGCGACATCTCCCTGTTTCGTCGCCATGTTGACCTCCGTCGCTCAACGCAAGCCGGTGTGAGCGTGCTTGAGGATCTTAAGGGTACGGAACGAAATCTTTGAGCGTGGGGCAGTACTTGACTGGAACCAGAGCCTGCGCCCATTCTCATCTGGGTTTTCCCCAGGAACGCCATGCACAACCATCGCACATAGACATAAAATCTCTGCTTGATGACTATGCATAATGATTAATATTGGGAAACCGATACACTCAGGCAATCAGCTAAAACGGGACGCCCGCTGTGCATTGCAGTGCCCGCTACAGCTCCGGTTCCGGTCTGGCACGACGCAACATGACGGTAGCCTCCTGCCGATTATGGAATAGACACTTCGCATGCACTACTTCGAAGGCGCTGCCAAGGGTTGCCAGTGTCTGCTGCAATGTATCACACGGTGTGTGGTAACCCAGTTTGATGGTCATAATGGCTGACGCACCATACTTCAGGTGAGGAGCTGTATGCAGCATGATCGCTGCCGAGCGGTCTGCTGGTAAAACCATGTCATTCACCAGCAGGTCATACACGCCAGTGGGTGCGAATTCCTCGGCGCGTTGCCGTATATGGATGACATTCGGCAGGTCAGCCGCCTTTAGATCCAACGTGGCTGGGTCCACTGCAGTAACGTGCAGGCCGCGGTCGGCCAACACCTTAGCCCAGCCGCCCGGCGCGGCGCCCAGGTCCAGTGCGCGGCCGGGCGCCAGATCCACCTTGAAGCGGCGCAGCGCCTCCAGCAGCTTGAACTCGGAACGGCACACGTCTCGAGAGCGACGGGCAAAGACGCGGTTCTCGTCGCAGTGCTCGTTCAGACTGAGCACAATGGTGGATGCACCGGCATAAGCCGTGTCTCCGAGGAGATAGTAGAACACGACCTTGTGCCAGTCTTCCAGAATAAGCTCGCTGTCGGGGTATTGATCGATGGTCGGGCTCTGTCCACGGAGGGGGCGCAGGTCCGTATCGCAAAACACGGGGGTGGCACCGCAGGCCTCGAGGGCCATGCCGACGAGGACTTCGACGTCCTTGGCTGTGTAGTCGAAGCCCTTGCCCACGCGCCGGCACTGCACAGTGAAGTGGTCGCCAGCGCGGACGGCACCCAGGTCCTGTGCTACGCGCAACAGGATGGGCAGGTCATCGACTTTACGCCTCGCCAGCGGGACGCGCCGCTGCGCCGGCATGATGTGCTTGACGAAGACGGGCTCAGCGCGCGCCAGCGCAGGCAGGAAAACATCTTCCTTTTGTGCCGTCTCGACGAGGAAGGTACCCTGCTCGAGGTTGGCGAGCCAGTGCAGGCCGGGCGCAACGGCGCTCATCTCGGCGAGTGCACACCTCTGCAGTTCCGGCGTGGCGACAGCGATGTACTGATACGACACGTGGTTACTTCGCGGCTGGTCCCGCGCCTATCTCGACCACTGGCTGCACCTTGTTTGGGTATAGCCGGTACATCATGATGAATCCCAACATCGCCAGCAGTCCGGCTGCTCCACCGCCAAACCAGATGGCCTGCGGTCCGATGTTATCGTTTAGCACCCCGCCGAACACAGGCCCAATTCCGGAACCGATGTTCCACGTCAACCCGAACAGACTCATATAGCGACCACGCTTGTCAGCCGGGGCCAGATTGGCTACGTAGGTACTGGAGGTGGGCATGATAATCAGTTCGCCGCAGGTGAGAATCACCATACACAGCCAGAAAGCCCAGAACCCCTGTCCCAGCGCAATGCCGAAAGTGGCCACCGCGTAGAAGACCGCCCCCAGACTTACCATGGCCAGGGGTGAATAACGCTTGGTCACCTGTGTCACCGCATACTGGAAGAAAATCACCATCAGAGCATTGGTCGTTGGGATGAAGCCATACAGGCTTTCGGGGATGCCAAAGTTCAGCTTGGTGTAGACGGCCAGCAGCACCCACACCTGAGACGCGGCGACCATGACCAGTGTGAAGCTGGTGACAAACCCCATGAAAGGCCGGTCGCGCAAGATTGACCCGTAACCCCCAAAGCGCTCCGCGTGATGCAGGTGCGATGATTTATCGCGTGGCGGAAGCGTTTCGGCAGCAAAGAGACCGATGAGGATGCCGAAGACGACGAGTCCCGCCGCCGCTATGATGAAGGCTATCGTATACGATATCGATGCGATGAACCCACCCACCGCCGGTCCCAACGCAACCCCAATGTTGTTGGCCATGCGCGTGAGCGAGTAGGCGTCCGGGCGCCGCTCGTGAGGGATGAGGTCCGCGATCATCGAGTCCAGCCCGATGCGGTAGAGTGGGTTGACGATACCGTTGGCCGCCATCAGGATGGCGAATTGTGGCAAAGTAGTGGCCTGGCTCATCAATATGTAGCCGAGGGCGTTCAGGAGCAGGCTGATCACCATGATCCACTTGCGGCCGAAGCGGTCAACGATGGGACCTGCGATGAAGGAAGCAACCAGTCCTACAACGGAGCTGAGCGTCATCAGGCCGGCGGTCTCGGTCATGGGTAATTGCAGGCGCTCGCTGACGTATACCATCAGGAACGGCCAGATCATGCTGCCGCCGACGGCACTGATTAGCATGCCCCAAAAAACCAACCAGAATTGCTGAGGATAATCGGACCGCGCGCGCTTGAACACGGCTAGCATGAATGAAACCTCTGCGTCATGGCGTCAGTATTGTAAAAGAGATTGGCACCGCCCGGCCGGTTCTACAATTCACGTTATTCTTAAGTGGGGATGGGTTGTCTTGACGATGTTGACCTTAACGAGCAGTCTCCTGGTCCGCATGCATCAGCACCTGTTGGGGGGCTACCCGCGCGAAGCGTGCGGGATTATGATCGGCCAGGAGACGTATGACGGAGCGCAACAGTCCGGTAAGATTGTGCATGACCTGGTACTGGTGTCGAACGCGTGGGAAGTCGAGAGCGAGCGCGAGGGGTTGCGGAACCGCTATCTGATCTCGCCGGAAGATGTGGCGCGTGCCGATCGCGAAGCATCTCAGCGCGGCCTGGATATCATTGGTTTCTTCCACTCACACCCCGATCATCCGGCACGCCCGTCGGAGACGGATCGCGAGTTTGCCTGGCCCAATGTTTCTTTCGTTATCGTGTCAGTTGAGGCGGGGCAGGTCGTAGACACCCGCTCGTGGGTGCTGCGTGATGACCGATCCGCGTTTGACGAAGAGCCCATCACTGGCAGTTAGGGGTTGGTCATGTTATGCTTTAGGGCTGACCTGTTACGAGTATGTATTGTTAAGGAGTTGGAATAAATGAGTGTTACGGTTCGTATCCCCACACCGTTGCGCCCCTACACGGGCGGGAAGAAAGAAGTCAGCGCTCAATCGGGAGACGTAGAGGGAGTGCTCAGTGCCCTCACGCAAAGCTACCCCGATTTGCGGCGGCACCTGTTTACGGAGCAGGGCGTGTTACGCTCGTTCGTCAACGTTTACCTGGGCGACGAAGACGTGCGCTTTTTGAACGGTCCGAAGACGCCGGTGCCCGATGGAGCACAACTGAGCATCGTTCCCAGTGTGGCGGGAGGAGTGCCCCAATGAGTGGCACTACCCGTAACCGCATCGCCGAGGGCGACAAGGCCGTAAGTCAGACGCCAGCCATCTCGCACGAGACGGCGGACCTCACCCTGTCAAACGCAGAGATTCGCCGCTATTCACGTAATCTGATCATGCCCGAAGTGGGGATGAGCGGGCAGAAGAAGCTGAAGGCTGCCAGTGGGCTGCTGGTCGGCGCGGGGGGGCTTGGCTCGCCGGCTGCTCTGTACCTGGCCGCCGCCGGGCTTGGACGCATCGGCATCGTGGATTTCGACGTGGTGGACGAATCGAATCTGCAGCGCCAGATCATCCACGGAATGAGTACTTTAGGTCGCTCCAAGCTGGAGAGTGCCCGGGAGCGTATCCACGATGTGAACCCCTTTGTGCAGGTGGACACGTACGCGGAGCCGCTGACGAGTGAAAATGCACTGCGCATCCTCGCTGACTATGATGTTATCGTCGATGGCACCGATAACTTCCCCACACGCTACCTCGTGAACGACGCTTGCGTCCTGCTGGGCAAGCCGAACGTATATGGCAGCATCTTCCGCTTCGAAGGGCAGGCGTCGGTATTTTGGGCCCAGCATGGCCCCTGCTATCGCTGCCTGTATCCAGAGCCACCACCTCCTGGACTGGTTCCCTCGTGTGCCGAAGGAGGTGTGCTGGGCGTGCTGCCAGGAATAATCGGCGTCATCCAGGCTACGGAAGCGGTGAAACTTATCCTGGGGGTGGGCGAACCGTTGATCGGCCGGTTATTGCTCTACGACGCGCTGGACATGCGCTTCCGCGAATTGAAGCTGCGCAAGGACCCGCACTGTCCCATCTGCGGAGAGCACCCCACCATCGATCATCTCATCGACTACGAGGCCTTTTGCGGCATGCCGGCAGTCGAGAATGCCGAGATGGCAGGTCCTGTCGCGAGCGACGACCTTACGGTGACTGAGCTGGCCAGGCGTATCAAAGCCGGGCTGCCGGGTACGGAACTGATCGATGTGCGTGAGCCGCATGAGTGGGAGATCGTCCACCTGCCCGGCGCGAAGTTGATCCCGCAGGGCGAGTTGCTCAATCGCTTGAATGAGCTGAGCCAGACTGATGAGATCCTGGTCTATTGTCTGAGCGGCAAGCGCAGTGCGCGCGCAGTGCAGCTTCTGCGCCAGATGGGGTTCAAGAAGGCGCGAAATGTCAGGGGCGGCGTGCTGGCCTGGGCGCATGAAGTCGACCCCAGTTCGCCCACCTACTAAAGCGCGATAGGAGGCTGTTCCTCAGCCGTGGCAGTGCCTCCATGTCAGGATAATTGCCCTTATCAGTTAATCTGCCAGCGGATATTCGGCGCCTGCATTTCTGCTCGCAGTGCATAACGGCTATCCGACCTGCCTGTGCCATACGGCCTGGATCGCCACCCAAAGAGCTGATCCGCACCGGATTCGTCATGCTAAACTAGGAGCGTGGCAGAGGCACTCTATCGCAAGTGGCGCCCGCAGTCGTTTGACGACGTGGTCGGCCAGGAACACATCACGACCACGCTCAGGAATCAGATCACAACGGGCCGTATCGGCCACGCGTACCTGTTCGTCGGATCGCGGGGCTGCGGCAAGACGACCACCGCGCGCATTCTGGCAAAGGAGATCAATATCGCAGGCCTGGACCCGGCCTCGCCGCGCGCCCGACAGATTGCCACGTCCATTAGCGAAGGGCGCGAGATCGATCTGATCGAGATCGATGCCGCCTCGCATACCGGCGTGGACGACATCCGCGAAATCCGCGACAAAGTGGGCTTCCAGCCCAACGAGCTGCCCTACAAGGTCTACATCATTGATGAGACGCATATGCTCTCCATGCAGGCCTTCAATGCTCTGTTGAAGACACTGGAGGAACCGCCGCCCCATGTGGTGTTCATCCTGGCCACTACCGATCCCCAGAAGATTCCGGCCACCGTCCTCTCGCGCTGCCAGCGCTTCAATTTCAAGCGCGTGCCCGTCAGGCGTATCGTAGATCGCCTGCGCGTGGTGTGCCAGGGCGAGGGCATCGAAGCCGACGATCACGCGCTGACGCTCATTGCCCGCCAGGCGACTGGGTCGCTGCGCGATGCCATCAGCTTGCTGGACCAACTGTCGTCGTCGAACTCGATGCACATCACAGCCGATGACGTGCGTGAGGCTCTGGGTGCAACCGATGCGGGCACGGTGCGCGCATTGATGGGCGGCTTGCTGGCGCGTGATGCGGCCGCTGGCCTGGACACCATCCAGGTGGCCATTGACCAGGGTGCTGACGTACGTCAGATGGCGCGCCAGATGGTGGACTATCTGCGCCTGGTGTTGCAGACCAAATTTGGCCAGAAGGATGGGTCGTCACCGGTGCCACCCCTGGCACTCGACGTGAGTGAACCGGAGAAGCTGGAGCTCATAAACTTCGCACAAAAGGCCAGCACGGCCATTTTGTTACGAGGCATCCGCGCCTTTAGCACAGCGATCAGCGAGATGCGCGGTGCCTTGGATGCACAATTGTTCCTGGAACTGGCTTACCTGGAGTGTGTGGTTGATGGCGAACCGGCCGGGGCACAGCCGGCGCAGCAGGAAGATAAGCCGTTACAGCAGACCCACATCCCGCTCCCAGGGGTGTCGTCAGTTGGCGGTGAGTTGCCTGAAGCAGCCCAGCCAGCCCATGCGCCAGCGCCTTTCGCGCGCCGCACAGCCAAGGCAACTCCTGACCAGCCACCGGCGAGCTCGACGCCTGACCGCCCACCACCTGTTTCGGACCACGTGCCTCAGTCATCCGCGAGCGAAGTGGGTTCCCTGGAGGTTCTGCGTGGTCAGTGGAAGCAGCTCATCCAGCAGGTGAATGGCACCCATAAGCCAACGGCTGCCTTGCTGCGCTCATGTCATCCCTACTCGTTGGAAGGGGACGTGGTGCGCATCAAAGCTGACCACGATCTGATCCGCCAGCGGCTCGATGATCCGAAGCACCGCGAGGTGATGATGTCGGCGATCAACCAGCTGCTGAATGGCAAGTTTGTGGTTCGTGTATTCACCGGCACGCCTGATC
This sequence comes from Chloroflexota bacterium, assembly GCA_021788625.1. Taxonomy (GTDB): domain Bacteria; phylum Chloroflexota; class Anaerolineae; order J036; family Brachytrichaceae; genus CAIXPS01. The sequence goes on from JAJYKL010000032.1 coordinate 38,920, forward strand.
ACGAACCGGACCCGAACGAGGATCCATTGGTGAAGGCAGCCCGGAAACTGGGTGGCAAGGTACGGGAATGAACCGAGAGAAGGAACGAGAGCGGGAAGCTGAGCGCAACGTAATACTGAGCCGGCATACCAGCCAGGCTGATGGGAAGGAGAAGTATGGCAAAAGGCAGGAGAAGTGATTTTATACCGCGAGGCGTACCGAAGGCGTCGTCACAGTCAACAGGCAATAACAACATGATGCAGCGCATTCAGCAGATGCAGGATGACATGCGCAAGGTGCAGGAGGAATTGGAAACGGAGCAGGTGAACGTCACGGCTGCGGGTGGGGCCATTACGATCGTGATCACGGGTCACCAGCATCTGCAAAGCATCAAGATAGATCCCGCGCTGGTCGACCCGTCGGACGTAGGCATGTTGGAGGATTCGCTGGTCGCTGCCGTCAACGAAGCCATCCTGGCATCTCAGGAGCACGCCGCCAAGCGCTTGGAGGCCGTGACAGGTGGTATCAGCATTCCCGGTTTGACGTAATGGGACACGCTGGATAGGAAGAACAGATGCCTCAGGTGAATAAGACGTTACCGCCGTCCGTATCCCGGCTGATCGATGCCTTTACACAGTTGCCAGGGATTGGACCAAAGTCTGCCTCACGTCTGGCTTACTATCTACTGAGAGCGCCATCCGAGGAGGCTATGTCGCTGGCTGAGGCGCTACGCGACCTGAAGACACGCACCCGCTTTTGCTCAGTGTGCATGAACATCACCGAGAACAACCCCTGCGACGTGTGTGCCGATCCCACGCGCGACCACAGCGTGATCTGCGTGGTCGAAGAGCCTCTGGACGTCACAGCCATTGAACGTTCGCGCAGCTTCAATGGGGTCTACCACGTATTGCATGGCGTGATCTCGCCCATGAATGGCATCGGGCCAGACGAGCTGAAAGTGCATGAACTCCTGACACGTGTAAGCGCCGGCGGCACCGGCGAGTCACCGTCCGTGCATGAAGTCATCCTGGCGACCAATCCCACGCTGGAAGGTGAGAACACGGCCGCCTACATCCAGCGCAAACTGGCTGGCACACCGGTGAAGGTCACGCGCCTGGCACGCGGTCTGCCGGTGGGGGGTGATCTGGAGTACGCCGACGAAATCACGCTTAGCCGTGCTCTCGAGGGCAGACAAAGTATGTGACTTAATAGGCGCCTTTCGCTGAGAGCAGGTAAGGGATGGTCTTGAGGAAGATCTTCAGATCCAGCGAGAGGGACCAGTTCTCGATATAGTAAATGTCCAGCAGGCAGGTCTCATCGAAGGTGAGCTCGCTCCGACCGCTGATCTGCGAAAGCCCGGTGATGCCCGGCCGCACGTGCATCCGGACGCGCTGCCAGTCGGTGTAGTGCTCCACCTCCTCCGGCAGGTTTGGACGCGGCCCGACAATGCTCATCTCACCCTTTAACACGTTCCAAAACTGGAGCAACTCGTCGATGCTCACACGCCGGATGAAGCGCCCCACGCGCGTTGCACGTGGGTCTTTTCTCATCTTGAATAACGGTCCATCCGCCTCATTATGCGCCAGGAGGAGTGCCTTTTCAGCTTCCGCGCCATCACGCATGGAGCGCAGCTTGTAGAGCCTGAAGGGCTTGCCGTGCCAGCCCACACGGATTTGAGTAAAGATGGGCGAGCCCGGTGATTCCAGGCGAACGGCCAGCGACACCAGGGCGATGAGCGGTGCCGTGACGATCAGTACCAGCGTCGCACCGGCCACGTCGAAAACGCGTTTTAGCGGGTGTTCATCGGGCCCCAGCCGGTCCTCGCGCTTGCTCAGAAGCGGTATGCCGCCAAAGTCGTCGACGTTGATGTAGCCCAGGTTCATTTGCAGCAACGAAGGCACCACGCGCGCCCGGGCTCCGCGGTGATGGCATAACTCCAGAACCTGCGCGATCTTTGGCTGTGCGGACCAGGGTAGTGTGATGACAACCTCGTCCACCTTATTGTTATGCAAGATGGTGGGTAGACATTCCAACGAGCCAAGTGCGGGGAAGCGCCCGATATTAGTGCTGCCCCGCTGCGGGTCATCATCCACGAACCCGATGCAGCGATAACCCAGGTCTGGACGCGCTACCAGCGTGCGCAGCACAGCCCGACCCAGCTCTCCTGCGCCGATAATCAGCACGGTCTCTACGCCATACCCGTGCTGGCGCAGGACCGACTCCAACCGGCCGAACCCCATGCGCGCGACACTGGTGAGCACGATCACAGCCAGCCCGGCCTCAACGATCATCAGACGTGAATAGACGGCGGGCCGGTAGATGAATATGAGTGCCAGGATAATGACGGTCGCCTTGGCCGAGCTATTAATGATCAGGTAAACCAGATCCAGCCACGGCGCCGAGCGGCGAACTGCGTACACACCATCCCATAGAAACATGGCCAGGAATGCAGCCGTAAAGGCAGCCTGGATGGGTATGTAGTCCACCAACTGTGCGTCGAAGCCTGTCTCACGGAACCATTGCCAGTTGTAGCGCATCAGGTAACCGACAATGAAGCCCGCATTGACAAGCACGACGTCGATCAGCAGGAGAATGAGCTGGCTTCGATTTCGCATCGACGAAGAAGCGCCTTACGGATTCGAGCCGTCGAGCTTTAGATCGTAAAAACGGTACTTCTTATAGAGTGTGGGATTGGCAAACTGGATCACGCGGTTCATGGCGTCGTTCGTTTCCAGGATCCACGACAACTCGCCGCCGACCATCTTCCGGCGCATGATAGCCTGCAAAGTCTTGTAAATCATCACGGCGTCCACGCCGCTCATGCGGTACTTGGGCACCACGCCCAGGGCCCATATCCGGATGGAATCCACGGTATTTCGGCGGTACCACAGGAACTTCAAGAGTGTCCACAGCTCGGGCGTTCCGGGATTAGGGTAGGCCAGATGCAGGGGGCGGTTCACATTGGGCAGGCTGACCGAGACGCCAATGGGCTCACCGTCCTTTTCGGCGATGAATACGAAGTCGGTGTCGACGAACTGGCGCAGCCCCTCACCCAGGTGCTCAATCTCTTTGTCCGTTGGGGGAACGAAACCCCAATTGGCAACCCATGCCTGGTTATAGACCTTCTTGATCAGATCCACTTCCTTATCAAACTTCTTGAGGTTGGCATTACGCACGGTGAACTTGCCACGCTTCATGGCTGCCTCCGCCACACGTTCGAACCGCTGGCCGATGATAGCGTGCGCCGCGGTATCCGTGTTAGCCCACCAGGCGTACAGATCCATCGCTTTGGTAAAGCCGTAACGTTCAAGGAAGGTCACGTAGTAACGCGGGTTATAAGACATCAGGACCTTTGGCTCCGCGTCGAAACCGTCGACCAGCAGGCCACACTCCTCATTGGTGCTGAAGGTGGTCGGACCGCGCAGAACGGTCATCCCTCTGGCCTGCACCCACGCACGCGCCGTATCCAGTAAGGCCCTGGCAGCCTCGTAATCCTCCAGCACCTCGAAGCTGCCGAAAAAGCCGGTCTTCTCGTGGTGGGTTTCATTGTGACGATTGTTTTGGATGGCCGAAATGGTGCCCACGACCTTACCGTTGCGCAGGGCCATGAACATGGATACGCTGGAGTGCTCGAAGAAGGGGTTCTTTTTAGAATCGTAAAACGCTTCACGCTCGCTGATGAGAGGAGGTACCCAGTAGCGGTCGTTTTTATAGACCTCCCATTGAAAATCGATGAAGCGGCGACGGTCTGCTTTGGTTTTACATTCAACAACTTCGACGTTCTCGTTCGTACTGCTGGCTTGTGTCTGGGCCGCGTTTGACATGCGCGTATTTTAATTCACGTCCGGCCTTATTGCGCACATCACGTTGCCCTGATCCATAACGGATCCACGGGCGGCGAGGCCAGGTGCGGTTTACTTGACAGACTTGTCATGTGACCTATTCTTGGCTGGGGAGCCAAACTAGAAGAGGAGGACGTATGGTAGCGATTGCTGAGCTCCGTGCTGAGGCCGATGCATTGCGCGATCAACTGGTGGCTGTCCGGCGCGACCTGCATGCGCATCCTGAACTCGGTTTCCAGGAGGTGCGTACGGCGGGCATTGTTGCGCAACGGCTGGGTGAATTGGGATACGAAGTTCAAACCGGTGTGGGCCGGACGGGCGTCGTCGGTCTGATGGAAGGTGCCGCCGCGCTCGAGATCGTCGGCAGCCCGTCCACGGCCAGCGAGCCCGATCCCCGCCAGGTGCTGCTGGTACGTTTCGACATGGACGCGTTACCCATACAGGAGAGCACGGACCTGCCGTACAGCTCGGTCAACCCGGGTGTGATGCACGCCTGTGGTCACGATGCTCATACGGCCATCGGTCTGACTGTCGCCGAGCTGATAGCCGCTCACCGTGCCGACTGGTCCGGCGTGTTGAAGCTGGTATTCCAGCCGGCAGAGGAGATCGTAGCTGGCGCGAAGGCGATGATCGACGATGGCGTGCTCGAGTCGCCCAGGCCGACCCGCGCCCTATCGATGCACGTGGACAGCATGAAGCCCCGCGGCACGGTCTATATGACTGACGGGCCGATGATGGCAGCCGCCGACTCGTTCACCGCCGTGGTGCGCGGACGGGGCGCGCATGGTGCTTCACCTCATCAAGGTGCGGATCCTGTTGTGGCGGCGTGTCAGATCGTAACCGCTCTGCAGACCATCGTCTCGCGTAACGTTGCCCCCCTGGAGCAAGCTGTGGTCACGGTGGGGTATATACGCGGCGGCACGGCACAGAATATCATTCCCGAAACAGTAGAACTGGGCGGAACGATGCGCTCCTATAAAGAACCCGTGACGGCTCTCCTGCGCGAGCGTCTGCGATCCATTTTCGAAAACACGGCACGCGCCTTTGGCGTTGAGGCGGATGTCTCGTTCCCCGCACACTACACACCGGCCACAGTGAACGATCCGGCCATGTCGGCTATGGTGCGCGACGTGGCGACCCGGCTCGTTGGCGCGCAGAATGTGTTTACAGACTATCGCATGATGGGCTCTGAAGATGCGTCGTTCTTTCTTCAGGTTGTTCCGGGAGCTTATGTGTTCGTCGGCGCAGGGAATGATGAGCAGGGGATCAGCGAACCGCATCACAGCCCGCGTTTCCGCATCGATGAAGACGCACTGCCCACGGCGGCCGCGCTGGTTGCTGGCAGCGCACTGCGCATGTTGGACGCATAATAAAAGCCGGAGATGCGATCCGGGTGAGCGATGGAGCCCAATCCACCACGGATCCAGGAGACGATCCAGATTTACAAGGGAGTAGTATGACAAGCACTCAAAAAG
>JAJYKL010000033.1 GCA_021788625.1 Chloroflexota bacterium
CTGGCTGCGGCATAAGTTGCGTCAGATCTTGCGTCGCGACTAGAGATTGGTGCACCGAGCTTTGCTTGATTACCGATGAAGATTCATGCCATAAACCTATATGAAGTGATGGGGCATCGCGACGTGCCGGAGATGCCGGCAGGTGACCGGCAGGCGCAGATGCTGGACGTATATCTTGAATTCAATGCGCGGGGCCAGGCTCGAGGCAGTGCAGGCGGACGCCGAGAAGTACGCGCCATCTATGTGGAAGTTCTATCCGACGAAGGCATCCGCGGGTTGTTCGGACCGATCGAGGAGGAGCAGGCTTATATCATCGCGCACTTCCTGCGGCCTTTACTGCTGGGCCGCGACCCGCTTGCCGGTGAAGCGCTGTATGACCAGATGATCCGCCTGAACCGCCATGGGCGCTCGGGGCTGTTCATGACGGGCGTGAGCGCAGTCGACTGCGCACTATGGGACTTGCGGGGCAAGGCGTGGGGGCAGCCGGTGTATCGCCTGCTGGGCGGGCCTACGCGATCAACCGTACCGGCCTACGCTAGCATGCTGGGCTATTCTGTCGAGCCCGATGCGGCAGCCGTGACAGCGCTCGAGTTCAAGCGGCAGGGCTTCACCGCGCAGAAGTGGTTCTTCCGCCATGGCCCTGCCAGCGGCGAGACCGGCAAGGAAAGGAACGTCGCTCTGGTGCGGGCGCTACGCGAGGCGCTTGGTCCGTACTACACACTGATGGTCGACGCCTACATGGGCTGGGACGTGGCTTATGCGATTGAGATGGTGCAGGCACTTGAGCCTTACCACCTGACATGGCTGGAGGAGCCGATCGCGCCGGAGCGAGTGGGTGGCTTCGTGAAAATCAAGGCGACCACGCACATGCCCCTCGCCACCGGCGAGCATGTTTACACGCGCTGGCAGGTAAAGGAGCTGCTGGCAGCGGGCGCGATCGATGTCGTGCAGACTGACCCCGATTGGACCGGCGGGATCACCGAGCTGGTGAAGATCTGCGCCCTGAGCTCTGCCTTTGGGACTCCGGTGGTGGCACACGGGCACTCACTCCTGGCGGCCCTGCACGTAGCCGGGTCGCAACCACCCGACGTCGTGCCGATGGTCGAATACCTGATCCAACATCAGGCCAGCAAGCAGTACTTCCACACGCCCTTTTATCAACCCGAAGGTGGTGAGATCAAGCTGCCTGAGCTGCCGGGGCTGGGGCTTGTGCTGGACGAATCCAGGGTGGAGAAGAAAACGCCACTCCCTTTCTGAGTTGACCCCTGGGGCCTTCGTTCTAGAATAATCTATGTCACGCCTGCACGATGGCTGAAAACAGGCGAGCCGGGCTTGCCGCAGATCGCTGGCGAGCATGACGAGGCGGATTCGCTCGGGGCGTGCATCGCAGCAGGATTGCAGGTGCCGCCGTTGAACGGCCTCACTGAGTAGACGGTTGCACAGCGCCCTCTTCTTACCACTTTGTGATGTGGATGAGTCCTGCGCAGACTGATGGATGGAGGATGGCGACGACCTGTGGGACCTCGGTGAAGCGCATCCGCATCACTGCATGCGGCTCCCCCGAGCATGAAACTTTTCAATCGCAAGTCCAGAAAAAGAAGCTGTCTGAAGGAAGGGAAAATGCAGGGATCCGCACATGGTTATTCCAACGTCCGCTGGCTGATCCTGGTGGGATTGGTGCTGGCGGTCATTTTGGTACCGGCCTTCATCTTCGGCGCAGCGATGGACTCGTGGGCCGAGAGTATCATCCACGCTCCGGTGAGCGATAAAGCCATCCAAGGCACAATCCTGGGATTGCTTCTCGTGGTGGATATCGTGGTGCCAGTGCCGTCTAGTGTGGTCAGCACGGCTCTGGGGGTGATCCTGGGCTGGGCTCCGGGCTGCGCGATCTCGACGCTGGGTATGACGGCGGCGAGTTGGCTCGGCTACCGGTTGGGACAGGGAGCGGGGCGCGGAGCCGCCCACCGCATGGTAAGCGAACGCCAGCTAGCCTGGCTGGAGACGGCCTCAGAGCGCTGGGGCAGCGCCTTCATCGCTCTGTTCCGTGCTGTGCCGGTCCTGGCCGAAGCCTCATCCTTCTTTGCGGGTATGAGCCGCATGCCAGCAGGGCGGTACATGGCGATCTCCATCCTGTCCAATGCGGGCATCTCGGCCGTATACACCGCCGTCGGCGCCTATTCAGCCAACGTGAATTCCTTTCCCCTGGCATTCATCGGAGCACTGCTGCTGCCTGGCCTGGCAATGTGGGCGAACGGTCGAATGCGCGACTCGGGCGCGCCAGCGATCAGGAGTAGAACCTAAAGCCTGCGGTATGCGGCCATGTCGATGGTCTGCTGGGTGTGGCGGCTCTCTTCTGCGGCAAAGGCCATGAGGTGGCTCTCCAGCGAGGCGCGCGCGCTGGTGCGATGCGGCACCGACTCGCCACGCAGCGTGCGCAGGAAGGCGCTCATCAGCCCTTCATCCCCTCCGCCGTGACCGCTCTCTCCCGATTCGGGGTGCAGGACCTCCACTGTACCTGAGCCATGATCGCAAATGCGTAACTCATAGGGGCGGCCTTCGGAGAAATCGCCATACAGCGTGGCGCGCGTGCCATCCCAGCGCAGGGTGCGTCCCTCTCGATCCGAGTGACCGTGCATGGTGAAGGTCACGGTTACATCGCCAGGAAACTGCATCGAAAGGACCTGATGGTCCACCACGTCGTTGTCGCAGTGATACACGCAGCGACCGTAGGGTGAAACCTCCAGTTGCTTCCAACGTCCCTGCGGGTCGTCACCACCGCCCAGGGCTGTGACGATCCACCCGGCGCGTGGCGGCACGCCCTCCATCGCCCCGTACAGGCGCGGCGCGTACCACGGGCAGGTAGCCTCAACGGGGCAACCGTCGGTGCAGCGCAGTGGCGCACCCGCTGGCGCGTTTTCAATGCGGTAGTGCGTGAGTGCGCCGAACGAATTAAGGTACTGCACCGGCTCACCCAGTATCCAGGCCAGGATATCCAGGTCATGGCAGCATTTTGCCAGGATCATGGGGCTGCTGAGACCTTCGTTTCGCCAGTTACCGCGCACGAAGCTGTGCGACATGTGCCAGTACGACACATTCTCGCGGTGATCCACGGTAACCAAACGCCCCAACCTGCCAGAGCGGACGATCTCGTACAGCGTGGAGAAGAAGGATGTGAAGCGTAACACGTGACAGATTTGCAACACGCGTCCACGTTCCTCCGATTCGCGCACCAGCCTGACGCATTCGTCGCGGGTCGGCGCGATGGGTTTCTCCAGCAAAACATCGTAGCCAGCCTGCAGTGCAGCCTTGGTCGAGTCGAAATGCAGCGGGTCCTGCGTGCAGTTCACCAGTGCCCGGGCAAGTTTCCCGTGGGTCATGGCCTCCTGCCACGTCCGGAACTGGTTCTGTTCGGGGATGGCGTGCATCTGGGCGAAGCGTGCGCGACGTTCGTCGTTGGGCTCGGCCACGGCGACTACCTTAAGCTCGTCGGGATGAGCGAGGGCGTAGGGTCCGTAAGCATACATTCCGCGCCCGCCGGCGCCGAACACGATGGCGGTGACAGGTTCAGACATAGTCTTCTCCGTGACGGGATGGTGCGGGCGTCGCCGCCACGCAACAACAAGCCCGCCGCCCGGTTGGGCGACGGGCTTGTGGTTAACGAAGCCTTACACGCGGGCTTCTACTTACTGGGCGCGTATTGCTTCAAGATGTCATTGGCCTTCGCCACCGTGGCATCCAGCTCTGTCTTCGGGTCGCCCTGACCCTTAACAGCCACCTTCTCGACCATGTCCTGGATGAGCGTGCGGACAGGGTCATAGCCGGCGACTGGCGACTCGATCGCACCGTACTGGATCCACTTATACAGGTCAGCATAGGCGGCCGCGGCCTGCGGGAACTTCGCGAACACGGGAGACTTTTTCACGTTGGCCACGGCGAGAGCCACGGCACTCTGGCGCACGGCCATGTAGTTCGTCGTGGTGGCCCAGGCGGCCGTATTGTCTTTCTGAGAGAAAAACTTCATGAAGAGCCAGGCGGCCAGTTCCTGCTCAGGCGTGGTCTTCATCACCGACCATGAGGCACCATACAGGTCCACCTTCGGGTGGGTGGGATCAGCCTGCGGGTGCATGGAGATGGTCCACTGGAAGGGTTTGTCGGCCTTGGCGATGGAGGCGGCGTAGAACGGCAACCCGGAGCTGGAGCCTGTGACAAACAACAGCTTGCCGGCTGCGAAGCGGTTTTGCTCGCCATATCGCTCGCTCTTGGGCAACTGCACCGCGCAGCCATTCTTAAACATGCGCTGCATCATGGTGAGCGCGTCCACACCGGCCTGGCTATTGAAGTCATATGCGGAGGCATCCGGCTTCAGGATTTCGCCACCTTCGGCGAAGACCATCGATGCAAAGTCGCTGGCGTCGTTCTTCCAGATCCAGCCATACTTTTGCTGGCTCGCATCGCTGGCTTTGCAGGCCAGTGTCTCAAAGTCTTTCAAGGTCGCGGGCGGAGCATCTGCGCCCAGCTGCTTGAGCCAGTCGAGGTTGGAGTAGAGCACCTCCATGGAGCGCTGCGTGGGCCAACCCAACACTTCATTGGGGAACTGCGGGTTCTTGTCGCTCTGCAGGAAGTAGGGGAAGAAGTCCTTCAGGTCGTCCTGTGACAGGCCGTACTTCTTACTCTGGATGAATGGTGTCAGGTCGATCAGGTAACCCTCGCTGCGGTAGAGCGCGGCCTGATTCTGGTATGCCAGCGTGAACGCCGGCAGGTCACCACCGCCCTGGATGGTCGCGTTGATCTTGTTATAGACGTCGTTGTAGCTGCTGCCCGCTTTCTCCAGTTTCACGGTAATACCGTAGGGGTTCTGCTTGTTGAAGTCGTCGGCGATGTGCTGCACCTGGCTGATTTGGACGCCGGAGTAATGGCTCCAGAACACGACCGTTACATGTTTACCAGTCAGATCGAGTGAATCAACCTCGTCGGCGGTCTTGGGCGGATTCGAGACGCTGGCGGCTGCCGGTGCCGTAGTCGCCGTGGCGGCAGAGGTCGCTGCGGCCTGGGTATCGGTAGGCTGAGCGGCTGTCGTGGCCTCACCAGTCGCCGTGGCGGCAGGGGCTGTGGTAGCCTCTGCGGCCGGAGCTTGCGTTGGAGCCGCCGCCGGTGTGGCGGCTCCGCCACAGGCGGCCAGAATGAGTGAAGCGGCGATTCCGTATGGAATAACTTTACGAACGTTCATTGTTGTTCTCCTCCTGAATAGGTTGTGTAATGTACGATGTTAGCGATCATACCCGACGATGAGATAACCCGTGCTGATCCCTACGCACCTCCTGATAGCATTCATTTCACCCGGCGTAGTGCCTGCTAACCTTTCAGGCCTGTGGTGGTGATGCCTTCGGTGAAATATTGCTGCGTGAAGAAATACAGGACGACGATCGGCGCCACCACCATCGTCGCCACGGCCATGGCCAGTTGTGTTTGAGCTCCTCCGTCGCCGTTCAGAAAGTCCTGCAGACCGACGGAGATCATATACATGTTGCTGTTCGACGTCACCAGTTGCGCCCACTTGAATTCATTCCATGCCCAGATGAAATGGAACAGTGCGACGGTCAGGATGGCCGGGCGCGAGAGCGGCACCATCACCTGGATCATGTAGCGGATATGCCCGGCTCCGTCGATGCGCGCCGCATCGAACAGGTCGCGGGGCACCTGCATGAAAAACTGCCGGATGAGGAAGATGCCGAACGCGCTGGCCATAAAAGGCACGGTGAGCGCCAGGTAGGTGTTGTACCAGTCCAGATAGTTCTTGAACATCATTACAGCGCGGGGCACCAGCGTCAGGTCGTCGGGGATCATCAGCGTGGACAGTACCACAATGAACAGGGCCCCCTTGCCGGGAAAGTCGAGTTGTGCAAAAGCGTAGGCTGCCATGATGGAGGTAATGTTCACACCCAGCACAATGACCACCGTGACGAACGCCGTATTCAACAGTTGCCGCACAAACAGGGGCAGACCGGTGTTGTCGTCCAGGCCAATCTGGTTGATCGCCTGCGCGTAATTGCCCCACTGGGGAGTGGAATGACCAAACGGCGGCCACGGCCAGAAGCGGAGCTGGATCACGTCGCCCAGGTCCTTGACCGACGTCATCAACATCCAGGCGAAGGGGAACAGGCTCACCAACGCAATCAGGATGAGCAGGGCATACAGAGCCCACCGCCCCGAGTGGCGTGTGCGGCTCACCCGTTGTGTCCGGGCAGCCGGTCGGATCGCTGCTACTGTCACGCTCGTATTAGCCATACTCACGCTCAGTCACATGTGAATCGGATGTCCCGCTCCGTTTCGAATCCTGCTTCCATCCTGGGGTGCGGATCATACTGCTCCAGTCGCTAATAGTTCACCTGCCTGCCAGCCAGCTGGTACTGAGCCACCGTAATAATCAGGATCACCGTAAAGAGCAGGAATGCCAGCGCGCTGGCATAACCCGCGAGTTGAAATTCATACATCTGTCTATAGATGAGAATGCTGGCTGTGGTCGTGCCGTTATCACCTCGCGTCATCACCCAAATGTGGTTAAAAGCCTTGAACACGCCAATGACGGTGATGAGCGACAGGAAGAAGGTTGTGGGCGATAGCAACGGCAGCGTGATGCGCCGGAACAGGTCCCAGCCGCCGGCGCCATCGATGCGCGCCGCTTCATATAGCTCGGTAGGGATATTACCCAACCCCGCCAGGAAGATCGTCATGTCGTAGCCGACAAACACCCACGTGGTGTAGACGACAATGGACACCAGCGCCAGGCTTGGACCGGTGAGCCAGGCCGGCAGCGGCACCCCCAGACCTGAGGCGATTAACGTGAAAACACCCCGGTTTTCCAACAACCACCCCAACGGCTGTAAATGCAGCCCGCGCAGCACCTGATTGATCAGGCCAATATCGGGGCTATACAGACGCGCCCACACAGCCGCGGAGGCCACGGTCGAGGTGACATAGGGTAGAAATAACGCCACGCGGAAGAAGCTCTTGCCATGCAGCTTCTGGAACAGTAAGGTGGCCAGGATCAGGGCGATGAAGAGCTGGATCGGGACGCTCAACAGGGTATAGGAAATGGTGGTGCCCAGTGCATTCCACATGTCCGAGCCGGGTTGCAGGGCGGTGGCATAATTTTGAAACCCGATGAAATTGCGCGGTACGATGCGCCAGTTATACAGGCTGATGGCGAAGCCAAACACCACCGGAAAGAAGGTGAAGACCAGCAAAAGCAGGACAGCGGGGGCCAGTAGACCGTAGGCCAATATAGCTTCACGAACCGCACGTGAATGTGCAGCCCTGGTCTTTGTCCGCCTCAACTCCACTGCCAAAAAACACCTCCCCGGTTCACCCCATGGCATGAACCAGCGCCTTATGGCGCCTCGGGGGAAAAACCGCTAAATGCCTGCCAAGGATCGGTTCAGAACGCTCCTGTTCGATCGATCCGCATCGTATTTTACATGCGCCCTGGCAAATTTAAAATTGCTCGAGGAACCGCAGGTCGTTGCTCCAGAAGTATCGAATGTCGTTGATGCCATACAAGCGCATGGCCGTGCGCTCCACACCCATCCCAAATGCAAAGCCTGTCCATTGCGCCGGGTCGTAACCGCCATTTCGCAGCACTTTGGGATGCACCATCCCGGCACCGGCGATCTCGAGCCACCCGGTGCCCTTGGTGATCATGCGGTCGCGCTCTGTTTCCAGGCCCCAGTACACGTCCACCTCCACGCTGGGTTCGGTGAAGGGAAAGTAGGAGCAGCGGAAACGGATACGCTGCTGGCTGCCGTACATCTGGCGTGCGAACTCCGTCATGGTGCCCTTCAAATCGGCCAGCGTAATATTCCGGCCTACCGCCAGCCCTTCCACCTGATTGAACTGCATTTCGGAGCGCGCCGTCACCTGCTCGTAGCGGTACACCATGCCAGGCAGGACCACGCGAATCGGTTTCGGGTACCGCTCACGCATCACACGGATTTGCCCGGGCGAGGTGTGTGTGCGCAGCAGGACACCGGGTGTCGTCGTGTAGAACGTGTCCCACATGTCGCGAGCGGGGTGCTCAGGCGGCATGTTCAGCAGCTCGAAGTTGTTCTCGTCGGTTTCCACCTCGGGCGAACGGTAGACTTCGAAGCCCATCTGGGCAAAGATGCGCACAATGCGACGCAATGCCTGTGTGCTGGGATGTAATCGCCCGCGATGGACCGGTGTGCCCGGCAATGTCACGTCCAGCACACCCTTCTGGAGCTGCCGCTCCAGCTCCTGTGCCTTCACGACCGACTGACGGGCTTCCAGCGCAGCCAGCAATGCCTGCTTCACCTCGTTGGCACGCCGGCCGAAAGCCGGACGTTCCTCCCTGCCAAGCGTTCCGAGTACCGAGAGCACCTGGTCCAGTTCGCCCTTGCTACGCTTGGTGCCAAAGATACTGGCCTGCCACGCTGCCAGGTCCTCGGCGCTGTTCACCTGCGCGAGCGAATCGAGTGCATCGTGTTCCAGTTGATTCAATCTGTCCAGCATGATGGGTCCATTATACGGAGCCACCGTTCTTGCGCCGGTCACTGCCTGGAGGATTCATCCTGTGTCGGTTGTAGCGGATTGAGGCACGCACCGCTGTCTCGCCTACGAAGGATGACCGTATAACCACCAGTACGTGTCTGCCGGGGCTTGCGGAACCAGTTCCGGCTCCCATACAAATGACCCCGCAGCGAAGTGTCTATACAGGCGACGGTCGCCGGCCTCCAGGCGCGCGAGTTGGTCCGCTGGCTGTGCCACGTCTTCCTTAAGCAGTTCCAATTTCAACCGCACATGCACATAGGTGGAGTAGGCCTGCCCTTCGGGTGGCGTGGCCAGAGGTCTGCGCGCGAGCATATCGTCCAGGTACCAGTTCCAGGTGTCCAGCCGGCTCCGGCATTCGCGGTGCGCCTTCTGTGTATACAGCTCCGGCACACGGGAGTGGATACGTTTCACCTGCGCCTGAGCCTGATCCAGGGCAGCCTGTTGATCCGACTGTAGGGTGGATGCCAGTGCCTGCAGGCGCCAGGTTGTTTCCAGCCAGGATCCGATGGTCAATTGCGGCATCTGCAGGCCAGCCACAGCACCGATGGGGTAAAAGAGCACTTCCACGTGCAGGTATTCGTCCAATTGCTCACTGGCTACTTTCGCAAAAACCAGATCGGGTTTCGGATCAATGCCCATGCCCTGCATCCTGGCCCTCCTCCTTTTTCAGAAGAACGGTGGACACCGAGATGCCACCTTCTGCCGGTTCGGAGGTCGTGACAGAAGCAACGCTCGCTTGCCCCAGACTGGTAGAGTCGGGGGGCGAGGTCTGGGCCACGGGTGTGGCCACTGCCAGCATCTCCCGCACCACGCGGCGCACCCCGCGCCCGGAAGCATATACCTCAGTCCAGTGACCGTGGTGCCGCACGATCAGCCGCTGCATCGGCCAGAGCATGGTCGCGATAAGCCCCACGAACGCCAGGCATGCGCCGATTACCAGCAGTGCATCACCTGGGTCATACTGCGCGTCCACGGCCACACTGGAGGCAGGCGTAAAAAGGAGGGTGGTGCCACTTACGACCACGCTGGGCCGTATCGGCGTATCGGTGATCAGGTTACCGGATGGCACGCCATACACCTGTACATGACCCCCCGCATCCGCTGATACGAGTACCGCCAGGTCCGCCGCCTCGACTGCCACCAGCCGCTCCGGCTCGTCGCGCCGGAAGGCGAGTAACACTTCCTGGCTCGGCTCGGCATAACTGGACACGGTGATAGTGAGCGGTTGACCTGAGGCATTGTTTGCGCGGATGCGATAGCCCGGCGTGATCTCATCCAGGCGCAAGGTCAGGCCATAGGGCATGGACAGGCCGCGTACCCAGGGTATGACCGTTGCCTGTCCCTCGGATAGAGTGACTGGTTGCAGCCCGCCCTGCACCCGCAGGGTAGCCTTCTGCATGGCATCTTCCACCGCAGCGAGCTGCAGACTCACATGATCGTGCAGGGTTGTTATGGCTGCATCCGTCCCGGATTTCTGACCAGCTCCAATCTGCTGGCGTGTCACGCCCCATCCCAATATGATATTGACCAGCGCTCCGGCAACAGCGATGAGCAAACCGGCGTGCAGCACGCAGGAAAAAAGCTCAGCCCAAGGTTGGCGATCCGCTGCCAGCCAGTCCGGGGCTCCTGGGGTTGTTTGTCCGGCTGGCACGGAGACGCGGTAGCGATGCGCTCGCAACCACATGGCAGCATCTGGTTGCGCTGGGGCCTGCTCGGTCACTCGCACACGCCCTTCATCCCGTAACGTGTCGCTGCACGGACGGTGAAACAGGTGCGCCAGGCGATCCACCAGCCGCAGTAGCACGACAGCGCATAAAATAGCAAGCACGACGTGCAGCCACGGTGCGCCGTTGACATCAAACAAACCCAGCGCAAGAGTTGTATCGTAACCCGCCCCGGTCTGCACATGGGCCTGGGCCTGCCATTGACTGTAAGCCAGCGGGTCTGATGTGCCACCAGCCGGTTGCTGCGGTAAAAATAGTCGAGCTGCCAACGCCAATCCAGCCAGCAGGCACAGGATCACCAGTATGGCATCGCTCGTGAGGACCTGCCAGGCATCGCGCCACGTGTCACGTTGCTCCAAAGCGTCGGCAGCAGGTGGCGAGGCGGTGGGCGGTAACGACATGACGCCCATATTATACGAACGACTTGAGGGTCTGATGCTTCGTTCCTTTATGGTTGCACCTCAAAAGCGTGTCGGGATAGCGAAGCGCGGGCTATCAGCCTGATGGTGGGGCTTTAATCAAACGCTCACGATTTACTCGCTGCGGTATCAGAATACGTTAAAGTTCACACCTGATGATTGATCACTGCCGGTTGAGTTACGTCAACAGCATATGCGGAACGCTTTCACCAGCCATCAGCTTGGATGAAGGCCAACCCTAAAATACAGGTGCAAAGCACCAGGTGGATACATCGTCATGTTCACTAGCAATACGGAGGATTATCGTAAATGAGCAACCGCAAGATTTGGGTCGGGATCACGCTACTAGTACTTTCATCTTTGGCGTGCGGCCTGACTTTCAGGACACCCACCTTTCTGCGCTCCAATCCGTTAAGCCAGACAGCTACACCGGAAGGCACTTCGGCACCTCAGCAAGCCCAGCCAACCGTACAGAGCAATGCCAGCCCGGCACCTTCAGACAGGGTGGTGAATCAACCGACCGCTGGCCCCACGCCAACGCTGGTGCCCGCCAGCGGACGTAACATGCTCGACCAGGAAGAGCAGGTACTGGTCAACATATATCAACGCGTGAACCCAGGTGTGGTCTACATCGACGTAACGGTGGCGGCCACACAAAACTCGCCGGGCGGTGAGGGTACTGGTTCCGGCTTCGTCATCGACAAGCAGGGCCACATTGTCACCAACAACCACGTTGTGGCCGATGCCAGCACGGTGAATGTCATCTTCGCTGACGGGACCAGTGCCGTCGCCAAGATTGTTGGCCAGGACGCCTATAGCGATCTGGCGGTGATTCAGGTGCATGTGCCGGCCGATAAGCTCGTCCCGGTTGCATTGGGCGACTCGAGCAACCTGCAACCCGGGCAGATGGTCGTCGCGATTGGCAATCCGTATGGACTGGCCGGGACCATGACCAGCGGCATCATCAGTGCCATTGGCCGCACGCTGCCAGAGTCGGTGAACCAATCCAGCACTGCCAACTTCATCAATCCGGAGATTATTCAGACCGACGCGGCGATCAACCCTGGTAATTCCGGTGGTCCACTGCTCGACTCACACGGACGTGTGATTGGCGTGAACACGGCCATCCGCAGCACCAGCACCGGGCTCGGCGGCCAGCCCTCGAATAGCGGCATTGGCTTCGCGGTGCCGGTGAATACCGTCAAGCGCGTCATCCCGCAACTCATCGCACACGGCAGCATCCAGTATCCCTACCTGGGTATCACCTCGCGCGATGGCCTCAAGCTGTCCACCATTGCCAATCAACTGGGTAAAAATGTAACGGATGGTGTCCTGGTGTTCGAAGTGGTCCCTGGGGGTCCTGCGGCGCAAGCTGGTATTCGCGGCGGCGATCCGCAAAATACGATCACCGTACAGGGTGCACCCATCCCGCTGGGTGGTGACATCATCACCGCCTTCAACGGGCATCCCGTCAAGAACTACACAGACCTGATCGCCCAATTGACCGATTCCGCCAAACCCGGTGATACGGTCACGCTGACCATATTACGCAACGGCCAGAAGCAGGACGTAAAGGTGAAAGTTGGCGTGCGGCCGCAGTAGCGATCCCGTGAGGGCTGCGATTCCGTCGTCAGGCAGTCGCGCTCAATGACGATCTGGTCAATTGCCCGTCGGTGCTGAACCGACGGGCATCCTGTTGGGATTGCCAGTGCGGCCGGGCCTTTCATCCTGCTCTCACACTTGGACGGTATATAGGGAATATGCGTCGACTGTTGCTATCACTCTCTACGCTATCACTCATCATCCTGGCCTGCTCATTCGTTCCACGCTTGAACCTGCCTGGTGCACCCGCGCTCAATGCATCATCCATCGAATCACTCAGCCCCACCGCCAGTGCGCAAGCCACCAGCGGGCCGGCCACCCAGGTCGCCCCCACCCAAACTCCATACGTCCTGGTGATCAACGATCTACAGGACCTGTACATCAGCCTCTATCAGCGCCTCAGCCCGTCTGTGGTACATATAACCAGCCACACCCAGGTCTATGATTTCTTTGGCAGCGCCGTGCCGGAGGAAGGTACTGGCTCCGGCTTCGTCTACGACAACCAGGGTCACATCGTCACCAACGCTCATGTAGTCTCTGGAGCCAACGAGGTGGAGGTGGCGCTGGCTGACGGCACAACCCATAAGGCCAAAATCGTTGGGACCGATGACTACAACGACCTGGCCGTATTGAAAGTGGACGGCCTGCGACCGGACCAGCTCAAGCCGTTGCCTCTGGGATCTTCACACAGCTTGAAGGTAGGCATGCGTGTGATCGCAATCGGCAATCCGTTCGGGCTGGACCGCACGCTGACCACGGGGGTCATCAGCGCGTTAGGCCGCACCATTGAGCGGCAGGACCAGGCTGCGCTGGGTGAGATGATCCAGACCGATGCAGCCATCAACCCGGGCAATTCCGGTGGCCCGTTGCTGGACCTGAACGGTGAGGTGATCGGCGTCAATAGCAATATCCAGAGCCCCAATGGCGGGTCGGTGGGGATCGGCTTCGCGGTGCCGGTGGATGCTGTCAAGCGTGTGGTGCCAGACCTGATCAGCCACGGCCGCTATGAGCACCCATCGCTGAGTTTTAACGCTTACGAGATCGATAGCAACCTGGCCAGCTTGTTGAAGCTGCCCGTACAGCAAGGGCTGCTCATCGCCCAGGTGCTGCAGGGCGGTGCAGCCGACCATGCCGGTGTGCGAGGTGCAACGAAGCAGCTACGCACGTATGGCGGCACACTGCTCGTTGGGGGGGATATTCTCACCGCCATCGATGGTCATCCCATCGCCACGCGTGACGCGATGACGCTTTACCTCGAGAGCAACAAACGCCCTGGCGACAAGGTCACACTCACCCTCCTGCGCGATGGACAGCCCCTGACCGTGACCGCCACGCTGGACGCACGGTGATTCACGTCTGGTCCATGCCGCGCTCCGTAACCAGCTTACCTCGCAGGTCTTCGCAGCGCAACCACTCACCTTCGGGCGTAAAGTAGACACGCAGAGTGGCTTCTCTCGTTCTGGCCCAGCCGCGTTCATCAGTCTCCAGCCGTCCCGGCAACACCAGCGGCTGGCCGCGCTGCAGCATATTCAGCAAGTCCATCACCACCTGCACATTGCTGTGGCAGTGTTCGGTGGCTTTGATCATCGACGCCTCATCGCCGGCACGCAGCCAGCCGACCACCGTCTGTGTATCGACACTCTTGCTGCGCCCCAGGTTCGTCCGGGCAATGATGTCCAGCTTGTAGCGCCGTCTGCTCGCGGCCTCAATCTGCGCCGACAGGTCCAGCACGCGCGGAGCGGTGTGAACCGTCGTGCTGCTACGGATGATGACCAGGTCGTAATTCACGATACCCCAGCCCACAACGCGTGTGCCAGGGATGGTCAGGTGCGTCCACAATAAGGTCGCCAAAGACGGAGTCCACATGCGCCAGCCATACATGTCGTCATAGGTGATGGCCAGGCCCAGGCGCAATGCATTCACACGCTGCGCCTCGGGCAGACGTGCGATATGCGGGTCATTCGTCGAGTCGATTGGTTCACTGTCAAGGTAGATATCGTCTTCCATCGTACCCCGTCATTCTAGGCTAAGATACGCGGTGGTTCATCAGAAGTGTCAGTGGCCTTAATCAGGAATGAGCATGGCAGGTCGAATAATGCGTACACGGCGCATCTTCGCCGTCGTGGATACGTGGGACTCACTGCGAACGGAGCGCACCGATTGCCAGCCCTGGCCCGAGGAGGAGACGCAGCAATTCCTCCACAGCCAGGCGGGTAAGGAGTTCGACCCGGCCGTAGTGAAGGCATTCGACGAGTTCCTCCCGGTTCTTCCCAGGACATCGGTGCACACAGCCGGTGGGAATTAACTCGAAGCTTTCCCTTTCGTATTAGAATCGTCTCTTAACTTGGCACCCGTGACGCATTGCAGCGTGAATGTGCGAGCGCCACCGGTGAGCAGGTTTGTCATCATTGACCGGCCGCCCGGAGACCGGCACATGATCCAACGGTTCGATATGCATCTTTGACCGCTGCTATGCAAGGAGGATGATTTGTGACTATCGAGAAGCGTGACCTGTATCGCCTGCCATGGTCGATGAACGACAACGCCATCGCCTGGCTTGAGGTAACGGACATCTGCAACCTGGCCTGTGAAGGTTGCTACCGCCAGCGTATCTCGGGGCACAAGACGCTGGAGCAGGTGAAGGAGGAGGTGCTCTTCTTCAAGCGCTGGCGAAATCCAGACAACGTATCCATCGCCGGAGGCGAACCACTCATTTACCCCCACATCGTCGATCTGGTGGCGTTCATCAAGGAAAACCGGATGAAGCCTGTCATCCTCACCAATGCGATGGCACTCACACCTGAGATCTTGAAGGAGCTGAAGAAGGCTGGCCTGGCCGGATTCACCATCCACATCGACAGCCACCAGAATCGTCCCCAGTGGCGGCCTACCAGCGAACAGAAGCTGAACGAGCTGCGCCAGAACTGTGCCGACATGATTGCCAGGGAGAAGGACCTGTTCGTCGTCTTTAACGCCACGGTCTACCCCAGCTCCTACCATGAGATCCCCGACATTCTGCGTTGGGGGCAGGCGAACGTGGATAAGGTGCACGGCCTGGTGTTCATCACCTACCGCACGGCGACCACTGACACGAGCGCAGCGCTTGATAATGACAAAAACGTCGTGGACCTGGGCAAGCTGAGCTACGTGCGCGAGCACTTCGACGAGAAGTTCGTGACAGGACCCGAAGTGGTCCAGATTATTCAGGAAAACTGCCCGGAATATATGCCGTCGGCCTATCTGGGCGGCACGCTGCGCCACGATTCGTTCAAGTGGACGGCCGGCGCCATCATCGGCACCAAGCGCAAGGTGTACGGCTCGGTGGGCAAGCACACGATGGAGCTGGCACAAACCATGCATCACCTGTTCCGCGGCACCTATCTGGCCTACCTGTCCGAGGCAAATGTCGGCCGTAAGGTGTTCCTGCTGGGTTCGCTGGATAAACTCGTCGGCAAGGCCTCGCGAAATTACTGGGGCGACATATTGCGCCACCCCGGGCGTCTGTTCGACAGCGTCCACGTGCAGAGCATAGGCATCATCCAGGCCCCCGATGTGCAGCCCAACGGCCAGGCTGATATGTGCGACAGTTGCCCCGATATGACCTACTACGACGGCAAGCTGATCAACTCGTGCCGCATGGACGAGTACCGGCTGTTCGGCGGGTTCGTCACCGTGGTGGATAAGGCCAAGGTCAATTCGTCCGAGCCGGTGCTCTTCCCCGAACAGAACAAGAACTAGGGATTTCACACCCTGCAGGAAAGAAACCAGGACCATGCCGATTCCCGAGGGAGTCCATGTGGCGCTGGTTGGTTCACGGTCTGACGCGGAAAAGCGTGACGGTCGGCTTAACCATTCAAAGGACAAAGCTGCTATGAGGTTCAGGCTTGGCCCCGTCAGGTTTGTCAGGAGCCTGCTGCGCATCCTGGCAGGCCATCCGCATGTGCCACCCAGCCTGCAAGACAACGCACTACTGGGCATCCTCCTGCGGCGGCGCAGCGTGCGCAGCTTTTCCCGCGCGGAAATTCCCGACGACGTATTCCATGCGATTCTGGAAGCCGGTCGTCTGGCACCGAGTACGGTCAACCTGCAATCGTGGTCCTTCGCCACCTTTACGGCCCAGTCGTGGCGCAGCCTGTTCGAGCGTCCCCTGCCCTTCAAGGCGCCGCGCGCCGTGATCATCATGGGCGATACGCACCGCGACCGGCAGGTACTTGACTCCTTCCCCAAGAGCCCGCTGGTGGAATACACAATTGCGGTGGTGAATGCCTCGCTGGCAGCGATGGCCATGACCGTGGCCGCCGAGGCGCTGGGAGTGTCGTCGGTGATGCTTTCGGAAACCGGACGCAGCGGCCTGCTGGACACGGCCTACCTGGCGGAACGGCTAAAGGCACCAGCCGGTGTGATCCCGCTGATGACCATCGTGTTCGGTTACACTTCAAGCCCCTACCCGCCCATGCCGCCCAAGTTCCCCCTCAGCACCGTATGCTTCGACGGCACCCAGGGATATCCGGAGGTGGACCCGGCTCTGATGAACGACTGGCTGGCGCAGATGGTGGCCGGCTACAACGCCAGCCATCTGGGTTCGTCGTTCGACGCACAACTGCGCGTATATCAGTCCAAGATCGGCCAGGCCGAAGCTGATCTGCGCAGAATGGTGTTCCGTGACGACTCCGTTTGAGTACATCACGCGCGAGCTGCATCCAGACCCGTGCACCTCAACGGCCCTGCTCTATGACGACATGGACTCGCAGTCAGGCCGGTCCCTGCCGATCATTTACGAGCCCTTTGACGCTGCGCGCAAGGCGCACTGGCAGGACCGTGGTGCGCTGTTCGACTTTCTGCTCACCACGTGCGGCGAGGGCAAGCGACTGCTGGACTTCGGCCCTGGCGATGGCTGGCCCTCGCTGATCGTCGCACCATTCGCCGCCGAGGTGGTTGGAGTAGACGGCTCGGCGCGGCGCGTGAGCGTGTGCCAGGAAAACGCGCGCCGGATGGGGATCGCCAATGCGACGTTCGTGCACGTTCCGCCCGGCATGATGCTGCCTTTCGAGGACGGCTCCTTCGACGGCATCCTGGCTGCCTCTTCGGTGGAGCAGACACCCGACCCGCATGCCACGCTGGCAGAGTTGTACCGCGTTTTAAAGCACGGTGGGCGCCTGCGCATCCGCTACGAAGCGCTGGGCCGCTATCGCGGCGGGCATGAGGAGGATGCCTGGCTGCTTCCACTTGATGCTGGTCGCTGCCGTCTGATCCTCTACGACCGGCATGTGCGCGAAGAACGTGTCTCGCAGGTGGGGCTGACCTTTGCCCTGCCCGCCGCGATGCTGTGCCAGGCGCTTGATGTGCCGGATCGTCATGCCTTGCGCTTCCACGACATCACAGTCGCGCACCTGCAGCAACTTCGCCCGGCACTGCGCGAGGCACGTCTCTGCCAGACGGTGCACCCCAGCGGCCGCACCTATCACCGCTTCCTGCGCGAAGTCGGCTTTCAAGTCGTGTCACCCACGCACGATGGCAGCCACGCCGCCGGTGAGCTCTTCGACGCCCTCCCGCCCGCCTCCCGCCCACGCGACCTGGCCGGCGTGGACGCCATCCTGCGCCCCATCGTCGAAATCATCACTCGCCTGCCCGCGCCCGTCGAGGGTGACCCTATGATGACCGCGATCAAAGACTGAGATTTGGAATTAGAGCATGCCATATTTCACGTCGAATCAGCGCCGGCTGTTCTACCGCGAGCAGGGGGAGGGGCCGCTGTGGACGGCAATCGAGTGCCCTGAGCGAGTGCAGGCTGTCGGCGACGATAGCCTCTTACCAAACGTGGCAACTCAGATGTGCAACATAGCACTCCAGCATTCCGGCAGCCGGGTCTGTTTTGGCAGTGCGGGCAACCATCCACTGATGTGGAGCCAGCCCGGCGAATTTCGCAGTGTGGCGGATTGGTTCCTTTCCGGTTTTGGGTGTCCCATCAGGCGGTAGAAACTCGTCTGGCAGGCATGGCCAACCGGCAGGTACAATGGATGGAACGGTCACTTACATTAAGGTATGGAACGTGGTGTCACCCCATCTTCTTTTAGCACCTTCGGCGACCTGCTTCGTTTCCTGCGGCGCCGCGCGCGGCTGACGCAGCGTGAACTTGGCATCGCGGTCGGTTATTCCGAGGCGCATATTGCGCGTCTGGAGCGGGGTAGACGTCTGCCAGACCCGGCCATGGTGAAAGCCCAGTTCGTACCGGTCTTGCAGTTGGATGGCGAGTCGGACCTGTCGGACCAGCTCGTCCGCCTGGCCGAAATGGCACATGGATTGCCACCATCGCAGTCTAACCTTTCCCGCTCCTCTGGCGATGTGGACCTGAACAGGCAGACCAACCTGCCCGCACAGCTCACCCGCTTCATCGGTCGCGAACATGACATGCTCACGGTGGAACGATTGGTGAGTGAGAATCGTCTGGTCACCCTGACCGGTCCTGGCGGCATGGGCAAGACACGCCTGGCGGTTGAAGTGGGGGCCTCCCTGGTCAAAGTGGCACACCAGCCGCCACCGCAGGACGACCAGAATGACACGACTGGCACACCGCCCCGGCAATCGTTTCCAGACGGTGTGTGGCTGGTGGAACTGGCCACGGTGATGGAAGCCGAATCCGTGTCGCGCGCGGTGGCAGAGGTGTTCAGGCTGCCCGGTGAGCCGGGTCACAATATCATGGAGCTGCTCGTCGCCCACCTGCAGCACGCTCACCTGTTGCTTATATTAGATGGCTGCGAGCATCTGGTGGCTGCCTGTGCCGATCTGGCTGAGCGGCTGCTGATCCTGTGCCCTGCGCTGCACATTCTGGTTACCAGCCGTGAGGCGATGCGCATTTCCGGCGAGGTAAACTGGCGCGTGCAGCCGCTCACCACGCCTGGCCGGGACGACCCTGCGGCGCTCGAACATGCGCTGGACTACCCGGCCGTGCAACTGTTCGTGGAACATGCTTCGGCGTCTCAACCGGCACTGCAGCTCACGCCCGAGTCAATGGAAGCCATCGTGCACATCTGTCGCCGTCTGGACGGCATCCCCCTGGCGATCGAAATGGCCGCCGCGCAGGTAGCCGTCATGTCGCCACAGGAGATTGCCTCACACCTGGGTGACCGGTTTGCTCTGCTTTCGAACGAGCGTCGAACGGTCTCGCCACACCAGCGCACCCTGCATGCCACCATTGAGTGGAGTTACCAGTTGCTCTCTCCCCGCGAGCGCACTTTATTGGATCGACTCAGCGTATTTGTGGATGGTTTTACCGCCAGTGCAGCGCAGGCCGTCTGCGCTGATCCATCCGAAGCGCTGGGTATCGAAGATGACGCCATGGATGGCAGCCGTGCAGCCAATGCCCTCGCTGAGCATCTTGCCGTCGAATCATTGCGCGCGGTGGACGTCGTGCCGCTGCTGGTCGAGCTGGTCAACAAGTCGTTGGTGGTCGCGGATACGCGCGGCAGCCAGACGCGCTACCGTCTGCTGCGCACGATCCGCCAGTTTGCCAGGGATGAGCTCACCGCGCTAGGCCAGCGGGATGCCATTCACGAGCGGCTGGCCCTCTACTTCATGTCACTTGCTCGCTCGCGCGCCAGTGGCGGTGAGGGCCCTCCCGCCACAGAGTGGCTGAATCTGTTGCAGGCTGAGGTGGGCAATATCCGCGCATTGATGACGTGGGCACGCGGCCTTTCCGATGGTGCCCGCACCAGCCTGACGCTCTCCACCGCCCTTTCCGCCCTGTGGGTCTCGCGGGGCTATCTCGCTGAGGCTTCGGCCTGGTTGGAGGAGGCGCTGGTACGCGGGGTCGACGCGCCACCCGGCTTGCGGGCTGAGGCGCTCAACGGCCTGCTGCGTTTGTTGGCCTTCCGCGGCTACAACCTGTCGCGCTGGAGTGCCAGCGCTGACGAGACCTTCGCGCTGGCGGAACAGATCGACAGCCCCACGGAGGCCTGCGAGTCGTTCTATTGGGCTGGACACACCGCCCTCCATCGGGCGTACTACCCGGCTGCGTACGAACTCTTCGCACGCGGCTTAAAGCAGGCGTTGCGTATTCACTACTCACACGGCACGGTGGTGGCGTCAGCGGGCATGGGTTGGGCACGCCTGAAAGTGGGCGACCGGGAGGGAGCGAACACCCTCTTCCGGAAAGCGTTGTGTCTGGCAGATGAATACGGTTGCCAGCTCGCGCCCGATGCGCCCGTTCCCCTCGCCAGCAATTCTGCACTCGTGATCGGTGCGGCCAGTCATTTCGACGCCTGTTCCGTGATCAGCGGATTGTGCCTGACAGACCTGCCTGCCGCCATGGCAACCTGTGTAGACGACGAAGCCCGCCTGCGCGCGTCCCCTCACGCAGGAGGAGCTCCGCATACCGAAGATTACGCGCTCACACAGGAGTTACACTCCGAACTGTTGCTCATCCAGGGCGACTACGCCGCAGCACAGGCCGGTTTCGTCGAGGCGCACGAGTTGTGGCGCACCCTGGGCGTGACCTGGAACATGGGCCACGGAACGGCACGCACCACTCTGAACCTGGGGCAGGTCGCCTGGCTGCTGAACCAGCCGGCCACTGCAGCAGACTGGTACCGCCAGAGTCTGGAATTGTGTCGTCGTGCTGGCGACCGGGAACGCGTGGCGCGTTTGCACATTCTGATCGGTTATACGCACCTGTCCAGAGCAGACTCGTCAACCGCAGCGGAGACACTCGAGCAGGGATTGCGTTTGTATCAGGAGCTGGGCCAGCCAGCCGGAATCGCGCTGGCGTTGGTCGCCCGGGCCGCGCTTGAAGAAGCGAGCGGACACTTGGAGCGAGCGGCCCGCTTGTACGGTGCCGCGGCAGATCGAGATGTACTGCTGACCTGGGTGGCCGGACCGGCCGACGGCGTGATCCATGATCGCGAGGTGCGTCTTGCCCGGGTGCGTTACGCCGGCACGCCATTCGAGGCCATCTGGGCGGCTGGCGCTACCATGTCGCTGGACGAAGCAGTCCATTTCGCCCTGGAGTGAAATACGGAAAAAATAAACCACCCGCGAGAGGCCTTCGAGAAGGCGGCTCCCGCGGGTGGCGACTGGCGCGAATAGACCGCGCTTACTTGCCTGCAGTGCCATGTGCCACACGGGTGTGGCGTTGCAGGCGATTGGCTCCTGCATGGGCAAGCCACCGGCGCAGGTTCGTAATCGAAAGCCGCGACGTGCGGTTCTTATCACCCTCGTCGATCGGCACATACAACCGTTCCAACCGTTCATTTAAATCCGCATACCGCTGTCGAATGACCATCTCATCGAGTTGACTTAACATGGATTTTCCTCCCTTACAATACCGCTTCAGCCTTCAACCTTTAATCTTCAGCCAAGCTTCTACTCATATTCGCTTGCGTGATCCCTTGAGGTCACGTCATTCCATGTCACGAATTTGTGACTTTCACGCCCCTTCTCAATCCGGGTCGCTGTGTTCTATATAACACCGCATCGCTTGCCAAACAGGACTTTTTCTTCCACATAACTTGCCAACACTTGCGTACCAGGCAGGTTACTCTGCGCACCCGCCGTGATATATTGAAGTGGGCTCGCAGCATAATCTGGGAGGTAACCATAAGCACCATGAATAGCATGAACCCGATCAGCGCTCCCGTCACGCCGGTTGCCATCGACCACCTGGCCTGGATGGCGGGCAGCTGGTATGGCACCGTCGATGATGACCCGGTGGACGAGCACTGGAGCACACCCGCTGGCGGTGTGATGATGGGAATGTTTCGCTGGCTGAAAAACGACCGGCTCTACCTCTACGAGCTCCTCGCGATCGAACCGGAAGAGACCAGGTTGGTGCTGCGGCTGAAACACTTCGATCGCGGTCTGAACGGTTGGGAGGAGAAGGGAATGGCGCTGGCTTACCCACTGGTGCAGATGGGCGATCAGGAAGCCACCTTCGAACGGGGCGGAGCCTATCGCTCCACCCGTTTCGTCTACAAACGCCTGAATGCCCGCGAGCTGCTCGTCATCACCGAGGACCGCAAGGGCAGTGACGTGGCTCGCCACGCATACCGCTACACACAGACGTGGAAGCCAGGCTGCGGAGCCGAGGTCGGTGAATAAGGTCCGTGCAGAGCACCGGTCACCCGTCTCTCATCTCATGCCACGAGCAGGGCGGCGCGGGCAAACCACTGCAGATGCTCCGACAGGCTGCCGCTTTCTCCGCTCGGGTCCCACTCCGCGAGGGTGGCGACCAACAGGTCGTGATCGTGAGCGCCATCCAGGAGCATCAACAGGCGCTGGCGCAGCGGCGTCAGATGCGCGCGCTCGTGCCAGGCATTGGTGACGATCAGGCTGTCGCGTGCCTCATGGCGTGCCACCGGGCTGGCGATGGGCAGGCTGCTCATTTGCAGCGACAGAGCCGGCGTATAGGTGTGCAGCTCCACCAGTTGCGAGCTGTAGGTATAGGCTTTCAATAGATTGGCCTGCAGGCTGATGATGTCGTTGGCCAGTTTCTCCTGCGATGCATTCACCGCATCACGCGCCACCGCCAGCAATTCACCGAACGAGGCAGCGCGCGGGTAGATGCTGGTGAGATGGAGCAGCGCAGCCTTGCTCACGGGATGGTCGGTAGTCAAGACTCCCCCATCGGGCGCACGGAACTGCTCAGGCGAGACGTCACACAGGTTCGGCTCCTTATTCGCTGGCTGTGAGCGCGAGGCTGCCCACAGGTGACTGAGCAGGCTCACCGACAGTGCCCGGTGGACCTCCACCTCCTGGCGACATAAGAGTGTTTGGCGGAACATGCGGCTGCGCAGAAAGTCCGAATACTGCTCCATCTCCACGATGTCACGTGCCATCTTTTGCAAGGTTTCCAGCGTGGACTCCGAGAAGCCTTTGGGGAACACGTCGGTAAACTCGGCCTCAGCCAGGAACTGCAGGCCATGTCTGGCAGCGTGTCCGGCGAACTGCGAGAAGTACACCGGGTCGTTGACCCGCTCCAGCTCGTCGTGCAACAGGAAGGCGTTGCCGCGCGCGCTCACCCCTTTCAATTCACCCTGCAGGAAGCGCATGTACGACTTCAGGAACGCACCCAGCGCGGTGTTGTCAGCGGGGATAGCCTCAGACATGAAGTCCAGCAGGCTGCGTGCCGTGGTGGCACGCTCGGTGGGGTCGGCGATGTCGCGCGTTCGATAGAGCATGGCATCGCGCAAGATACCCATCATGTGCCAGCCCGGGTAGCTGTTGTAGCTGATGTAAGCCACCCCTTGGGGTGCCAGGTGATCCTGGCAGACCTGCAGCACCTTGTCGCGTACCTGCGGTGGCACCCATGAGTAAACGCCATGCGCGATGATGTAGTCGAACACTCCCATCTCCGGTGCTATGTCCAGGATATCGAGTGCGCGAAGCTCTACGTTTCGGAGGCCGATGGAGCGCACAGCCAGGCTCCCGGTGTCGATCTGGGCCTGCGAAGCGTCGACGCCGACGAACTCGCTGCCGGGCAGGGCCTGAGCCATTGGCAGCAGGTTTCCCCCGCCGGCGCAGCCCAGTTCCAGCACACGACAGCGCGTCACCGGCTTCGGCTGCAGACCGAGCAGCGTCGCAATGGTCGCCAGTCGATCGGGGTGGGTCTGCGCGTACGACAGGCTGGGGTACGGAACCGCGTCATAGTCGGTCTGCATAATTGATCTCCGCTGATGGATTCAGAAACCTGGACTTACGGTTTCTGATTCTAGATTGCTCTTCCCCATATCGCCAGTGGTATCGTAGGGGCAGGGCTTGCCCCCGCCCTCTCACCGGGCCACCATGAAGGTTGCCCCTGCACCGTAGTGACCGCAAGACGGGCAACCGCCAGGGAGGCCTCGACGTCCATCCGCGTCGGACAAGCACCAGGGTTGCCCCTGCAACCGATGCGATGAATTTCTGTATCAGCAATCCACCAGCAACAATTCCTATGTGGCTTCGAAGTCGCTGAACTCGTTGATGGCCTCGATCTGCGCCACGCGATCCTTAGGCAGGATGCGCCGGAATGACAGCGAGGCCTCCTCCCAGTTACGCAGCAGGTCGCGTGCGCGGGGGCTGTTAGTCAACTCATAGTGCCGCCGAAGTAGAGACTTCACCAGCTTCTTCATACCGGGGTTGCTCAGGCGGTCCACGTCCACCAATTCGGTGTTGCAATGGTTGACGAACGTGCCGTGTGGGTCATAGACGAAGGCCATGCCGCCTGTCATGCCGGCTGCGAAGTTGCGCCCGGTCTGGCCCAGCACGACGGCCACCCCGCCTGTCATGTACTCCAGAGCATTGTCGCCCACACCTTCCACCACGCCACACGCACCGGAATTGCGCACGGCGAAGCGCTCACCCACGCTCCCGGCTGCGAAGAGCGCGCCGCCCGTGGCGCCATACAGCGCTGTATTGCCCAGGATGTGGTTTTCGCTCCATTCGTACCCTACTTCGGGGAACGGGCGGATGGATATCTCGCCGCCGCGCATGCCCTTGCCCACGTAGTCATTTGCCGCGCCTACCAGATGCAGCCGCATGCCGTTGGTGGTGAATGCGCCGAAGCTCTGCCCGGCGTAGCCACGGAAGTCGATCTCGATGGTGCCAGGAGGCAGGCCGCGGTCCATATGCTTGCGGGTAATCTCGCCGGCCAGCCGCGCTCCGATGCTGCGGTCCGGATTATGGATGGTGTAGTGCAGCTGCACCTTCCAGCCTTCCTCTACGGCGGGGCTTGCATCGCGCACGATCTGCTCGTTCAGTGCGTTGCGCGGAGGTTGGGGTGCGCCCTCCACCTGGTGCAGGGCCAGTTTCGTCGCAGGCGCTTCACCTTGAGCCGATCGGAGAAGGTCCAGCGAAGTGTCGGGCGTGTGCGCCAGCAGTACCGTAAGATCCACCTGCTCTACGCCGGACGGGGAATGTACATCACGCCGCTGGGTCAGCAACTCCGCATGGCCGATAACCTCGTCCAGGCAGCGATAGCCCATCTGCGCCAGATGCTCGCGCACATCCTGCGCCACAAACAGCAGGAAAGCCATCACGTGCTCGGGCTTGCCCGTGAACTTGGCGCGTAGCTCAGGCTTCTGGGTGGCCACGCCCGACGGACAGGTGTTCAGATGGCAGGCGCGTGCCATGATGCAACCCTCCGAGATCAGCGCTGTGGTGCCGAAGGAGTACTCGTCCGCGCCCAGCAGCGCCGCCACCAGCACGTCCTTGCCGGTGCGGATGCCACCGTCGGCTCGCACACGAACGCGCGCGCGCAGATTATTCATCAACAGGGTCTGTTGTGTCTCAGCCACACCCAGCTCCCACGGCAGCCCCGCATTCTTGATCGAGCTCAAGGGTGACGCACCTGTGCCGCCGGAGTGGCCGCTGATCTGCACCACGTCGGCCAGCGCCTTGGCCACGCCAGCCGCGATGGTGCCCACGCCCGCCTGCGCCACCAGCTTCACCGACACACGCGCGTCGACATTGATCTGCTTCAAATCGTAGATGAGCTGCGCCAGGTCCTCGATGGAGTAGATATCGTGGTGCGGTGGGGGCGAGATGAGCGCCACGCCCGGCACCGTGTGGCGTACCCGGGCGATTTCCTCCGTTACCTTATGGCCGGGGATCTGCCCGCCCTCGCCAGGTTTGGACCCCTGGGCCATCTTGATCTGCAGCTCCGCAGCGCTCATCAGGTATACCGGTGTGACGCCGAATCGTCCGCTGGCCACCTGTTTGATGCCACTATTGCGCTCGTCGGTCAGCCGTTCCAGGTCTTCACCACCTTCGCCGCTGTTGCTCAAGGCTCCCAGGCGCGTCATGGCAATGGCCAGCGTCTGGTGTGCCTCTTGCGAAATGGCGCCAAACGACATGGCTGCCGTGGAGAAGCGCCGGGTAATGCTGGAAATCGATTCGACCTCGTCGAGCGGGATCGGCGCACGGTCGCTTTTTATTACCAGCAGGTCGCGCGGCTCGATGGGCTGTTCGGGGGCGTAGAATGGCCGGGCGAACTCCTCTTTATATACACGATAGCCCTCCTGGAAGTGGCCGTTCGTGCGAAAGGTCTTCACCTTCGTGCGCGCAATGCCCGTGACCAGCTCCCGCTCACCGGTGTATTCGATCATGCCCTCTACACGCACGGCCTTCTGCAGCGCCTGCACTGCCCTCTGAGAGTAACCGTGCGGCTCGCCTCCCGCACGTTCCTTATAAAAACCAGTATGCTCCAGCTTCACCGAGCGGGGAGATGCAGGAGTGGAACCGGTGGATGGCGCGTCGGCCTGCTCGATCCGGGCATCTGTAATCTCTGATCTTGGATCTCCATTCTCTTTTCGATAAGCATTGGCATGCCAGTTCAGGACGGTACGTGCCAGTTCGTCGTAACACACGCCACCGATTCGGGAGGGTGTGCCGGTAAAACACTCGTCGATCACATCCGGGTGCAAGCCCACCGCCTCGAAGACCTGCGCACCGCAGTAGCCGTCCACCGTGGCGATGCCCATCTTCGACATGATCTTCAGGACCCCCTTCTCGGCGGCCTTGATGTAGTTCTTCACCACGGCGTTCTCGTCCACCGTCTTGTCGCGGATGCGTCCGCGCTGCACGGTTTCACGTGCTGTATCCAGTGCCAGGTAGGGATTTATGGCGCTTGCCCCGTAGCCGATCAGCACGGCGAAGTGATGGGTCTCGCGCGCCTCGCCACTTTCCACCACAATGCTGGCCTTCATGCGCAGCTTCTCCCGGATTAGTTGGAAATGCACGGCGCCCACTGCCAGCGCCATGGGGATGATGGCGCGCTGTGGGCCGGTCTTGCGATCGCTGATGATGAGGATGCTGGCGCCCACGCGCACGGCACGCGCGGCGTCGTCGCACAGGCGGTGGAGGGCTGTTGCCAGTGCACGCTCGCCGCCGGCCACGCTGAAGGTGGCATCCAGCACCACCGACTGGAAGGCACCCCGGCTGAGAACAGCCGTATCATCCAGCATCTGGATCGCCTTCAGCTCTTCGTTACGCAGGATGGGACTGTTCAGGCGTACCAGGTGCGCGATTTCCTCAGTCTCGTCCAGCAGGTTGCCGCGCGCACCCAGCAGTACGCGCAATGACATAACCTGATCTTCGCGCAGATGGTCGATGGGCGGGTTGGTCACCTCGGCGAAGCGCTGCTTGAAGTAATTGAAGAGCGTCCTGCCCTTGGGCGAGAGCACGGCATGAGGCGTGTCATCACCCATGGAACCGACCGGCTCGGTGCCATCCTCGAACATCGTCTTGATCACCGCCGTCAGTTCTTCGCTCGTCCAGCCGCAGGCAGCCTGCTTCACCAGGAGCGCCTCGGAGTTCACAGCCGGCTGTTCCAGCGTCAGGTTTGCCACCTCCTCCAGCCGCACGCGCTGGCGGGCGGCCATTTCACGATAGGGGCGGCGCACCGAGACCTCCTTAAGTACATCGTCGTTCGTGAGTAGCCTGCGCGACTGCAAATCCACGCAGATCATGGTACCAGGGCCCAGCTTGCCGCTGGCGATGATCTTCTCCGGCTCCACGTCGAGCGCACCGATTTCGCTGCCGGCATACACGATGCCGTCGGAGGTATGCAGGTAGCGCGCAGGACGCAGGCCATTGCGGTCCAGCGTCATCCCCAGGCGCACGCCATCGGTGAAGACGATACTGGCCGGTCCGTCCCACGGCTCCATCAGCGACGCGTGATAGCGGAAGAAGCCCTTCACGGCCGGGGGCATGTCGGGGTCCTTTTCCCAGGCTTGCGGCATCATCATCTTGATCGCGTGGGTGATGTCGCGCCCGCCCAGGGTGAGCAGCTCCAGGACGTTGTCGAACATGCCGCTATCGCTGGAGGCCTCGTCGATGATGGGCCTCAGATCGTCGATCTCTCCGCCCCACACCAGCGATTCCAGCATGGGCTCGCGTGCGCGCATCCAGTTGATATTGCCTTGCAGCGTGTTGATCTCGCCGTTGTGGCACATGAAGCGGAACGGCTGCGCACGCTCCCAGGTGGGGAGCGTGTTGGTGGAGTAGCGTTGATGAAAGAGCACGTGCGAGACCTTGAAATCCGGATCATTCAGGTCCAGGTAGAAACGGCGCAGTTGCGGAGCCGACACGAGCGCCTTGTACGTCACGGTCCGGCATGACATCGACGGGATATAAAAGCCCGGCAGTGACGCATGGCGCCTGGCGCCCGCCTCGCGGAAAATGCGGCTCTGGATGCGCGAGCGCACCAGGAAGAGAAATTGGTCGAACTCCAGCTCGGAGCGCATCGCATCGGGCCGCTCGATCAGCACCTGCTGAATGTCGGGCAGCGTCTCGAAGGCGTGTCGGCCCAGCACATTGGGCTCGTGTACCACGGTGCGCCAGGTGAGGGTTTGCAGCCCGTTGCGCTCCAGCTCGTTGGCGATGATGCCGCGCGCCTGCGCATTCAGGGCCGGATCGCGGGGGAGGAACAGCATCCCCAGAGCGATGTCGCCTGGACGATGCGCGCGCTGGCCAATGCGCTCCAGCTCGCGGTTGATAAGCGTGTGAGGGATTGAGCACAGGACACCCGCACCATCGCCGCTGCGGCCATCCGCGTCAAAAGCGCCACGGTGCGCCAGGCGCTCCAGACTCTTCAGCCCATCATCAAGCACCTTGTGCGTCGCGCGGCCGGAAAGATCGGCCACGAATCCGATGCCACACGCATCGTGCTCAAAGCGTGGATCATACAACGGGTAATTCCCTTGCACGTCTGTCATCGTTCCACCTCCTGGTGACCCCGCATAAGACAACACCTCAGCCAAACCCTTCAGCAATTAGGACGGGAGCACCCTTGGCCGGGCGCCCTCGTTCAAGATCCTTGTCGCCACATGTCTGAACACACAGCCTTCACCATAAAAGCGGCTGCCAGATCGCCCCTGAAACACTTTTACTGGACACCGCAGGTCGGCCACCCCTGTCTATATCGCCTCTCGTTTGGGAGTGCCCCGCGCCTTCCCGTCTCAGGCAGTATGCGGAGCGGCACAGCTTCGCGGCACCTTCTTTGAACAGGTATATAAACCGGCAAGGATATGCAAACAGAGAGGATTTGTCAAGCAGGTTTTGGTGAGCCTAAAAGCGGGCGACGGGATTCGAACCCGCGGTCTTCTGCTTGGGAAGCAGACGCTGTACCACTCAGCTACACCCGCGTTAATCGCCTATGCAATCAGGAGGCATTGTACCATGTGGCTCGCTTCGCCGGTGCCTGATTTGCCTGACTGCGGGCTCGACCGGCGAACAGGGGCGAAGCTCATTACACGATTATCGAGAGGCCGGCTGTGGTTTAAAATCATGATTGATCTGCCAGGCCTCCCGTTGCCACCGACACGATCGATTAACACTATAGTGAGGAACGCAATGAGACAACTAACCCGCCGCGAGATGATGATGCTGATGGGGGCGAGTGCTGCCGGCGCTGGACTGGCGAGCTGCAACCTGATCAATTCTCCGGTGCCAGCCCAGGCTGGCGAGCCACAGAACACTGGCGCACATGCGCCCCATGACGCGCACGATGCGCATGCGTCGCAGGGTGCACCACCCCAGAGCATGACCGTGCCGCCTGGCTTCGAAGTGGACAGCCTCTTCAATGTCTTCGACCTGCCTGTCGCCTTTCAATTTCTGCCCGATGGGCGCATCCTGATTGTCGAAAAGGCCGGCATGCTCAAGATGATTGAGAACGGCATCGTGCGCGCCGAGCCGGTAATCGATATCCGGGGCGAGGTGAACGACTATGTGGATCGCGGCTTCATCGACGTGGGTGTTGACCCCGAGTTCACCAGGAATCATTACCTTTATCTGCTCTACACCTACCGCCCGCCGGATATGCCGCACGACGCGGCCAAGCCTGTGATGGGCCATCTCGTGCGCTATGAGCTGGAGGGTAATGTGGTCCGGCTCAACTCGGCCAAGGTACTGCTGGACGATTACGAATCCACGCTGGAGAACCACTCGGTGGATTCGATCCGCTGGTCGCTCAAGGGCGACATGTTCGTCAGCTTCGGCGATGGCGCCGTGGAGATTGCCACCACCCCCGTGGCTCTGGCTGCGCTGGATATTGATGACCTGCGCGGCAAGATGGTCCGCATCGACAAGGAGACGGGCGATGGCCTCCCCGGCAACCCCTACTACGACCCCCAGCACCCCCACAGCGCCCGCTCGCGTGTGTGGACTTACGGCCTGCGTAATCCGTTCCGTTTCGCTGTGCATCCCGGAAATGGCATCCCCTACATTGGCAACGTGGGCGACATCTCGTTCGAGATGTTGAACCGCGGCCTGCCGGGAGTGAACTATTGCTGGCCGTGCGTGGAAGGCATGATCGACCGGCCGGATTACCAGGTGATGCCGCCTTGCGAAGATGTTAACGTAGGTAATGCCACCCCGGCTGACTATATCTACCCGCACAACGGCCAGAACGCATGCATCATCGGCGGCGACTTTAACTTCAGCGCGAACTTTCCACCGGAGATGCACAGCGCCTATTTCCTGGCCGACTACTCGCTGCAGTGGATCAAGTATGCCCTGCTGAATATGGCCGGCCAGGTAGTGAAGATCGTGGACTTCGCCACCGGTATGGGCGAGCCGGTGGACCTGAAGTTCGGCCCCGACGGGTTCATGTATTACATGTCCATCTACTCAGGCGGTTTCCGGCGCGTCCGTTATACGAACGGGCCGCGTGTGCCGGAGGCGAAGCTGGCAGCCACGCCCATCGCCGGTTCCGCCCCGCTGACCGTGACCTTCAGCGCTGCCGGTACCACCGACCCGCAGAACAGCGCACTCAGCTATGCCTGGGATTTTGGCGATGGCGCTCAGGCGTCTGGCGCAGACGCCACGCACACGTATCAGACCGATGGCCAGTATCTGGTTCGCCTGACGGTCAAAAATGCGCTGGAAGCGAGCCGCAAGGCCGAAACATTAGTCACCGTTGGCGATGCGGCGCCCGTTGTGCGCATCAACTCTCCCGGTAATTACAGCGTTTACGTGCCAGGGCAACAGGTGTCGTTATCAGCCAGCGCCACCGACCTGCTGGGCACAGCACTACCCAAGGCGCAAACGAACTGGCATATCGTTTTGCTTGACGGGACCACCTCGCGCGGCATCGCAGATGTGACCGGCACCACGGCCACCTTCCAGATGCCAGAAACCCGGAATGACGGCGCGCATGTGGAAGCGCTCTTCAGCGCGCAGAGCCCTGGTGGCAAGGTTAGCGCTGCGCATCTGGACCTTTACCCGCCCGCTCAGGATGGCTACATCCGCAGTTGGTGGATTTCGACCGGGTTCCCCTTCAGCACGCTGGACGACGACCGGCTCCCCGGCGGCGAGGCCCATTACATCGTCAAGCCCGGCGATCCACTATTCCGCCTGGTGCGTGGCGATGCGCGCACGCACAAGATCACGCTGATCGATTACATTACGCCAAACGTGCACACGCTTGCCTACGCCTTTGTGTGGGTCGACGTGCCGGAGGACCGCAAGGGCCTGCTGGGCATGATGTCGGATGATGGTATTGCCGTCTGGCTGAACGGCAAGAACGTCTGGCGTAATAAGGTTAGCCGCTTTATGCCCGACGACACCCGCGACATCGACCTGCCAGCCATCGAACTGAAGAAGGGCCTGAACGCGCTCCTGGTGAAGGTGGACCAGAACGTGGGCGATTGGGCTTTTAAAGTGCGCGTACTGAACCCCGACGGCTCCATCATGCCGGACGCAACAGTCAAGACAATCAAACAATAACTGCGCGCCCCCCACATGCCGGAAAAGGCGTGATGTAAAGCGCATCACGGCCTGAGTGTCTCCACCCTGTTTTGTACCCGGTGGAGACTTTTTTTACACACATGACCCCAGCCACTGTACAGGCAAGTGAGATGAGTATAGGATCATTTCCGTCGTGAGGTTTTCGTTCGAGTGAACAATTACATATGGCGGATTCAATCCGAGTGCTGATTGTGGACGATCAGGATATGATCCGTGAGGGGCTGGGGGTCGCGCTAAGACAATACCAAGACATCGAAATCATCGGTATGGCAGGCAATGGTGCAGAAGCCGTCATTATGGCACGGGACCTGAGACCTGATGTTGTTCTGATGGACCTTAAGATGCCAGTCATGGATGGCATTCAGGCCACCCGTCAAATCACAATGCAACTTACCGGCATACAGGTGATCATCCTGACAAGTTATGACACGGATTATTGGGTGTTCGAAGGGGTGCGCGCAGGTGCACAGGGTTACCTGTTGAAGGGATCCAGCCTGGAAGCGGTGGTGGCGGCCATTCATGCTGTACAACGTGGCGAGTCACAACTCGATCCAGCCATTGCGCGTAAGGTGCTGAACGCGTTTCGACATACTGCGCCGAAAGCCGAGCCACCCGCTGAGCAGGAATTGCCTCTAAAACCGTTGACCGAACGCGAGAGTGAGATTTTGGAGTTGATTGCGCAAGGCTACAGTAATAAGGAAATAGCAGCCCGGTTGTGTCTGACCGGAGGAACCATCCGAAACCACTCCAGCAAGATTTTTACCAAGCTGCACGCTTATGACAGGACACAGGCCGTGATCAAAGCGGCCAGGCGAGGGATCGTTAAGCTGTGGTCGTCGGCTAGCACGTAAGACTTAATGCCAACTTAACTGAAGATGATAATTGCGGGACGGCGGCATGGATATGACGAGAATCATCAACCGCTTAGTTACTGCAGTGAATTCCCACCCTGGCAAATGCTCCTTAAGATGGAACGCGTCGGCCTTGTCACCTCTGTATTACACGTGAGAGTGCCGGCAGGAGATTGAACATGATTAGTAAGTTCACGAAAAGTCTTGTTCCATTGACTGCCATCGTGACCAGCGCCCTGCTGGGATATGGGTTACCCATTACCGCTAATGCCGCTCAAGTGACTTCAACACCTGCGAACACCGGTCCCGTTACGATCAACATGAGACAGCTCGTTCAGCATGGCCCGGAGCCAGCGGCCATTGCCGCATTGAAAAACGGAGACCAGGTCATCATCAGCGATGATGGTTCGGTCACCGGTGCTTCCTGGCAGGGCACCTATATCTATCACCCTGCGGGAAGCATCGTTCCAGTGACCGCCATGTACGCTCGCTGGAAAGATGATCTGGTTACCCTCACACCCACCCCCGGCACAGCCACCACGCCAGCCCCCGGCACGTTGGACGCGAGCTGGGTTGCCACCGACGTCTTCAGTGGCACCATTCTGGACAGGCACCAGACCGTTGCCACACTCATCCCCGAGCCGACGGATCCCAGCATCCTGCGCATCCCCAACTACGCCTGGCTCTTCCGCGTTAACAGCAACGGCCAGTATGTGGCGCTGGTCGACACATTCCAGTACGTGTCGGGCAGCCAGCCCCTATTCCCAGAGAATGCGGCAGGGCAGGTCATTGGTCCTGTATGTGATGCCATGGGGTGCCGGGCCGTCACAGCAGATGAGGCGAATCAGTTCGTTGCCCTGGGCAGCCAGCCCGTACCGGTCTGGTCCAGTTACTGGCAGCCACAATAAAAGCAGCCAGCTCACCGAAGGGTGAGTTACAGATTGGCAGAAGGTGCAAAGAACATGCTCTTTGCGCCTTCTGTTTTTTCATAATTACATGCCGTTAGGATGCGACGTGGGAATACAGACTGCGTTTCGGCCTGCGGCCAGGGCAGGCATGGACGAAGCCAGCTGGCTTGCCGCCTGGCACATGCCCGTTTCTGAGGCAAAACCTTATCGGGCTGCCCGAACTACCTCTTTTCGGCATCTTTTTGATGAATTGCGCCTGCACAGGAGCAGCTAGAATCACAGCAGGTGGGTCAGCACGATGCGCAGCCCCATGCCGCTCAAGAGCACTCCGCCGATCACTTCCATGCGCTTGCCGAAGCGCTCCCCCAGCCGGCGGCCCAGAAACAGTCCGACCATCGAGATGATGAAGGTGATCAGGCCGATCAGGATGGAGGGGTAGACCACGCCCTCGCCAAGCATGCCCACAGTCAGGCCCACGGCCAGCGCGTCGATGCTGGTGGCCACGCTCAACATCACCATCGTCCGGCCGCGCGAGGGGTCGGTCTGGAAACACTGCGCGCTGCCGCTCACTCCGGAGCGGATCATATTGATGCCCACGTAGCCCAGCAAAATCAGCGCGATCCAGTGGTCGAACTGGCCGATGAAGCGCACCATACTGCTGCCCACCACCCAGCCCAGGAACGTCATCAGGCCCTGGAAAATGCCGAAATGGAATGCCAGACGCAACCTGGAGCGGATGGAGGTCGAGTGAGGGGTGGTGCCCACGCATAGCGCGACGGCAAAACAGTCCATCGACAGGCCAACGGCGATGAGGACAACGGTCAGAAGTTCCATAATGCCTGTGCTTATAATGTGTCACCATTATCTACGGAACCGGCATATAGGGTAAGGTGAGAATATGATGTCCAGTGTAACTGGCACAAACGGCAACAACACCGCACGTACAGTGTCCTTTAGTAACCGGGCGATGCGCTCCGACGCGATCAAGAAGGGTATGGAGCGTGCTCCGCACCGCAGCCTGTTGCGTGCTGCCGGAGTCAAGGAAGAGGATTTCGGCAAGCCCTTCATCGCCATTGCCAACAGCTACATCGATATCATCCCCGGTCATGTGCACCTGGACCAGTTCGGCCAGTTGGTGAAGGAAGCCGTGCGTGAGGCAGGCGGCGTGCCGTTTATTTTTAATACCATCGGTGTGGACGACGGCATCGTTATGGGTCATGCAGGCATGAAGTACAGCCTGCCCAGTCGCGAAATCATCGCCGACAGCGTGGAGACGGTGGTCAACGCGCACCAGTTTGACGCGCTGATCTGCATTCCCAACTGCGACAAGATCGTGCCCGGCATGTTGATGGGCGCCCTGCGCTGCAATGTGCCGACGGTCTTTGTTTCAGGCGGGCCGATGTATGCAGGCAAGATGGCCGATGGCACCACAGTGGATTTGATCTCGGTATTCGAGGCGGTCGGATCGGTGTCGGCAGGTGCAATGTCTGAGGCGCGCCTGTCCGAGATGGAGCGCGTAGCCTGCCCCACCTGCGGGTCGTGCAGCGGCATGTTTACGGCCAACTCGATGAACTGCCTGTGCGAGGCGCTGGGCATCGCGCTGCCGGGGAACGGTACGGCCATGGCGCTCAGCCCCGAGCGTGAGGCGCTGGCGCGTCAAGCCGCACGCCAGGTGTTATGGCTGCTGGAGCACGACGTGCATGCACGCGACATCGTCACCCGCGAGTCCCTCGACAACGCCATCACATTGGACGTGGCGATGGGCGGCAGTACCAACACCGTGCTGCATACATTGGCCATCGCGCACGAAGCCGGGATTGACTATCCCATTTCGCGCATCGACGCGATCAGCCGGCGCACGCCTAATATTTGCAAGGTAGCCCCCTCCAGCCCGTACCACATGGAGGACGTGAAGAACGCAGGCGGCATCAGCGCCATTCTGAACGAGCTGAGCAAACTGCCTGGCACGCTGAATCTGGATTGCCCCACCGTCACCGGCAGGACCATTGGCGAGAATGTGGCCGGCTGCGAGAGCCAGGACGCGGCTTGCATTCGCTCGCTGGATAGTGCCTACAGCCAGGAGGGCGGCCTGGCGATCCTCTTCGGCAACCTGGCACCGGAGGGTTGCGTGGTGAAGTCGGCAGGCGTGCGACCGGAGATGATGACGCATACCGGTCCAGCCGTGGTCTTCGAGAGCCAGGAAGAGGCCGGCGCAGGGATCCTGGAGGGCAAGGTGAAGGCTGGCGATGTGGTGGTGATCCGCTACGAAGGGCCCAAAGGCGGACCCGGCATGCAGGAGATGCTCAGTCCCACATCGTACATCATGGGTCGCGGTCTGGGCTCGAGCGTCGCGCTCATCACCGACGGGCGCTTCTCCGGCGGCACGCGCGGCGCCTGCATTGGGCATGTTAGCCCGGAAGCAGCCGCGGGAGGGCCGATTGCGCTGGTGCAACCTGGCGATATGATCACGGTGGATATCCCCAACCGTCAGCTCGTGTTGCACGTGGACGATGCGGAGCTCGCGCGCCGTAGAGCCGCCTGGAAGCCTTTCGTTCGACAGAACCTGCCAAGCTACCTCAGCCGTTACACCACGATGGTTACCAGTGGAAGTCAGGGCGCCGTGCTCTCCTGGTGATCCACATATCTTCACGCATCTACGGGAGCCGGTGCGAAAGGATGTTGGTAAGACGGGCTGCGCTGAAAATCGCACAACCCGCCTTACGTGTTGCCAGGTGATTTGTCGTCGCACGGGATTAGGTCAGGGCGGTTTACGCCGCGCACAGCATGGGGGAACCTTCATGGTCGATGAGCGCTGATCGGATGGCTCGCCGATAATAGGCGACAATACCTGTCGGAGATGGCTTGTCTGAGATGCGAATGATGGGTTGGATGAATGGGTTGGGTGGGAAGATTCACGAAAATCGGTGGCTGAGCCTATGGCACCGGACGGCCGGGGATTTACGCGATGCCGCCACTGCGCTAATCGCCTTCTACGGCATCTGTACAGCCGTCTTCATCCTGTTCCACTTCACGCTGGATGAGCGCATCGCGCTGGTAGGGCTCCTGAATAACTTCTCGCCACTGATGCTCCTGCCTGCCGTGCCGCTGGTGCTCGTGTGCGTGCTGATTGGGCGCACCCGCCTCAGCGCCGTGCTGGCGCCAGCGGTCGTGATGCTGCTCGTGTCATATGGAGTGCTGCTCATACCTGGGCGCGCCAGCGCCGCTCAGATGGCTCCACAGAAGCATACAATCACCCTGCTCACCTACAACCTGCACGGAGACCGATCGACGGATGGCCGCATGCCCATAACGGAGCTGATCAAGCAGGCGAACGCCGATGTAGTGCTGATGCAGGAATTGAATGTGGAGGTGGCGCAGGCGTTGGAACCGCTCTACCCCTATCACGCCCTGCACGCCTTGCCCGACCAGCCGGTGCAAGGTCAGGGCGTGCTCAGCCGTTACCCGATCGTGGAAGACAGCTACTGGCAAATGGGCCTGGGCGACCAGCGCGTGGTCCTGGACGTGGACGGCACACGCGTCACCATATACAACGTGCATCCCTTGAATCCATTCGGCTCTTCGCTGCTGAGGTTGCATGTTGACACCTCACGCCGCGACCGAACGGTGAATGCCATCCTGCAGCGCGCCGCGGCGGATAAGGGAGCTCTCATCATCGGAGGGGATTTCAACATGACCGACCAGACTCACAGTTACGACCTGCTGGCGGCGCGTTACCACGACACTTTCCGCCAGGTGGGCATCGGACTGGGCTTCACCTTCCCCGCCAACCTCGCACCACTGCCGCCGCTCGCGCGTATCGACTATGTGTTCCACAACGACGACGTGCAGAGTCTGGCCGCGCACGTCTGGCCTACCACAGGCGGTTCCGACCATCGTCCTCTGTGGGTGGAGTTGGCGATCCGGTAACAGGTGGGTGGTGGCCGGAGACAGGTTTCCGGCAATTGGTGATCGGCGATGATGGCTGCGCCAATCGCCAGCCTCCACATCCAACCTCAGGCGTACATCAGAAGATCCCCCGTATGATCAATAGAAAACCAAAGATGATCAGTGGGATGCCGACCACCGCCCCGATGACGGTCACCGAAAGCAGCAAGCCCACGACCATCAGCACCAGACCCAGCACGGCTATGATGAGCCGGCCGGTCAGGGCAAGGATAAGCGTCACCAGCCGCCAGATGGCCCAGAACGGCCACAGCAGCAGCGGGACGTGTTCGCGCCTGGATGTCATCACTTCACCTC
This sequence comes from Chloroflexota bacterium, assembly GCA_021788625.1. Taxonomy (GTDB): domain Bacteria; phylum Chloroflexota; class Anaerolineae; order J036; family Brachytrichaceae; genus CAIXPS01. The sequence continues at coordinate 38,046 of JAJYKL010000033.1, forward strand.
CGCTCTATATACGTAACACCCGGACGCATGGTAGCACCAGTTGGTAGCACCCTCGCCTCATGTCAAAACTCACACTTGTGTCAACGCTCGATCTACAGGCTGGCACCCGGGGAGCGTTCAGGTTCATGTAGAGTGATACATTGTTCGTTTGGGTTGTTGCCTACTCAAACTCGCTCTTCAGACACGCATTCTGGCTGCATGCGCGCCTGCCAGTGACACCGACGATACCGAAAGCTGAACTGGTCCGATAAGCCGAACCGCACTGCCGAAAGGAGCTGTCGTTGCCAAGGCTAGCGGGCGTATATGGGCTGCCGCTACTGGCCAATGCACCGGGGGTATTGGCGAAGAGGTGCACAACACCGCTCAGGACGGTAGACACATTCTTTAGCGTCGCGGCTGTCATTTGGCACCTCTGTTCCATGTCCATGCACTGAGGTGGATCGTTATCTATCGAGTCGCTCACTGGTTTTTCAGCACGATGGGCGCGTACGAACGATAAGGACTGGTGATTAATGTACCCGTGTCCTGCGCAGAAACGGCATTGAACAGCGATGCGGCGCGTGCCACGAACGTGTAGATACCCGGATGGGTCGCTCGCGCGGTGATCAGCAGGCCAACCGTCATGTGTGCCGGCACCTCGACCGACAGCATTTCGACACTGGTTCGCAGATCGCCTGTGCTGCCTGTGAAAGGCGGGGTGACCTGGAACGTGCCGGGCAACAGATCAACCGTGTATAAGTCATCCACATTGCCAGTGTTCGAGATGGTGAGCAGGTAATAGGCTGTGTCGCCTGGCTGGATGGTGGCACTCTTCGGCGTGACACTGACATCGACGGCTGGCCACGCTGTGAAGAAGGCTCGTGCCGTCGCGATACCGCGTACCTCTGGATCAGCCTGCGAGGTGGCTTCCACAGCAATGGGGTAGCCCGTCCCGCCCTGTAACGCGAAGCTGAGTGGGCCGGTTGTGAGCGGGATTACTGTCGACTGTCCAGCAGCAAGCTGGACCGAGGATTGGTTCAATACCGCCCCAACGGCCAGGCTGCCGCTGGTCGTCAACACGAACGTGTCGAGTGCCGTTCCCGTGTTGGTCACCAGCACCTGCCATGTACTGGCGAGGCCAGGGCTGGCGGATTGAATCGCAGGCTCAATGGCGACCCTTACGCCTTCAGAGGCAACCTGCACCTGCGCATCGGTGATCGCCTGGATGGTGGGATAGGCGGTGGAATGGACACTCACGCTAATGGCATAAAGTCCCGCGACGGCATCCACGGTGGGAGTGACCAGCAGAGTGACGTCAGCCGAGTTGTAGAGAAATGGAGCTAAGCTCAGGGTTGCCAGTGATTGCCCATTGGCCAGCACCTGATAGGTCCACCCCGCAGGCAGGAGCACGCCGAAGCCGTACGCATCAGGCAGGTCGCCTGTGTTCGTCACGGTGAGAGTGAATTGTGCAGGAGTCCCTCGACCGGCAGGTGCGATCAAAGGCGCCATGCTCAACGATACGGCGCGGGATCGAGTGATCTGCAGCGCTACCGTGTCCTGAGCACTTACACCGCTATTCGAATCCGTGGCGCGTGGTGTGAAGATGTACTCGCCCACCACGCCCGTAGCCGTGACCACCAGGGAAAGGCTGATGGCTGTGTTGGCGCTCACGCTGACCGTGGGAGGCAGCGACGCCAGATTACCGCCGGGCTGATCGACCTCCAGGTCGTACACGTGGTCCATGCGGTCGTCGTTACTGATGATCACCGTGTAGGTTACGGTCGCTCCGCCGTCTGCCTGCTGTGCCTTCGGCAACGCGGCCAATGCGAGCGTATCTGTCACACGCAGCAGGGCAGCAGCCTGGTCCATGCCGCTGCTCGTATTCAGCACATCGACGCTGAACGGGTAATCGTCGGGGAGTGTGGTGCGGGGCACGTCCAGCACCAGGGGAAACGTGACCACGGCGCCGGCTGCGAGCGTGAGCGTCGGCGGCAACGCCCCCCACTGACCGGCCAAGCCAGACAGCGTCGGCGTGTACACGTCGGCGTAGGCCGATGGGTTGGTGAACGTAACCACATAGGCAGCCGTGGCACCGGGCGTAGCCCACTGCAGGGCAGGCCCGATGGCCACCAGGTTCGCCGCCCGCACGTATAGTGGCGGTAAGTTGATCACGTTGCCGCCACTCTCGATCACGTATGACACCACGGTGCCATGTGACACGGCACGTATTTCACCGGCGCGCATTCCCGCCAGGTCCTGCGTTATCTCGAATGCATGCAGCGGCTCGGCAGGGGGCTGGTTGTAGCCCCAGTTGTAGAGCGCCTGCCCGGCCTGCTCTGTCACCCCTGGCGGCGGATTCAAGCTGGTAGTCAGCACACTCGTACCGCTGAGTGGAATAGTATGCAGGACGTTCACCGTGTAGCTCGATAGCACCTCGTAGATGTACGGTAGGGCCATATCAACCCAGGTGGTGGTGAGAATGGGCCGGTTGTTGTTGTTCTCCGACGGTGAAGGCCACATGCCACTGGGCGCCTGAGCGCTCAGCAGGTACTGCACCGCGCTCATCAGCGTCGGGTCAACGCTGGTGGGGTTCAGCAGGATCAGTGCATAAAGTGCGCCAGCCGTGGCCAGCGGGTCAGAAGTAGTGACCGTGGCGCTCTGGCCCCAACTACCATCGGGGTTCTGCAGGCCGCGCAGGTAGGAGGCAATCTGCTCCGTGCGCGACTGCATCTGGTAGGCCAGTAGCGGATCGGCCACCAGTGGCAGCGCCGTGTGCAGGCCGATGATTTCGTGGATGGCGCCGGAGTTGGTGCTGGTGTAGGGCCAGGTCATCATCGTCTGCGCCGCGCGCGTGACGACGTCGCGGTAGGTCACGTTGCCCGTCATGGCGTAGAGCTGCGATAGGCTCATGATGTTGTAGGCAGTGAGCGGCAGACCGTGTAGCGCGGGAGTGGGGTAGGGCTCGTCGTACCACCACCACCAGCTCTGCTGGCGGTTGCCGGTGTCGGCTGACCAGGTGCCGTCGGGCAGAACCTGGCTGACCAGGTAGTTGGCCATTAACACGGCTGTGGTAGTCACATCCGGCAGCCCAGTCAGCGAACCTGAGGCCACCATGAGAGCAGGTGCCGTTGGTGTGTTCTGCGCTGTCATGCTCACCGCCGGAGCAGCCAGCGTGTCCATACTGGTCAGCGAGTTACTCGATGAGCTGGGCCAGGTTGTGACAGTTGAAGCCGTGGACGTCGAAGGTGCCAGCACGGCGGGTGTTGGGGTCGTGCGGGTGGCATAGGCCACGGCTGCAGAGGCACTGGCCATTGCAGCACCCGTCACAAATGCGTCGAGGGTGATGCGACCCGACGCCGGTTGCACCTGAACCACATGCGGACCGTCCGCAAGGCCGTTAAAAGTGAAATCCAGTGTGACGGGAACAGTGCTCGTCAGCGAGTAGACACCCTGCGGCACTCCGTCGATCAACACGCGCGCTGCGCCTGTCCACGTGTCGCCATAAGCCTGGTACGTCACGGAGATGCCGGTGAAGACGAACCACGCGTTGGATCCGTCGTGGGCGTACGCGCCGCCGCTGGCGATCGGGCTGGAGTTGATGCCCCAGTCCGCGCTCAGGTAGACGCGCGGATCGTTCTCCTGAAACGTCCCGGTGGGCAGAGCTGTGCTGCCCCAGGTGTCTATGTAATCCACCTGCACCCAGTTATCTTGTGAGCTGGCGTTGCGTGTGCCCGTCACTGTAACCGAGATAGTGTGCGAGGTATTGGGCAAACCGCCCACGTACAGGCTGGTGACGCCCTGGTTCTGGCTGTATGTGTCCACCCTCCCCTGGCTGGCTCCATCGATATAGACCTCTGCCAGGCCGTTATAGGCCCAGGTGAAAAAGCCGATGCCCACCCAGGTGCCGGTGAAGCTCATGCTGGCGGTGTCGCCGGTGGTACGCGAGGCCACCCCGTAACCGCCGCTTTGGACGTAGTAGGGGGACATCGACCAGCTTTGTGGACTAATAGTGTAGGGCGTACCGTTATACAGGATAGTGGGATCGTCCTCCTCATGGCGCGGTATGTTCGCCCCGCTGATGACGAACGGCGGCGACCCCGGCGTGGCGAAGCCGTCCACCGTGGCGCGGCCGCGGTAGGCGCTCACCTGCAGCACGTGCGCCCCAGCGCCCAGCCCGCTCAGCGAGAACGTGCGCGTGACGGTGGTCGGGCTGTACAGGTTGGGACGCGCCATGAGCTGCCCATCGACGAACATCTGCACCTCGCCAACCCACGTGTCGGCCAGCGCCTGGTAGGTCACCGAGTCGCCGGTGAACGGGAACCACACGTTACCGCCATCCCGCAAGTAGCGGCCGCTGCTGGCCACGGAGCTGACATCAGACACCCAGTTGGGACTGGCGATCACGCGCGGATCGTTCTCCTCGAAGAACCCGATCGGCATGGGCGTGCCGTCCCAGGCGTCGATGTAGTCCAGCTCCACCCAGTTGTCGGTGGCGAAGGCATCGTGCGCCCCCAGCACGGTCACCGAGATGGTATGCGTGCCGCTCACCAGCCCACTGTAGGGGTAGCTATTCACCGAGTAGTCGTGGCGATAGGTGTCCAGCACGCCCTGACTGACCCCGTCGATGGACACCGCTGCCAGGCCGCTACTTTGCCCGCCGACGAGGCCCAGGCTCACCCAGGTGCCGGTGAACGTCAGGCTGAATGTGTCGCTGGGCGTGCGCGAGGCGTACCCGTACCCCCCGCTCTTGATCCCATTCTGGTAGGAGCTCCACGTGCGCGAAGTCATCATGTAGGGCACGCCGTCATACAGGAGAGCCGGATCGTCTTCCTCGTAGCGCGACAGGCCCGTGTGTCCGGGCAGCGAGACAAAAGGCGCGGCGCCCGGCGTGGCGAAGCCGTCCACCGTGGCGCTGCCGCGGTAGGCGCTCACCTGCAGCACGTGCGCCCCGGCACCCAGCCCGCTCAGCGAGAACGTGCGCGTGACAGGGGTCGGGCTGTGCAGGTTGGGACGCGCCATGAGCTGCCCATCGACGAACATCTGCACCTCGCCGCGCCCCGTGTCGGCCAGCGCCTGGTAGGTCACCGAGTCGCCGGTGAACGGGAACCACACGTTACTGCCATCTCGCAAGTAGCCGCCGCTGCTGGCCACGGAGCTGACGTCAGGCACCCAGTCGGGACTGGCGATCACGCGCGGATCGTTCTCCTCGAACGAGCCCTGCGGCAGTGTGGTGCCATCCCAGGTGTCGATGTAATCCAGCGCGACGTAGGAGTCGGTCGAGAAGGCGTCGTGGGTGCCCAGAACGGTTACGGTAAGAGTATGCGTACCACTCACAAGCCCGCCATAGTAGCGGCTCATCACGTTGTCGGTATTGCCAAAGGTGTCCACCGTGTCCACTGCAGAGCCGTCAAGGGTTACCGCGGCCAGGCCCGCGTTGCCGTTGGTCACGAACCCCAGTCCCACCCACGTACCAGTGAACACCAGGCTGACCGTGTCGCTCATGGTGTGCGACCATGCCGACCAGCCTGAGCTGGCGCGGTTGACTGCGCCCATGCCCCACGTGCGCGAAGTCATCATGAAGGGCACGCCGTCGTACAGGAGAGCCGGATCGTCCTCCTCGTAGCGCGACAGCCCCATGTGTCCGGGCAGCGAGACAAAAGGCGCGGCGCCCGGCGTGGCGAAGCCGTCCACTGTGGCGCTGCCGCGGTAGGCGCTCACCTGCAGCACGTGCGCCCCGGCACCCAGCCCGCTCAGCGAGAACGTGCGCGTGACAGGGGTCGGGCTGTGCAGGTTGGGACGCGCTATGAGCTGCCCATCGACGAACATCTGCACCTCGCCGCGCCCCGTGTCGGCCAGCGCCTGGTAGGTCACCGAGTCGCCGGTGAACGGGAACCACACGTTACTGCCATCCCGCAAGTAGCCGCCGCTGCTGGCCACGGAGCTGACGTCAGGCACCCAGTCGGGACTGGCGATCACGCGCGGATCGTTCTCCTCGAAGAACCCGATCGGCATGGGCGTGCCGTCCCAGGCGTCGATGTAGTCCAGCTCCACCCAGTTGTCGGTGGCGAAGGCATCGTGCGCCCCCAGC
>JAJYKL010000132.1 GCA_021788625.1 Chloroflexota bacterium
ACTGGTCGTGGTACTGGAAGTGGGACTGGTAGGTGAGCTTGGCTGAGCCGGCTGCACTTGGCTGGTATTTACCTTCGACAGGGCCGCGATTCGATCATAAGCTTCTCGCAACTTGACCTGATATATCTCTTCGCGCTGCCTCAATAACGCGTAAGCCTGATTCAGTTGAGTGAGTAACTCAGTTTCGTATTCAGTAGGAGTCGGATTACTTGCAGTCGATATGGCCGTACTTGATGGTTCAAGCCTGGGGGTTATGACGATGGTTCTCGTTACCACGATTGTATAAGTCTGGGCGACAGTAGGAGTCATCTCCGGTACGATGATTTCGCCATGTGGTTGAATCAGTGTTGATGAACCGGTAAACAAACCTGTTTGTGCTACGACGATCGTGGCGCCGAGAACAACCAATATTGAAAATGCACCAGATAAGACCATCGCGGCTGATCTTTTCATATGTATGCTCCCTTGTACTACGACAATAATACTGCGACTCAACGGTTCCAGAACACCAGACTTTATTTTACTCAGGAATTGTAAAGAGAATCTTTGGCAACTTCCATTCCTTATCTACACATAACGGATAATGTATGCAAGATTCGCTTGAGCATACAAAGCTATTGAGTCTGATATCACACGTCACCCAGCGCGGCTCGGATCTGCTTCTTCCTAAGGGTGAACTCGGGCCAGCCCTCCATATCCCATGTGCGGGGACGAGGCAGGTTGACCGGTACAATGCCGGCCACCTGGCCCGGGCGTGGGCTGCATACCACCACACGGTCAGCCAGGAAGATCGACTCGCGTATGCTGTGTGTCACGAGCAGCCCGGTGGTACGAGCAGCACGCCAGATGCTCTCCAGTGAGGCGATCAGGCTTTCACGCGTCAACGCATCCAGAGCGCCGAACGGCTCATCGAGCATCAGGACTGGAGGTTGTGTGGCGAGGGCTCGAGCCAGCGCCGCACGCTGCGCCATGCCACCAGAGAGTTCGCGCGGGTAGGCGTGTTCGAACCCTCTCAGGCCAACCAGGTTGATCAGATCAGCGATCTGAGCGTTGTGGCCATCGTCCGGGGTCTCAGCCTTTTGCCTGGAAACTGGCATACGATGTACCCCGCTGCCCACTTCAAATGGAAGGTGAATATTGCTTTCCACCGTGCGCCATGGTAATAGCGCCGGCTCCTGAAACATAAGGCTCACATGGTTGGATGGGCGGGTAATGATCTCTCCGTCCAGGACAACGCGACCACTGGTAGGTACAAGCAGTCCGGCCAACACCCTGAGCAAGGTGCTCTTACCGCAACCACTTGGTCCCACGATGGTAACGAACTCACCTCGCTCCATTTCCAAGGTGAAGTCATGCAGGGCTTCGGTGCCATTCGGATATGTGACGCAAATGGCGTCGGCAGTCAAAATGGGCATGGGTCAAGGTAGGAACTCATTGGTATAAAACGAACTTACGTCCATCTTCTGCTTGATCTGGCCCATGGTAAACAGGGTGTTCTGCGTATTGTTCCACGCTACCTGGGTGGATTCACCGGGCGTACCATCTTGCATGGCCTCAATCGTTTTGGCGAGGACCTGCTTCTGGGTTGCATCATTCGCCTTTAGGCCTTGAACGTAGCGGGTGCTGATCTGCATGGCGGCGGCTGGGTCCTTGATGGTGTCGGCAATGCCTTTCAAAAGTGCGCGCACCATGCCACGCACCAGCTCGGGATTTTGCTGGATGGTCTTCTCATTCGTGACCAGGCCGTTAGAGACCATATTCACATAATCCGACACAGCAAAGACTTTAACGGGGTAGCCGTTCTGTGCCAGCACGATGGGTTCGTTGTTGGTGTAGCCCACCACTGCATCCACTTTGCCGCTCTGCAGGGCTGCCACCTGGGTGAAGCCAATCTCCTGTTGCTGAACATCCCGCTCGGTCATATGGTTCGCTTGCAGGAAGGCGCGCCAGCCCACATAGGTAGCGCCAAAGTAGCCTGGCAGACCTATACGCTTACCTTTCAGGTCCTGTGGTGTTTGAATGCCGCTCTTTTGCAGGGTGATGACTGCGATGGGGTATTTCTTGAACCACTGTGCGACATAGCGCACTGGTAGCCCCTGGGCGCGAGCCAGTACGACCTGTTCCCCGCTCACCACCGCGAATGGGATTTGGCCGGCACCGACCAGCGCCATGCCGTCTGTCTCATATTTGTAATCAAACTGCAGATCGATGCCTTCGGCAGAAAAGTAGCCGCGGTCCAGCGCCACGTAGAAAGGCGCGAATTGCACGTTGGCTACGTAGCCCATGGGCAGGCGTACCACGGTGCGCCGGGGCGTAGCTGTGGCACCGATACCCGGAACGGAAGTGCAGGCTGCCAATAACAGTGCAAGACTGGCGAACAGCCATCGTTTGATCATCTTGTTGCTCCTATTAACGAACGACCTTGACCTCTATGTAGCGGATGGCGCCATATATGCATAGAGCTACGGCAACAGTGGTTACGATGCCGGCCAATACAAGAGGCGTGTCATAGAGTCCGCGTCCCTGATTGATGACGAATCCCAACCCCCGATCGGTGCCCAGAAACTCAGCAGCGAGCGCGCCAACCATGGAAAGTGTTCCCCCTACGCGCAGACCAGCCAGAAGTAACGGCAGAGATGCAGGCAATTCCAGGTGTGTAAACGTTTCCCAAGGCGTGGCGTTCATGGAGCGGAGCAGGTCGCGCCATAACGGTGAAATGCCACGCAGACCGACGATCACGTTGATCGTGATGGGGAAAAACACCACGATGGCACACAGGAAGATCCTGGCACCGGGGCCATTATTAAACCAGATCAACAGTAACGGCGCGATGGCAATGAAGGGGATGCCCTGAGACGCCACGATAAATGGTGAAAGCAAGCGATCCATCAGCTGAAACCTGGCGATCGGATAACCGGCGGCAAAGCCGAACAATGCTCCCAGGAGCAAACCTGGTAACGCCTCGGAGAGTGTGACAGCCGTATTCACTATCAATGTGCCGTCAGCAATCTTGTGCGCCAGCGTGACAGCCACCACCTGCGGTCCAGGTAATATGAAGGGGGGATAGTTCAGGCTCAGCAGGTACCACAGTGCCAGCACACAAGCCATGGTAATCATGGGTGCCAGGCGCACCAGCCATGAGCGCAAATCCGATCGCGCAGGCGGTCGACGTGTGGCTGACGCGGCCTTTGCTACGTCACTTATTCGATTCAAAAATACTGACATGAAAACAGCCCCTGGGGATTGAACTGCGGGGCTGCATGCATCACGAACTGGCCTGCTCTGGAGCAGGCGCAGCACCTTATGCATGATCTTCTTTATATTCGGACTGTCACCGCCGGCCCCGGCATCACACCGGGTCTTGCACGCCTCTCAACGCGCTCGTGGGCTCTCGAGCGAACTGCCATGCAGTCGCCCACCACCGATCGGGAATTTCACCCTGCCCCGAAGATCATCCTCGGTATTACATTTCATGACGTCTGTGTGAGTTTCACAAGGACGTCGTCGCCATCTATTTTAGTCTCATATATGGGAATGGGAAAGGGTGCTGGAAAGGTGGGCTTACCCGTATACAGGTTAAAATGCGCTCCGTGCCTGGGGCAGACCACACAGTCGCCCTCAATAGTCCCCTCGGCCAGCGGACCATCGTCGTGGGTGCACACGTCTCCGAAGGCGACGATGCGGCCATCCAGTCGGGTGAAAGCGATTGGCACGTCGTCAAGGGTCAGAGCGACTATCTGGCCTGTTTGAACATCCCCTGCCTTGATTGCAAATACGTATTCCGCCACGGTGCTGTCCTGGTTTCCTGGTCTGGTTGTGCACAACGGGCACGGACATTATAACGTTCCACCTGCCGCCGGCATGCTGGCAGCTGCCCGGCATCCTTATGGTTTTTCGATGGGTAGCCCGACACCATTTCCCCACTCTGTCCAACTGCCGTCATAGTTTTTGACGTGTCTGTACCCGAGCAGGTTGGTCAACACGAACCATGTGTGCGAGCTGCGCTCGCCGATCCGGCAATAGACAATCACGTCCTGGTCTTTCGTCACACCCCGGCTGCCGTATAACGCCTGCAGCTCATCTGCCGTTTTGAACGTGCCATCTTGATTTACAGCTAACGACCAGGGAATGTTTTGTGCGCCAGGAATATGCCCACCGCGCAGAGCTCCTTCATTGGGATAGTCGGGCATGTGCAGGCGCTCACCCGTGAACTCCTGCGGGCTGCGTACATCGACCAGCGTGCCATGCCGACGCATATGCTCCAGCACCTCGTCGCGGCGGGCGCGGATCGTGGACTCGTCGCGCTCGTGAGCCAGATACGAAGTAAGCGGGTAGCTGGGCACTTCGCGTGTCATCGGGCGACCTTCATCTACCCACTTTTTGCGACCTCCATTTAAAAGCTTGGCCTTCTGGTGGCCGAAGAGCTGGAACACCCAATAGGCATAAGCAGCCCACCAGTTGCTCTTGTCGCCGTAGAAAACAACAGTGGTTTCATTGCCGATACCCTTCTGATGCATCAGATTGCTGAAGGCCTGTGAGTTGATGTAGTCGCGAATCATGTGGTCATTCAGGTCTTGCACCCAGTCAATTTTCTGTGATGTGGGGATGTGACCCGTGTCATAGAGCAGGGTGTCTTCGTCGGATTCAAGCACTCGGATGTTCGCATCGTTCAGGTGTGCGGCCAGCCACTCGGTGCTGACGAGTGCATCTGGATTGAAATAACCGTCTTTGCTCACATTTCCCTCCCAATAGTGCCAGGTAATAATAAAGAAGATCTATATCATCGTTATTATACACACCAGAAAGTGGCTGCAGGGTTGATTGGAGCATTCCATATTGTTGAGCCAGCCCGCCCTGGTGAGGTGTTGAGGGAAATCCTATGGCTATAATCGCCTATAGTTGAAGACCGACCAGGCATAAACGGAATCATGAAACAACAGCCCAACGGCGGATGGATTGAAGTCATATGCGGTAGCATGTTCAGCGGCAAATCCGAAGAGCTTATCCGGCGTATCAGGCGTGCGGAAATCGCTCGTTTGAAGGTGCAGGTATTCAAGCCGCAACTGGATACGCGTTATGGTCCGGATCGCGTTAGCTCGCATAGTGGAATCCATGCCAGCGCTCTGGCAGTCGTCCATGCCCGTGAGGTGTTGCGATTGGCCGACCCCGACACCAATGTGGTCGCGATTGATGAGGTGCAGTTCTTTGACGTAGAGATAACGGATGTATGCGAGAAGCTGGCCGAACAGGGTAAACGCGTCATTGCAGCGGGTCTGGATATGGATTTCCGAGGTGAGCCGTTTGGTCCGATGCCTGTGCTGATGGCGCTGGCAGAAGAAGTTGAAAAGTTGCAAGCCATCTGTATGGTGTGCGGCGCGCCGGCGACGCGTACGCAACGCCTGATCAACGGGCAGCCGGCTGCATACGAAGATCCGATCATCCTGGTCGGCGCCAGTGAGAGTTATCAGGCGCGCTGCCGGAAGCATCACATTGTGCCGCGAGGAGAGCGTGCAACGATAGGTTTTTCGGGCCAGAACCACTAAGCAGTGGTTTGCCTATACGCTTCCTGACGAGCTTCGCCCGTCCAGGTCTGCGACCATACGGTAATAGGGCAAACCATCGCTGCCGGTAAACTCGCCTATATAGACGAAGCCGCGCTGGCTGTACAGGTGCCTGGCGCGTGCGTTATCAGTAACTACCGTCAGGTAGAGACGCTTCAGGTTGCGCTGGTGCATGGCTGCCAGCACGTTGTCCATCAGCCGGCCACCCCAGCCCTGGTCGTGGTACTCGTCTGATACACCGAGGCCAAAGAAAGGCTCCTGCTTATCCAGGTCCCACACAAAACCCCAACCCACAATGCGTTTACCCTGCACGGCTACCAGGTCATACTTGTCACCCCTGCCGTTGCAGTTTGCGCTCACCACCTGCTCGTATTGATCCAATGTGGGATTTCTTCCAAATGGGGCGAAAGTGCGCTTGGAGCTGGGGCTGAGCGCGTCGTAAAAGTCGTACAGCGCTGGCGCGTCGCCAGGTTGGACCTGATGTATGACAATGCTGCTGTCAGCGCGGTAACTGCTCGCAGGTTGGTTTGATTTCATATACACCCATTTTCACCCACTTCCCATCCTGCGCGCCTACACTCGCCGTTTACTTCCTCCAATCACGCTGCCGGTCCGCCAACGCTTGCAAGAGTGCGCTGCGGTTCACCCGCCACGCCTTCACTAGTTCGGCTGTGTAGCCAACGAAGACCCAAGGCGCACGCTGCACCACGCTGGCGACAATATCAGTCTCCAGCACGCCCTTCGGAGGGATGATCTCCATGGACTTACCCTGCTTCGTCACCAGCATGGTCGCGAAGGTCTTGCCAGTCTTGATGCCGTACGTACGGCGCTGGGTGGCTTTCAGGTAGACCCACACCAGATCTTCCAGCCGAACCGCATTCACGGAGTAAGTGCTGCGGTGCAAAATCCAGTGTGGCGTCAGCACTGTGCTGCCGATGTGTATCACACCTGGGCTGGACGCTTCTGCGTCCACGGAAGCAGCGACGGCTTCTGGCGGACCATACGGCGCCAGCGCCCGGTACACCGGGTGTGCGGTGAGGTTGGCGCTGCGTTGGACGAACTTGGCCAGGTTCCAGACGGCCAGGGCTCCAAGCAGCACCACGACTACAACCTCAACATAGGCCAATATGAGGTAGTCTTCCACCGCGTCGAGCATGAACGGCAGGAACACGCCTTTGAGTTTGGGCTCCTGGATCACCATGTCGTGGATGAGGTCCTGGACGTCACTCGAAACAGGCACCAGCATGCCTGTGTAGTGGGTGCCGGTATAGGCGACCGGTGCACGGATGAGTAGCAGGCGCTGGTCGAAGACGAGCGCAATATAGGCAGCCGTAGCTGACTCACTGATCTTGATGTTGGTGCCAGTGAATTTTCCCGTGGTGACCTCGCTCATGCCCGTGTCCAGAACCAGGTCGCCGCTGAGCGTGACGTATCGTTTCTGCAGGTTGTTCACGCCGTGTAAACCGAGCAGCGTTTGCCGGTCCATCGGGTAGGGGCCGGATAGCATGTCGTACAGAAAGCCTCTGGTGGGCAGCGCCACCGCGAAGACGACCACGAACAGAATCAGGTTCGTGATGAGCAGGTTTCGGTTCGTCCGCTGGATGTACGCCTCGATATAGTGGCCGGCCATCGTAGCACCTCCAGGCAAACAGTCGGAACAGACCTGACGACCCGTAATGTGGTGGTTGCGATCCGCTACCTTTTATACCATGTCTGGCGATGGGTGCACCAGGCCAGCCACCTATCCACTCGCAGCCTGAGTAGCCTGCGTCCGAAGTTCGTGCTGCCGGTCAGCCACAATCTTGATCATTGCCTGACGGCTCGCCCGCCACGTCTTTGCCCGTTCGGGCGTGTAGCCGGCAAGTACCCATGGTGCGCGTTGAATCACATTTGAATCGATGTCCGTCACTTGCTTATTTTTAGCTCGGATCTCGATGGACCTTCCCTGATTCGTTAGCATCATGATCGAGTAGGTCTTGTTTGTCTTAATGCCGTAGACGCGGTGTTGGGTGATCTTCGTATAGACCCACACCAGGTCGTCCAGGCGAACCGCTTTGACAACGAATGCGCTGTGATGCAACAGCCAGTGCGGTGTGATTAGCGTGCTACCGAGGCGCATCGCACTGGGGCCAGTCGCCTCCGCGTCCACGGACGCTACGACCGACTCCGCTGGGCCGTACGCTGCCAGCGTCCGGTACAGCGGGTGTGCAGTGGGGTTCGTACTTCGTTGCAGGAATTTGATCAGGTTCCAGATTGCCAGGCCGGCCAGTAGAACACCCGCCACCATTTCCACATAACCCCATGTGCTGAAATCATCAGCCGCGTTGAGCATGAAAGGGAAAAAGACGTTCTTGAGTTGGGGCTCCTGATTCACAAGTTTGTCCACAATACCCTGCTGGACATCACTGGGAATGGGCTGTAGCGATCCAGTGAAGAGTGTGCCGGTGTAATTAACTGGCGCGCGCACGAGCAGCAGCCGCTGATTGAAGGCGAGTGCCACGTAGTTGGCCGACACCTGTTGGCTGGTCGTAACACCATTGGTGGTCTCGGTCGTAATCTCGTTCACACCTGTGTCCAGCGTCTGGTCGCCATTCAGGCTGACGTAATACTGGTCCAGGTTATTGACATCCTTGAGATTAAGTAGTGTCTGCCGATCCATCACAAATGGGCCAGACAACACGTTGTAGAGATAACGGCTGGTGAGCAGCGCTACAGCGACGACGCCGATGAGCAAGACCGCATTCGAGAGAAATAGGTTGCGGTTCGTTCGTTTTACATTCGACTCAATATAACTCGTGACCATCACAACACCTCCACATCCATCACTCAGTACAACTGTGCCTTGATCGCCCGCTGGCGATCCGCTACTTCTTTCATCAGGCCTTGACGATTCCTACGCCAGGTTTTGGCTAGTTCTGGGGTATAACCCACCTGGGCCCATGGTGCATACTGCTGAATGTGCTGCATAATGTTGTGCGCAGCGCTGTTTTCGTGAATGACAGTGTGGGTGCCCTTGGCCGTCCAGAGGACGACTGAATAGATGGCCCCGAACCTACCGCGCATCTCCTGCATGTAAGCCCACACCAGGTCATCCAGATGCACGGCTTTAATGCTGAACGTGGACTGGTCCAACAGCCAGTGAGGTGTGAGGATCACGCTACCCTTCTTACCGAAGCGCATGACGTTCCCACCAGTGACCTCAGTGTCCACCGCTGCAGCCATGGACGCGACCGGACCGTAAGCGCTCAACGCCTGGTAGAGCGGGTGGGCATCCGGGTTGACGGTGCGTCGCACGACCTTCCACAGGTTCCACAGCCCTACTGCGGTCAACAGGATGCCGAGGATCACCCATATCGTCCCACCGGCGCGGAAGTCGGTCGCGTCTAGCATGAAGGGCAGCACCTCGTCGCGGTTCAACACGTTGTTGAGGAGGTTATTGATCTTGTCGGCCTCTTCGTCGTGGGCGACTAGCTGCAGCGCACCTGTGAACGAAGTGCCTGTGTAGCCTGTTGGCGCCTTCACCAGCAGCGCCAAGCTGCCGAAGTTAGCCATCATGTAGCGACCGATGAGCAACCGGGTAGTACTGTTCCTGCTGCTTAATACGTGAAAGGCGTCCACCCCCGTGTCCGTCACCCGGTCGGCCTGTACAGTGACCCAGTAATTCAGGAGGGCATCGGGATCCTTCAAACTCAGCAGTGCTTCGCGGTCCATGGAGAACGGGCCGTAAGCGTAGTTATACAGATACCGGCCGTTGAGCAATACCACAACGAGCACGCCGGCCAGCAACACCAGATTGGCGAACAGCAGGTTATGGGTTGTCCGCCGGACACCCATTTCAAAGTACCCGTTGCCCTCC
>JAJYKL010000034.1 GCA_021788625.1 Chloroflexota bacterium
AGAACGGGCCGTAAGCGTAGTTATACAGATACCGGCCGTTGAGCAATACCACAACGAGCACGCCGGCCAGCAACACCAGATTGGCGAACAGCAGGTTATGGGTTGTCCGCCGGACACCCATTTCAATGTACCCGTTGCCCATATTCACCTCTGTGGCGGTTATGCCCTACAAACAACTCACGCGTCCAACAGGTGGATTCTACCTCGTCTTGCCTCAATCACCGAGCAGCGCATACTCCATCGAGTCAGCCAGGGCCTGCCACGATGCGTCGACGATGTTGGTCGAGCTGCCCACGGTGGACCAGTTGCGGCTGGGGCTGCGCGAGTCGATGGTGACTCGCGTGGTGGCGGCGGTAGCCTTGTCGCCGTCCAGGATGCGCACTTTGTAATCCGTCAACCGCACGGCGTCCAATTGCGGGTAGTGAGGCAGCAGCGCTTTACGCATGGCGAGATCGAGCGCATTAACGGGGCCATCACCTTCCGCGGCGGTGTGCGCCACTTCGCCGTTCACGCGCACCTTCACATTTGCCTCTGCCAGCAACCCGCGCCCGCGCCGGTGCTCCACCACGATCAGGTAATCAATCAGTTCGAAGGGAGCCCGGTAGCCGGGCTGGGCACGTCGCAGCATCAACTCCACCGACGCTTCCGCACCTTCAAAGTAAAAGCCGCGTGCCTCCATCTCCTTGATCTGTGCCAGCACGCGCAGCACGTCTTCATTGCTCAATTCCAGACCATACTCGTGGACCTTATAGGCGATGTTGCCTCGCCCACTCAACTCGCTCACCAGTACTCGTTTCTGGTTTCCCACCCGCAGCGGGTCCACGTGCTGATACGATTCCTCGAGCCTTAGTAGCGCGGCCACGTGAATGCCGCCTTTGTGCGCGAAAGCAGCCTGGCCCACGTAGGGAGCGCGGATGTTGGGTGCCACATTCGCCAGTTCCGACACGTAGTGCGAGAGTTCGGTCAGGGCGCGCAGTTGATCGTCGTCTACGCACGCGTCGTCAAGTTTCAACTTGAGGTTGGCAACCGTGGTGACCAGGTCGCAGTTGCCTGCCCGCTCGCCGTAGCCGTTTACCGTGCCCTGCACTTGCGTGCAGCCCGCTCGCACGCCAGCCAGTGCGTTTGCCACACCCACTCCGGCATCGTTATGGGTGTGGATACCGAAGCGGACTGCAGCACGGAGACCGGAAGGCAGGTCATGCATTGCGCCGCGCGTCATGAGGGGCGCAGAATCCATCAGTTTGGTGATTGTCTGGCGCGTGATTTCCTCCACCTCCCAGGGCATCGCACCGCCATTGGTATCGCATAGCACCAGCCAGTCCGCGCCGGCTTCAACGGCTGCGTGCAGTGTTGCCCAGGCATAATCGCGGTCCAGCTTGAAGCCGTCGAAGAAATGCTCGGCATCAAGCATCACCTCTTTGCCTTGTGCTTTCAGGAACGACACACTATCGCGGATCATGGCTAGGTTCTCATCCAGACTGGTTTGCAGCACGTGTGTGACGTGCAGCGTGCTGGTCTTGGCGACCAGGGTGACCACAGGCGCGTGCGCTTCCAGCAGTTTCCTGATCTGCGGATCAGTCTCAACCTGTCCGCCAGCTTTGCGGGTGCTGCCGAAAGCGGCCAGCCTGGCGTTATGAAAGTGCTCATTCTGAGCGCGCTCGAAGAACGCTGCGTCCTTGGGGTTGCTACCAGGCCAGCCACCCTCAATGTAGTGCACGCCAAATTCGTCCAGGCGGTGCGCGATACGCAGCTTATCGTCAACGGAGAAATTGACGCCTTCGCCCTGGGTGCCGTCGCGCAAGGTCGTGTCATAGAGATAAGTTGCCATCGGATCACCGCTCCTTCGAAAAATAAAAAGAGCCTCCCGGTCTGGGGAGGCTCTTTCAATGACTACCTGACGCTTAGGAGATCGATTGTCTTGCCGGCACACTGCCCGAGACCCACGACTCGACTCGCGCCTCGATGATCGAGCCGCGAGCCGTGCTAATCATGATTCCGAACTGGGCAGTTCTGCCGTCACGTGCCATATATGGCGCAGTAGTCTAGCTGGATTTGCTGATCTGTCAAATGGGAATTGCGGAAGGAGGATCGTAAGCCGCCCTCCGTCATTCCTTCAGAGAAGCGTGATAGCGCTGCTCGAGCACGGCGAAGTTGCGTTTGAAGCGCGCGGGGTCACGCTTGAGGCTCTCGCGCTCCAGGCGCGGTGCGATGCTCTGGAAAGTTCGTTGCAGATCATCGAAGGTGATCTGGCCCATGCGCAGCATAGCCAGCACATCCTCATAGTCGCCCTCCCGACCACGCTCGATCTTGCTCAGTGCCGTGCTATAGAGGTCAAAGTGAAAAACATCCACCTGCCCGAAGCGGCCGACGAAGCGGGCCCGTTCCTTCCAGCCAGAGGGCAGAGGGATGAAGTCGCCGGGAGAGGCCAGTTCCACGTTGATTTGCATTTCATCCTTCAGCCGTCGGATGACTTGAGCAAACTCGGCCTCGTGCTCATCGGCGACTTCGTAACTGATGTCGATGTCCAGTGACTGCTGGCGGAGTCCCTCATATACCAGGGTCGTCCCGCCGACCAGGTAGAGCCGCGCCGGGTAATGGAACTCGATCCCCAGCTTCACCAGGAAGTAGTGCACGCGCAAGCGGTCGATGGGTGGGCGCATGTCAGGGTTATGCGGTCTGATCGTACGTCAGGCCGTAGCCAAAAGCGAAGAGAGGGTTCGCAGAGTCGTGCGGGACATCGGGCTTCTGGTTACGCACGGCCTCCATGGACGATGGCAATTCAAAGGGCAGCTTGCCAACCGGTGCGAAGCGACCAAAGATGACGTCGAGCACAGCGGCGTCATTCGCGCCGAAGTCACCCAGCAGTGCGGAAGAGTGGCTGGCAATCTCGGGAATCACGGCCGGGCGATCCAGGTATAGATCAACAATTGTCGGCACCCGATCGAGCAGGCTCAAAATGCGTGCTTTCTCCTCATCTTTGAAGTCCAGGTCGCCCTGATGGAATAAGCCTCTCAGAAACCCGTCACGCTGCTCATACGGTGCTGCCAGGCGCAGGATGGCGACATCGGCCTGCTCAATATTCTGCACCACCTCGCCGTACCCGGTCGCTGTGTGCGGATCGATGCCTTCGATATACACGCGTGGGTGGCCGTGCAGTGGCAGGATCGGCCCTTGGGCACCAGAGCCGTTCTTCAGCAGGACGATGGATTTTCGTTGTGCCAGTTCGCCAGCCTGGCGGAACGTGGGATGGCCGGCGATGCGCTCAGCCGCGTCGGGATCGAGGTAAGGGTTGTCGAACAGGCCGAGTCGGAACTTGTCGCGGAGCAGGAGCCGGACCGACTGATTGATGCGCGCTTCAGTGATCCTGCCACTGCGCACCAGATCGACTATAACCTCGGGGCATGCCTCACCGCCGAATTGATCCACTCCAGCATCCAGCGCCTTCAACACACGCTCGGGCACGCTCAGGTGTTCCACTCCCCAGGCGCGGGCTTCGAAGACTACCCGACCTTCCAGCTCCACATCTGTGAGAATTCCCCAGTCGGTGCATACCACGCCGTCGAAACCGTACTTTTGCCGCAGCAGGCCGGTGATGACATCTTTATTAAAGCCAAAGCCAACCTCCTCGATTGGCAGACCGATGGGCTGACCGTAGTAGGGCATGATCATCGCCGTGCCGGCGCGGAAGGCAGCCTCGAATGGTATCAGGTGGTAGTCAAACATGCCGCCGGGGTACACCTGCTCCTTACCCTCCGGAAAGTGCGGATCTTCACCGTCTTTTTGCGGACCACCACCCGGGAAATGCTTGGTCATGCAGGCCACACTGTCAGGACCGAGCACTTCACCCTGGAAACCGCGTACATAGGCGTACACCATTTCCGCTGCAAGCTGTGCGTCTTCGCCAAAGGTGCCATTGCAGCGGCCCCAGCGTGGCTCGGTCGCCAGATCGGCCATGGGATGCAAGGCCGTGCGAATGCCGACGGCCACATACTCCTGCCGGGCCATGTCCGCGAACTCGTGCACCAGCTTGGCGTCGCCGGTAGCCGCCAGGCCGATTGGCTCCGGCCACTGCGAGAATCCGCTCGTCGTAGTGCCTGCTGCAAAGTTGCGCGTAAAGGCGTGACGCGGGTCCGACGAAATACTCACTGGAATGCCCAGACGTGTGTGCTCGGCGAAGCGCTGAAGCCGGTTGTGCCAGATGGCCATCTCACGGGGGGAGGGAATGCGGAATAGATTGAAGTGGTTTATATGGCGGGCATTCAGCATTTCCGCTGTGCTTACCGGACCCATGAAGCCGGCGCTTTCAAAGGTTTCGTCGGATGGGTCTACGTTTATAAAGGTGTGGAACATCAGGCCGGCCTTTTCTTCCAATGTCATCTGGTGGAGCAGGTCATCCACACGTTCCTCGATGGGGCGGCGCGGGTCTTCGTACGGGTCCAGCCGTCCGTTGTGATTCAGGTCGCGATAAGTGAAACCATCGGCCGTTTGAAGAGTGTTGGGTTGTGTCATTGCATCATCAGTTGCACAGGTCCAAGCAGACCAGCCGGTTCCTGTGGTGCAAAGCGCGAAAGAAAATCGCGCTGCTGTTTGACCAGCGTATTCGTCACTTCGATGGCCAGCGTGTTGGAGCCGGGCCGCAGCAGGGCACCAACCTCAAAGTGGTAGGGCGGGCAGATGCGCACACCGGCGGATTGGCCATTCACCCATATCTCGGCGATCTCGTATGCTTCACCCAGATCCAGCGTGGCGAATGGCTGCTCTGGTGTGCATTCGAACGCCGTCTCGTAGCGGTACGTCCCCGAAAAGGTGGGGAACGCATCAGGCCGGCTCATATCAAGCAGCTTTGGCCGCACAAGGGCCGGGGTAAAGACCGGGTATTGCTCAGAGGTTGCCATCGAGACGGTCCATGGGCCGCCGAGTGTGATGGTGCTGGCAGCCTGTTTCGTGATTGCCTCGTGTACTGCGTCCGCCGGCAGATCCTGGATAGCCTGACCCGTTAAGACGACGACCGACTGGTAGGGGCTCAACCGCAATGGAAGATGCAGGTAACCATGCGTTTCTGAGGCGGATGACTCTCGGACGGTGTTGTCGAATGCATTGTAGAGCAGAGCCCGTCCGGAAGCCGGGATATGCACTGTTGTTTCCAAACTGTGAAATGGATGCTCGTTGAAGAACATGAAGACATCAAAGCCGGGGTGTTTCACATGATAGTGGTGCAAAGATGGCTGTTCGCCATCGGCCCTGACTTCAAAAAAGCCCATTTGCGCCATCAGGGATGCCAGCTCATCAAGTGCCACGCTGCGTACACTGGGATCCTTGGCAAGACGCCCCAGCACCACAGCCGTGCCGGGTGAGTCGAGGTCTTCTGTACGATCGCTTATGCGTGAGGGCAGGCCATCAACGAAAAGAACAGGCAACCCTTGCTCCGCCATATCAGCCAGGCGGGACAATAGGTTGGCCGGCAATGCTTCCGAGTAGGGGACGATCAGGCAGTCGTACGACTCCTCGTTCACCAGCAGCCTGCGCGACAGGAGGGTGGCTGACTCCAGCAGCGCGTCGGCGGGGAGAACGTCGCAATCGATCTGGTGTTGCAACAGCTCCCGAACGGGTTTGTGGAATGGCATCCACGCCGCCGGCCGCCCGGCAGCGGACCATTCCGCTTCGGCGTGATAGAGTACTGCCGCCGAAGCGACGTGCCGGCCACCGCTCAGCAGGTGGCTGAGGCGGTTCGTATAGCGGTTCAATATGCCGTAATAACGATATTGTGGATTCATCCCGCGCGCGTAGAGATGTGGAGGACAGTCGGGATCCGGAAAAGCAGCCTGTGAGAAGGCATGCGGAACGAAGGTATTGACGCCGCGCACCAGCATGTGGTCGGTGATCCACTTCATCAGCTTCAAGCCTTCTCGCCAGCCGTATGCGCCGAACACCTCACACATCGCGCGTCCATGCTTCTTGGCGTCTATATGACTGAGCGAAGACCCCATCTTCGCCAGACCGTAATGGAAGAACTCACCGTCCAGGTTGTCCACAGGACCGGCATACGGTCCGTGGTCAAATCCCGGCACCAGTTGCCACAGTACCACATCCAGGCCTGCCATATCCTGGCCCCATAACGCTCGGAAGTAGTGTCCGGCACCGCAACCCAGGCGGGTATGCACGCCGTTGTCCTCCAAAACGTGACCGATATATTGCACGCCGTGGCTGCGGCACCAGTCGCCGATCTGGCGGGTGAACGAGTCGGCGTAAAGCTTGCTGACGACATTCATGTAGGTAAAGCGGATGGGCGTCGTCAACGTTCCAGCTGAGTGCCACAGCAACGGCAGGTACGGCCGGAAGTCCTGTCCGAGCGCCTCGCTCAGTTGCTCCAGCAGTCCATCGCACCAGGGCAGATCGACCCCCGGCTTGCCGGGTGCGGACTCGTAATCGAAAGTCTGCCGGTCGTTGTAGAACCCGGGCTCATCGGAGAAGAAACCTGCGAAGGTGCGACCAAAGTCATTGTGGTAGCGCTCGTAATGTGCCTCGTACACGGTGTCGATCAACACCCGTACCGACTCAGGCACGAGTACATTGATGTAGTCTTTCTGTCTCTCGCTTCCGCCGTCGGATGAAATGAACAGCAGAACGATGCGCCAGGCTCCCTCGGGGATATCCCAGCAGAGCACATCCCCCTGCACATGCGAAGTGACGTCGATCAGCTCGCCCGTCAGCGTACTGCTGGAGGTGTCGCGTCTGGCGGCCACGGCCGCCACCAGTGTGCTTTGCGGTGCGTTGGGATTGGGATGGAAAGGATTAAGCAGCCAGGGCGCGATGGGGAATGACGCGCTCTGCTGTGGGCCAAGGGCATCCACATGACTTTCCTTTAGGAAGAGCCGGCGCAGCGCGGCAGAGGCGTTGGCATTCCTGCCCACCGCATGGCCGGTGGGGAAATGGTCATCGTCGAGCAGCCAGACCCGCATGCCACGCTGGCGCGCCTCGCTCATGATGATGTCCATGTCGTGCCACCAGCGGGGACCAATGAAGTCGGGGTGCGGCCTCGCTTCGACGCACACGGCACGGATACCAGAATCGAAGATACGTGCCATTTCCTGGCGGATGATGGCCTCCTCCTCACCGTGCTGCCAGATGAATGGCAGCAGGTAGTTCGCTTCCTGGCCATGCAGCACTTCCTCGAGGCGTGTTGCCATTTGGGTCATCTCCTATAGCGTGCGCAGCCAATCGTGGAAGCGCTCGATCCAGGTGTCGGTGGGTAAGCCGTGGGTCTGCATGCCGAAGCCATGACCACCCCTTGCATAAATGTGCAGCTCCACCGGGTGACCGGCCGCCTTCCAATCCTTGTGGAGACGAATGGAATTGTTCGTAGCCATCTCGTCGTCGTTAGCGCATAACAGGAACAGGGGTGGGGCGTCGGCTGGGACAGGGGATTCAAAGTAACCCGCGCTGTAGATGGGTGCCGCAAAGTCTGGCCGGCTTTCAGCATCGTGCTGAAGGGCGACATTCACGGTAACAGTGCCACCCGCTGAGAAGCCCATGATGCCGATCCGTTGCGGGTGGATGTTCCACCCGACCGCGTGCTGCCGCACCAGACGAATGGCTTGCTGCCCATCTGCAAGGATGAGAGGAATGAGAGGCGCCATCAGGGTTTGCATGACCTGTTCGTCCTTCAAATGATCGCCTACCTCAGCGGGGAAGCTATCGCCGGTGCGGATGAGCCTGTACTTAAGCACAAAGGCGGCCACCCCGCGCCTGCTCAGCCAGCGTGCCACGTCGTGGCCTTCCATATCTATGGACAGGAAGTGGAACGCTCCACCGGGGCAGATGATTACCGCCGTGCTCTGGGATGTGGCGGGGTCTGGCAGGTAGGCTGTCAGGGTGGGATGCGTGATGTTGCGCACCACCTTCAGATTTTGAAAAATGACAGTCTCCTGCTCCGGCCATGTCCAATCTCCAGATCCGGGTGCATTGCCTGACCAGAGCGGGATGATGTATGGCGAACTCGTATGCTGTGTAGTCATGAATTCTCCGTTGTTTCACCCAGCCACTCGCTGATGTGGTACATAGGTGTGAAATCGATGAGTTGGCGAGCTCTCTCAAAGCTTAGCAGGCTTTCAGATCCCCGTAGGGGCCGTCTGAGTGTTGCGGTGGGGTAGAACAGGTTGGCCAGGAGCTCCGACGGTAAACCCAGGGTATTCTGGTCCTCGCATATAAACAGGGGGTGGCTGCCTTCATAGCGTGCCATGCTGGCTTTCTCGAATGCCTGGGCGGCATCTTCTCCCCGGATGCACGTCCAGAAATCAGTGTAACCGAATGACGCCGCTGCGACCGGGTCTACTTTCTCGAAGGCACTGGAGCTCACGTCGCGCTGGTCCCACGGCTTCTCACTGAGCCGCATAAGGCGCCGTTGCTCGTGATCGTCCAGGACACGGGCTACGCGGGCACGGCGTTCTGCTTCTGGCATGCGCAGGAGCGCCTGTGCGGCCTGGCGAGACCGTCCCATGAATTTCCGCATCATGTCGCGCCAATGCCCCAGTGAAGGGTACACCGATGGCAGGCGAAACTGCACGCCTGAGATGCCATCGCGCCGCCAGTAATAGGCGGCCGTCTCCTCGTTCATGCGCTTGGAGAATGAGTAGGCGTCGGTCGTATACGTTGGGTGGTCTTCGTCCAGTGGAAAGTACTCAATGGGGAAGCTGCGCACTCCGAAGTTGTATCCCAGAGCGTTGATGGAGCTGGCACACACCACCCGGCGGATGCCCTCCTGCGCGGCAGCCTCGTAGAGATTGAAGGTTCCGGTGCAGTTGATGCGGTAGATCTCGTGCCCGGGTCCAGCAGCCGGGTGGGTGAGGGCCGCGAGATGCACGGCCGCTTCCATACCACGCACGCACTCGCGGACGGCGATGAAGTCGGTAACGTCCCCGGCAACGCACTCTGCACCCTCGATGCACCCCTCGCCCGTGCGGTCCAGCACACGCACCCGGTGACCATGGCTCAGCAACCGCTGCACCAGCGGGCGCCCAACAGTTCCCAGGCCGCCCGTAACCAGGATGTTCATGGTTTCACCTTAGCCTATATCAATCGTCTGTGAGCCGGGTGTCAGCTCTTGCCACCTGTCCTGGTAGTCCAAAATGCCCGTCACACCCTCGGGCAGGCTGACGCGGCCGCTCAGACGACCATCGTGCACACGCAATTGCACGTCGACACGGCCACGCGGGTGCACCAGCGAGCCAGAGACGTCATGGAGAGGCCCGAGTAATGGTTCAATCTCCAGGCGGCCAAAGCCGAACGTGGCCGGGCGTATGCCCAGGATGGTAGCAAAACTGTGATACAGCGGGTGTGCGCCCCAGCCGTGACAATCGGAACGGGTGGGCTCGGGCTGTTCCGGGGTGGTCATGAACCCCTGGGCGGGCAGGTCGTACCACAGTCGTAGGCGCTCGAAGAGAGCATCGGCCAGACCGAGCAGGCGATATGCCTCGAACAGGTAGTGAGTGAAGTAGATGGTCGTGCGGGTAAGAGTGGCGTCTTCGAGCAGCCCCTGCGCGATACGGCTGTGGTGGGGCATGTCCAGTGCTCCGCTCAGCAGGCTCAGGCATTGTGTATGTTCAGAGAAGTGCTGGTGATCCGGATCGTCGGCGAACAGGCCTCGCCGTTCATCCCAGAAGATGGATATCAACCGGCTGGCGAGAGCGCAACGCTCACGTTCGAAGCGGTGCGCCAGCTCCGGGTCGCCTGCCCAGTCCTCCAACTGGGCGGCCAGGGCGAGGGTGTAAACGAGGTGCCAGTTCAGTAATCCGCTCACGCCGCCGAAGCCTTCCGGCGGGACACCGATCGGCCAATCTGGCACCCAGTCCGCGAAATTCCAGCCTGCTGGGGCGACCAGCAGGCCATCGCCGTTCAGGTGGCGCAGGAAACCGTTCAACACGGCGCGAGCGCCTGGCAGGTGCCGGGTAACGAATTCCTGGTTGCCACGCCATAATGCGTAGTCGTGCAACATACCGACCCACCACAAGGCGAAGGGTGGGATGATCTGCACGTCGCGCCCAGGGAAGCGTGCCTGGGTCAGCCCTTCCGGCACGCGCGACAGGTCGAACATCGTTATGGACTTGCGGGGCAGGCGGTCGTCGAGGCTGAGCACGTAGGTGGTCAACGCCTCCAGGCGGGTGTCGCCGACGTACATCATCTCTTCGTAGTAGGGACAGTCCAGATAGGTCTCGTGCGCGCACATTTGCAGGCCGCGCAGGAGAATGGGCGCTGTCCGATCCAGCCTTTCGTCGCCCAATGCGATACGGCTTTCAGCTTCCAGCGGATAGCGCGTTTCCTCCAGCCCAACGGCCTCCAGTGTCAGGGGTTCATCGGCTGTTTCGACAAGCAGCAACAGGTAACGTCCCGCGCGCCACCACAGGTTTTCAAAACGCCGGTCTGTGCCACCGTCGGGGCGGATCACATCGCGCGATGGACCGATGAAGTAACGGTCTGCTACCTGATTACGCTGACCTTTGGATGAGCCTTTGGAATCCACGTATAGCGCCTCGGACCACGCCAGGGTGACTGTACTTCCCTGTCCACCGGAGGTGACCAGGTAGGGGTAGGCACAGTAGTACTGTTCCAGGTCCAGCACCACCTGCCTGCGCGCTCGGGCCGGCACAGTGAGGGGGGCGAGGCCATCAACCATGTCTTGCCACGCACGCACCTCGTGTTCGTCTCCGGGTTCGGCCGGAATGTGAACCACGCGCGGGTCGGTCCATGTGCCTTCGGTTGCAGAGCGCACTCGTCCGGCCCGGCGAGGCGCCGAGAGCTGCGCAGGCAGCATGGCTTCCCTGAGTACATGAAGTGGAAGAATGCCAAATGGGGTCAGGGCATCTTCGTGCCGTGATCTGGCAGGTAGCCACCCCTGGCCGGAACCATATTCCACACCCCACGGATAGAGGCTTGCATCGATAGTCTGGTTCGCACCCGTAAACCAGGGTGAGTGCAACTCCATAGCCGGTAACTCGAAGGCGTACCCGGATAGCGGTTTGACCTCCCACGCGGCGACACCGGTCGATAGTAATGAGGCGTGCGGTGGATCGGCTACCAGTAAAAAGCCTGGCGCCGTACTGACCTGCGCCAGAGGCGCTAGCTCGCCCAGGTGCCACACCCGGGCCACGAGCACGTGCTCGCCCGTGGCGACTGGCAGGTCGTAGCTTTCGTAGAACCAGGCGCTGGCAGAGCCACGCTCGGGTCCGCGACCCATGCGCCGCCCATCCAGCCACAGTTCATAGCGTTCGTCAGCCGTGACGTGCACCCGCACGGTTTGTGCCGTGGCCAGAGTGAAACGCAACCGGTATGCTACGACGGACTGTGCCTCGGTGCGACTCGGAGGCGCTATCCAGACGGGCCGCGCCTGGGTGTCTTCGGTCTTCGATGCAGCCGGCTTGTAAATGGGTGCCAATCGATTTTCAGTCATTTGTACTCGCATCGTCGTCCTCCAACAGAATCATTGTAGGTCCGCCGGGTTGGGTTGGGCATGCAGGCCGGTGCCGGGTGGTTAGCCTGTGGCATATGCAATGATGTACCGGACATATGCTGCCGTGTCTCGCGCCCTGGGCCAGGCCGACCTGTACGTGCGTAGCCCGGTGCCACGCTGTATATTCAATGCTTCGTGTACCAGCGGGTGCCATTTTTGCGGCACCTGGGTCAGCGCATATTCGCCCGCCTGAGACTTTGAGATCATGTCGCCTTCTCGCAAGCCATAAAGTAATCGGCTTATGCCCAGAACAGCCCACTGCACGCCCGAGTCGGTAAGCAGCCACAGGAAGCGTACTGGTGAGCGGGTGGGCGATGCAAATACCGTCCAGTAAGTATGAAGATTGGTTATCATGTACGCCCGAACGTCGACCCAGTTTATAGCGAAGCCCAGTGACTGCGGCTCGGGACCGAAAACGGTGAGCGCGCGGTGTTTCAGCATCCACCAGGTGATCGGATTGATGTCATGGCGCGAAGCGCGGTACATGCGGCCGTCGTGGTAACACGGGTACGGGTTGATCTGCCTGGCTGGGAGTCCCAGGTCATGCCACTGTAGATAGCTGCCTTCCATGGCGCAGGAAGGGTAGTCTGACGCCACATGGCGGTGGACCTGTTCTAAATGGTCGAAGTCAGCCTGGTTCGCCGCGTGTGTGAGAACAGCTATAAAGTCCACGTCGCTCTGGCCCGGACAGAAAACTCCCAGGGCAAGGGACCCGTGCAGGTAAAGCCCGGCAACCCGTTGTGATGGATCACGTTCGATCAGCTTCAGGTAAGACGTCAGGACTGGGTTAACGTTCTCTGGCAAGTGGAGATCACTGTGATAAATGGATGAATTGCTGTCCAGGTCAAAGGTTTGCATGTGCTATTAAGGGAAAAGGTCTACTTGATCAGATTGTAGCCAACGTTGTGTATCACCATGACCTATTGTGCGAATATTCACAAAGTTGACAGCCGGTAATACAGTCCTTAAAATTCCACGTACCGCCCCACAGGAAGGGTGTTGCGCTGTTACCTTGAGCATTACGTCTTCAGCGTCCCGATGACAGCCGTGTCATGCTTTGATCACAACATAGGGCGTATAACCAGGTTATTCAGGGACACACGAAGTTGACATCGATGGAGATGTGTGCAACGATCGGTTTTCAATGTTGAGCCAGTCGCTCTACAAATCGGAGGTATTCGCATGAAACGTCTACACCATGTAATCGCGTTTGCCTTAATTGTTGGGCTCAGTATGCCGCTCACGGCTGCCGCAGCAGGGATCAATGGAGGTGGCACATCCGACGTGCCGAAATCCAACCAGCCGGTTGTCGACACCACTTCGGCGATTGTCCAGCTGAAAGGTGACCCGCTCTCGACGTACCACGCGACGACGCCCACTCCGGGCAAGAAGATTAACTTCAACAGCTCGGCGGTGAAGTCTTATCGTGCACAACTGGCTGCCGAGCGCAACGATTACAGGAAGTGGTTGGCGGCGAATGCGCCAAAAGCCAAGATCGTCGACCAGTACGACATCTCGCTGAACGCGGTCTCGGTGGACCTAAACAGCGAATCGCTGGCGACCATCGCCAGCGCACCGCAGGTGCAGACCGCTCAATACGAGGGTCTCTATCACCCTACGGGTGACCTTACCATCGATCCGGACCTGTCGCTCATCAACGCCATGAGCGCGTGGGAGCAAGTTGGCGGTGAGGCTAACGCGGGTGCGGGCGTAAAGGTGGCCATCGTGGACACCGGTATCGACACTGGTCACCCGTGCTTCAACGATAGCGGCTATGCGAAACAACAGCAAAAGGGCGACATAAGTTTCACCAACAACAAAGTGATCGTCGCCAAGGTGTTCTACTACCGCAATGCCGTCACCCATTACACACCCGAGGCAGTGCAGGAGCACGGCACCCACGTCGCTGGGACGGTGGCCTGCGACTACCACACACCAGCCATTGTGGACGGCGTCACGATTCCCTACGGCGTGTCCGGCGTAGCCCCGAAAGCCCTGCTGGGTAATTACAACGTCTTCCCCTACAAGGTGACCAACGCTCGCTCCGAAGACATCATGAATGCACTCGAGGCGGCCTACGCCGATGGCTTCGATGTGGCCAACATGAGCCTGGGCGGCGGCTACCACGGCGTGCAGGACCTGCTCTCGATCGCGGTGAACGATCTGGACCAGGCGGGTATGGTCGTCGCGGTGGCGGCCGGCAATTCCGGTCCGGGATTCGGCACGGTCGAGTCGCCCGGCGCGGCTGCGCGTGCCCTCACCGCCGGTGCCAGCAGCGTGCCGCATTTCGTCGGTGCGCCGGTTACGGTAGCTGGCAATACGTACGGTGCGGCAGCGGGCGAGTTTGCCACGCTCACCACTACAGACCTCACAGCTCCGCTGGCGGTCGTATCAACCGGCGGCGTATTGAGTACAGCTTGCGCGGCGTTGCCGCAGCAGTATAGCCTCACTGGCAGAATCGCTTTAATATCACGCGGTGGCTGTTCATTCTCAACCAAGATTCGCTATACGCAGGATGCTGGTGCCGTGGCTGTGCTGGTGGCCAATAATCTTATTGGCGACCCTGTTGCCATGGCAGAGGATGGCACACCCGACCAGCCCAATGTGCCGGCTTACATGGTCAGCCTCGATGATGGCCAGGCGCTTATGAATTATGCTGGTGACAGCACCACGATCGGCGCAGCGATGCAGTACTTCCTGACAAAGAATGCGAACATAATGGCCAGTTTTAGCAGCCAGGGACCTACAAAGGTGGACTTCCGCGTTAAGCCAGACGTGGTTGCACCAGGTGTCAACGTCCTCAGCTCTATCCCGCTCTTAAGCTGCGGTACAGATGCAACGACGTGCTGGGCCTTCTTCCAGGGTACCTCCATGGCGACTCCGCACCTGGCTGGTTCGGCAGCAGTCGTCATCGGCGCACACCCGAACTGGTCGGCTGAACAGGTACGCTCCGCCATTGTAAACACAGCCCAGCAGGGCGTGCTGCAGACATATAACGGCTCCGTGGCGAGCGATGTTAATGTCATTGGCGCTGGTCTTGACGATCTGCAGGCAGCGGTGAACGCGCAGGTCGCGCTCGACCCGGTCAGCGTGAGCTTCGGCGCCATCCCTTCGGGTTCCGGCCAGACAGGCCAGTTCAATGTGACGCTGACCAACATCAGTGACAAACGCTTGAGCCTGGCAATCAGCGTGAACTCGAACGGCGACACCAGCGTGGCATACACACTGAGTCAGCCCAACCTGACGCTGGAGGCTGGCCAATCGGCCACCATCACCATCGTCGCGATGCTGAACAAGCGCGCGGCGACGGGAAACCACCAGGCGAACCTGACGATCAACGCAGGCGGCAGTGAGATCGCTCACGCCGCGGTTTACCTCCTCGTCAAGTAGAAGGTGTTAGCTTGGCGTGCGACGCGTTTGCTGGCGCCCTGGGACCAGATCCGGTCCCAGGGCGCCGATGTTTTTCTACCACAGCACCGGCATCGCCGCTGCAACCTTGGCCGGAGGTGAGGTGAAGTCTTGCGCCGTTGCCCACGCGCGGCGTTGATAGATGGGGTAGCGCTCGCCGGGCGGGTTGATCTCGACCATGCTGTGACCACACCAGAAGCCGGTGTACTGATGTCCTGTGACGATATAGTCGCGCGAAGCTTCGCACAGTGGATACAGCAGTGATAACGTCTGTTTGGCGTGTACGCCCTCCATGCATGCATAGCGCCCGCGCCAGGTGGGCCGCAACGATACACCATCCAGTAGCACCTGTGCTTCGCCCACTGTGGCGTGCCCTGGCAGCCGGATGCACACACACCTTGGGATTGTGCTCATCACACGCACGTCGATGCGTCCGGCCCACGGCTCGTGCGCCACGACATCCACGTACGGTGTACTGCGCGAGACACCAATGTTGATGCGTGTTTCGTCGGGACTCTCGGTAACGGCCGCGCGCCAGGTAAGGTAAAGCGCGCGCAGGCCACCGCCGATGCAGCAACCTTCAGAGCCGTCCCAGGTGAGCAGGTTATTGGGGTGCGCCGCACACTCAAAGGAGCCGTGCAACATGCTCATCACGGGCGGTGTGATTGACGGGAAAGCCTGTTCCAACAGGCAGGCGTCGGTGTACTGGTTTTGCACCAACTGGTTGCGTGCCACGCGCTCGATATCATCCCAGTAGTCGCCAACACCGGACTCTGTTAGCAGCACAGCCAGGTGCAGCAGATCGGCCAGCCCGCATGTCTCGCACGTGCCGGCGAAGAAGCCATCCAGCCCGAGTCCATCGATGAGAAAGCCAAAGTCGGGTGTTTGCTGCTGCAGCCAGGCGTATACGTGGTGCGCCCAATCGATCATCTCGCGGTCGCCGATGACTAGCCCCAAACGTGCGATGCCGACTGTGGTGGGCAGGATGCCTCCGGAGTGTGTGTTGCCGCGGAAGCGCCCGTCAGGTGGCACATCGCCATGCCGCATATAGAAATGGGCCAGTCGCTTCGCCAGGTCCAGAGCCCGCTCGTCGCCGGAGACCTGTGCATAGCGCGGCAGCGCCGTCAGAAGCGCGTATCGGTAGCCCAACCAGCGCTCCGGTACGTTTTCACCTGCATACCAGCCAGATTGCAGTACAGGCGCCCAGCGATAGGTGGGGAAGCGCAGTTCATCTCCGTTGCGCTCTGTTATTGCCTCGAGCCCGCGCACCATGCGTCGCAGGCGTGTGCGTACTGACTCATCGCCTGATGCCAGCAGTGTGGTCATGGCCAGCAGCGGAGCACGCTGGCAGAACAGGTCCATATGACGAGCCTGAGCAGTCGCACCCAGATCGGGCGCATATTTACTTGTCTCGGGATCGGGTTCGGGGTTATAAAACAGGCCGTCCCGGTCGTCCTGCTGCGCCCATAAGAAACGGCGCAGCGTGGTCTCCTCCTCTGCACCATCGGTTCGGCCGGTCATCTGGCGTGCCAGGACCACGCCATCCACAAAGCGTCCGGCGATATCGCAGTAGTCCCAGTAGGAATGCATGGCACGTGGGGGGACAGCGCGGTAGTCCACCCAGAAGAAGGGACGCGCGGCCTGTGTCATGTCAAGCCTTGCTAGCAGTGAGGACAGGGCAAGGCTTGCTGCTGCTTGCAACCAGTTGTCCGGACGAGGAGACGTGCCTAATCCTCAGCGTAAGCGAACAGGCCGCTGAGAGACTCGCGCATCAGGTTGCGCGAGATCGCCTCGGCAAACACCGGTGCGACAGAGAGCACTGTCATATGGGGTGGGCGTTTCTCAGGCGGGATCGGAACGGTGTCGGTGGTGACGATCTCGGTAATCTGCTTGATCTCCCCCAGTCGTTCCAACGCGCGTCCGGTGAACAGACCATGTGTACAGATGACGGTGATCTCCTTGATGTTACTGGCGACCAGCAGCTTCGATAGCTCGGCTACCGAGCCGCCCGTGGCGATCTCGTCGTCGTAGATCATGGCGTGTCGGAAGCCACTTACCTGCCGGCCTACCAGACCCCGGATCGTGACTTCGTCATCGGAAATACGCACCTTGTCAGCCGTGGCGACGTTCAGGCCCAGCTCGGCGGCGAAGCGCGCGGTGGACTTGGCGCGGCCCAGGTCGGGTGCCACGACGATCGACTCGTTTGGATTCAGCTCGCGCTCGCGGAAGTACTTTACGAATAGCGGGCGCGAAGTGAGAGGATCCGTGGGCACGCTAAAGAAGCCGTGAACCTGTGGCGAGTGCAGCGTCATGGTCAGCACGTGCGTTGCGCCAGCCGTTTTCAGAAGGTCGGCGATCAACCGCGCTGTGATGGAGATGCGCGGGGCGTCTTTTTTGTCGCTTCGTGCGTAGGAGAAGTAAGGAATCACCGCGTGGATTTCGAAGGCGGCTGCGCTGCGGGCGATATCTGCCATCATCAGCAATTCCAGCAGGTTGTCGCTAACGGGGGGGATGAGCGACTGCACCAGAAATACCGTGCGGCCGCGCACCGGCATGCCCAGTTGCACAAATAGGTTATCGTTGCTGAAACGTGCACATTTGGTCGGGTCAAGTGGAATCTGCAAGTGCTCGGCGATATGGGCTGCCAGTTGTGGGTGTGAGCGGCCAGCGAAGATACGTACGTCATTTGGGTCAATACAGTTTGTCATGGTGGCATTCGTTCCAGTAATCTTGATAGCTTAGTTTAGTACAATCCCTGAGATGGTCACCGTCACGCTGCATATCTGGCGCAGCGACCACACATTCACCTATCATACCGTTAACGTGCCAGAAGACAGCTACGTCATCGACGCCATCGAACGCGTGGTAGCGGGACAGACGGCCGAAGCGAACCACCCGCTGTTGGTGTGGCGGCATGCCTGTCATCACGCGTCGTGCGGCTCATGCGGCGTGCGTATTAATGGCCTGGAGAAACTGCCGTGCGTTACACCGCTGAGCGATTATGCGCCTGGCCGGCCCATCACATTACGGCCTTTGGCACACTTTCCACCCGTTGCCGACCTGGTGGTCCATTTCGCTTCTTTCTTCGAACGGATGCGCACCGTGGGGATGCCGATCGTACGCACAGATGAAACCGTACCTCGCGAGGGGGTGACGGCATCGGGCGGCGAGAGCGCCCACAAGGCAAATGAGCCCAGCGCGCCCCTGGATCTGACACACGACCTGCGCTTCGAGGATTGCATTGAGTGTGGATTGTGTGTGTCAGCCTGCCCGGCCATGGTCAATCCCCGGTTCATAGGGCCAGCCGCGCTGGCAGCGGCTGAGCGACTGATGGAAGAACCTCGCGGGGCTGACCTGGTTTCGCTCCTGCAGGTTGTGGACCAGCAGACCGGCGTCTGGTCGTGCCGCTCATCTTATAGTTGCAGTGCCGTATGTCCGAGCGGTGTCGACCCCGCAGGCGCCATCATACGCCTGCGCAAGAGGATTCTGGATTCGTGAAAATCTGTTTTCGGAATTCCGACGGATTCATATAGAATGGTTTCTTTGGGCGGCACGACAATTTCAAACCGAAAGTAGCATATTGCAATGATCGATGTCAATGACTTGCGCCGGGGGATGGCTTTTGAGCTGGACGGCGAACTCTATCAGGTGCTGGAGTACTCGCACAACAAACCGGGGCGCGGAAACGCCACGATCCGCGTCAAGGTGGTGAATCTGCACAGTGGCGCGCAATTCGAGCGCACGTTCCAGTCGGGTGCGCGCGTGCAGGATGTTGAGCTCGAGATCACGCCAGTGCAATACCTCTACCACGATGGCGGTTTTTATTACTTCATGAACACCCAGACATATGAGCAGATCACACTGGGTGAGAGTCAATTGGGTGGCCGGATGAGTTACGTTAAGGAGAATCAGGAGCTGAACATCATAACGCATGAAGGCGAACCACTCGATATCGCCCTGCCACCCAACGTAGACCTGCGTGTCACCGACTCGCCCATAGCCATCGCCGGTGACACGGCGGCTGGCGGTGGCACAAAAATCGTGACGGTTGAGACCGGTTTAAAAGTGACTGTGCCACTCTTCGTAAACCTAAACGACGTCATCCGCATCGAGACGCGCAGTGGCGAATACGTCACGCGCGTGTAGCCTTAGCGGGGCAGGTGCATCGGCATCACCACGTGCAGGAAATTGTCGTCACCCACAGGCTTAATGACACCCGGCGCCTTCGGCGCGGTGGTTTCCAGAGCAGTTTGCGGTGCGTCGATTACCGATAGCACGTCGATCAGGAACTTGACGTTAAAGGCAATCTCCACCTCAGGGCCGGTGGCCAGGGCTTCCAACTGGCTCTCATTGTCGCCTGTTTCATCTGCGCGCGCCGAGATGGTCATCCTGCCTGGCTCACCGTCGGCGGAAGGCGTGATATGCAGGCGCATTGTGTCCGATGCCTCACGCGCGAAGATGCTGGCTTGCCGGCAGGCTTTCAGCATTTCGGCTGTATTCACCACCGTGCGTGTTTCGGTCTTCTTGGGAATGATCGGTTCGTAGTCGGGGAAGCGCTGATCAATCAGTTGAGCAACCAGATCCACGTTCTGCAGGTGGAAGAGGACCTGTCCGCGTGATGGGGTAACGCTGATCGCCACGGGCTCCTCCTGCTCCCCCACCACCCGCGCTACCTCGGCCACTGCCTTGGCTGGGACCAGGATGGTGCGCGGCTCTGCCACCGGCTCCTTCAGGATACCTGAGCACACACTAAGCCGGAACCCGTCGGCAGCCACCATCACGATGCGGTCGTTATCGAATTTGGTCAGCACGCCCGTAAGCATGGGCCGGCTTTCATCCGTGGCGGCAGCGAACACAACCTTGCCGATCATGGTCCTTAGCAGGTCAGCGTCCACAAACGCGGCGTTCGACGGCTCGAAGGTGGGGATGATGGGAAATTCCTGAGCATCGATGCCCTTGATGTTGTTCTCGGTGTGGCCGCATTGCACCCGCAGCGTCTGCGTGCGGATGTTCAATTCCAGATCCACCCGGTCGGGAGGAAGCAGCGAGACCAGCTCCGTGAAGGGACGGGCGGGCACGGTGATCGTTCCCTCGTCCTCCACCTTCGCCCCGATCCAGCAGTTAATACCAAGCTCCAGGTTCGTAGCGGCGATCTTCAACCGGCCGCCGTCCGTCGCCAGCAAGACATGCGTTAAGACAGGGAGGGTAGCCGTGCGTGCCGCCACGGCGCGACTGACGATGTTCAGACCTTTGGCCAGGTTCTCTTGCAAGCAGGAGACTTTCATGCTTTAACCTTCTCTATGTTGTATATAGGCCGGGATGGGTGTTTCCACGGTGCAGGCGTGTGCCGCTACTGCCTGCGCTGTGCGATGTGCGGCACGACCACCTGGCGCCTAATTGTCGCTGATAACCGGCTGAATGTAAATATCTTCGTCGCCGGCATCGGCATTGGGCCGCCAGCGGCTGGTCGGGATGAGATGCGCGGCATGCGGCAGCATTAGAACGCGCGGGCGCCGGCCCACGATGGTCTCGGCCAGACTGGCAGCCTCGAGCATGGTGTGAGCACCGATCAGTCCGCAATCGCGCGCCAGGTTCACACAGTCTGAACCGACGGTAATGATATGGTACTTCTGGTTGATGATCGTCTGGGCCAGCATATAGGCACGCTGCTCACCGCTGCGGATGCCACGCTGGCTGAGCTGGAGGAGCACCGTGTCCATATCGGTTGCGCCTGACAAGGCATCGTAGAATTGCTGCTCGCGCACATCGTAAGATGGGTGTTCGGCACACTGCACCGGCAGGATAATGACGCCCCCTCGCGCCAGCACGGGGGGCTCGGCCAGGCCGATCACCACGGCGGCGCGGCTGGCATGATATAGCGTGTGCACCTTCGAATTGCCATCACCTGCAATAACGATGGTATAGTCGCCGCGCGGCACATCCACTTCATAATACCGGCGTGCCACGTTCACCAGCGCGTCATGGACGGCACTCGGTGATCCTGCTCCCACTGCCGTTATATTGCCCTCGACGTCCACCACGGCGTTCAGCACAAACATCAGCCCGGCGCGCCGGGCCATCTCGCGCTCCACCGCGATGGACAGGTTCTCCGGTGAGTCCGCTGAATGGACCGTGCGGTCGTCCAGGAAGCGGGCTGTGCGCACTTCGTTCAACGTGGCTTCTCCGGCGCACCCGATGGAGATGGTTTTATTTCCACCGGAGTAACCAGCGTAGTAGTGCGGCTCGACCACATCGAGCCCGATCAGCACATCGGCCTCCACCGCATGGTAATTCACAAGTAAAGGCACACCCTGGTAACTGCCCAGCTCGTCTAATTCTGACTGATTGGATGCATCGTGGTCCACCACTCTGTAACGTTTCATCACCGCATCACCCAGGCTGTGCTGTTTTTCCTCGTCGGAGCTGGGTTGGTGCAGGGCGTTGGGGATCAAAACAGTAATGTCATCATCCCTTACGCCTGCCGTTCGCAGCTCATGTAACAGGGTGGGTAGCAGCACAGCATTGGCGGCATCGCGCTCGTGACCATTGATGGCACATACCAGCGTCACGTGGCTGCCGGGTCCGCACAACTCGGTCAGTGGCAGCGATGAAAGGGGGTGCGCCAGCGCGTGACTCACCGCAGCGCTTACATCGTCGAGCGGTTCGGTGGGTATTGGCTGGGCATAATCTATTGGCCAACCCACAGGTAGTGGATCATACTTGCCGTTCATAAAGTGTTTCCTACCTAAACTCGATCCGCCTTCTATTATTGTTATACACCGCCCTGATGATTTATGCGATCACACAACCCTTTTCCATACATTCATACCCGGCTTGTATGATAAAAAGATTGGAGTTTCACTAGCATTACGAGTGTGAACCACCCAGCGCCCCCGGCGCACTGACCGTGAATCCGACCGTTGAGACTAACTCGTCGCGGCTGGAGCGCTGTGCGGTGCAGGGGATGGAGCACCTGCCACAGCCAGTTGGAAACCGATGAATAACAGTATCACTCCGACCAGGATACCGATGTACTTGAAAGCAGAAGCCGTCTGGCTCAGGGCAGGGACAGTCTCGGCCAGTTTGATCAATGCGCCGCCTGTGGCTGGCAACAACCCGCCCAGCGCGATGAATACGTTGCCCAGCACACGGTTGGGCAGGATTTGCTTACGCAGGAATAGATAGGCCGAGTATATGGCCCCACCCACCAGCACCAGCGTACCGTAACTGTTTGTCACGGGAGGAAGCACCAAACGCACTGTTGACTCTGGCAGGATGTAACGGTAACTCTCGGTGAGGAATTTGCTTATGTCATTGCCCGGAGTGAACTTGCTGGCGTCCAGCGGTACCGACAGGATCCACACCAGGCTGGCGATGGCCACGATGCCGACGATGATCGATAGGATGGAGGCCACGTAACGCCGGCGCACCAGTAGATGCAGTGTGCCCTGGCCTAATACAGGTGGAACCAGCAATGCGCCGCTCCAGTACCACATGCGGAAGGCCAGAGGGTTCCATCCGAACGCGAGCAGTACTTCTGAAAGCCCGCCAATGAAATAAAGTACCAGACCGAGTCCCCACATC
The DNA here is from genome assembly GCA_021788625.1 of Chloroflexota bacterium. Classification (GTDB taxonomy): domain Bacteria; phylum Chloroflexota; class Anaerolineae; order J036; family Brachytrichaceae; genus CAIXPS01. The sequence continues at coordinate 22,496 of JAJYKL010000034.1, forward strand.
AGGTGGTGCATCCCACCCCGTATGCGATAGCGATTTAGCAACAGCACTGCCATGACACCTGACACGACAGTCGTCAGGATTCCAATAAGTAAACTAAGCGACATGGAACTCCTCTCCCTGCTACAAATATAAATCTATGCGCACGATGAAGAATCAACGCTATGAAGTGTACAGCGGTTTCATCGTACAGTTCTAGAACGCTGTCAACAATTTCCGCCTGAGTCCAACTGGAGCGCTGCGCGAGATGATCAGGTCCCTGGCATTATGGAACTGCATGAAACTATGTAAAGCTGTGACGAGCCCGCTTACCAGTTCCTCATCGGGTTTAATCCCTCGCTCGAGGTTGATTGCTTTTAGCAATAGTGTGCCGGTCTGGCGATCCATTTTAGGGTCAATGCGGCCTACCAGTCGATCCCTATGCAAAATAGGCAGCTCAAAGTAACCGAACTGGCGTTGATCTTTGGGCTTATAGGCTTCCAGGGATTTCCGAAAGCTCCAGAATTTCTCATCGCGGTGTGCTGGCCAAAACAGATTATCGAACGGACTGAGGAAAGTGGTGCGCTCCGCTCTCAATTCCCCGCAGGCAGCCTGCTCCAGTTGCGGCAGCCAGTCGCGATGGATTACCAGCGGGTACAACTCACCATCGCTCAGTCGGGTCTGCACCTCCACTGCAACGCCCGTCTCGAAAAGCTGGCGCATGACTGAACGTGCAGTACTCACCTTGGCGTACACCATGGCTCCAGCCTGCGCCGGATTACAAATGCCCAATGTCCGCAGTGAGCGCTGCACGAGGAACTGCTCCGCTTCGACGTCTGAGGGGAGGTGCTTATCCACCCAGTCGGGCAGCACGCGTTCGGGCAGATCATAGACACGCTGGAAATTCATCCGCCCGGCGATCATGAGCGCCCCCTCGTTGTAGAGTTGCTCCAGTGCGTGCTTGGCCGGTTGCCAGTCCCACCACTTACTCTGGCGCTTCCCGGAGTGCTCAAAGTCCGCCGCGCGCAGTGCCCCTTCGCGCTGGACGCGTTCGAGCACCGCCTTCATCAACGCCTGGTTATCGGGGTTATCCTTCCAGCCATGGAACCACTTACCCTGCTGACGATATCGGTTCATGGCGGGCAGGCGGTAACGGAAATCGGTGAGGGGGATCAGACACGCCGAATGCATCCAATACTCGAACAACCGGCGCGAGACGCCCGTATCGCCATACGCTATGTGGTCCAGATCTGCTGTGTTGTAAACGCCCAGGCGACTCCATAGCACCAGGTACTGACTGCGTTGCACGATCTGCAACGTATCGATCTGCACACACCCCAGATGATCGACTATGGCATAAAGTATCTCTGGCGTAACTGCAGGCTCAGCCCCCAAAGGTGCAGTCAACCGCTGCGTATATAGAGCGAGGGTTCGCACTGCTTCAAGCGGGTAAATGGTGGTTGATGTCATGGTGTGGAGATTGTCGATTGTCAATTGTGAACCGTCAATCCACAATAGGGCCTATGGAAATCAACTTCTCATCCATGGTTGCCATCGTTTCAGGGTCGGGAACTGGAATTGGTTACGCAACGGCTGAATTGATTGCCCTGGCCGGTGGTGCGGTCGTCGTGAATGGCCGGCGTGAGCACATCTGTAAAGAAGCCGCGCAACGCATCGCATTGCAAGGCGGGCGTGCCATTGCCGTCGCAGCCGATGTCAGCACCCCCGCAGGCGCGCAGGCGCTGGTGAATGCAGCACTGGCTCATTTCGGCAGGCTTGACATCCTGGTGAACAATGCAGCCATTGCCCGACCGGCGGACTTTGTCACAGCCCCGTACGACGAGTGGCGGCAGGTACTGGATGTGAATCTGGATAGTGCCATCCATTGTGCGAGAGCTGCGGCGCGTGTCATGATTGATGCCGGACATGGCGGTCGGATTGTTAATGTGTCGTCGATTCATTCCTACCGCGCTGAGAAAGGCTCCTCACACTACGACATAGCCAAAGGAGCCATGGATCAACTCACTCGTGCTTTGGCGTTGGAGCTGGCTCCTTATAACATCCTGGTGAACTCCGTGGCGCCAGGCTTCGTAGATACACCCATGTCGGTCGTGGACGGCAAGAGCGAATTGGACACGGAGTGGTTCAAGACCCTCTACGTGCAACAGCGGCGTATCCCACTGGCTCGTGCCGCGCAGCCGGTCGAAATCGCACAGGCGATTGCCTGGCTGGCGTCGCCTTTGAATACGTACGTGAATGGTCATGTGCTGGTGGCTGATGGGGGACTGTCGGTGACGTTCTGATGCAGGAGAGGAACACGCCCTCTGCCTGGTTGAGCAGCTTGACGACCTGTCGGGCGGAGCATCGTCCCTGGGGTCGCGCTGATCGCTCAAGAACGAGCCGAGTTTAATAGAATAGGGTCATGGCTAAAGCAAGCAGGCATGTAGCGATCCTCGAGTCGATTTTCGGAGAAGACCTGGTCGAGCGGGCCGTACTGGAACCACGCGGGTTTGAGGTGTCGTATCACCACACACACACGGCGGAGGAGATTATCGCGGCCGCCCAGAGCGCATGCGGCATGCTCCTGGAGACAGTGCACATCACGCCGCGCGTCCTCGACGCCCTGCCCGAGTGCCGGGTGGTCAGCCGGTATGGCGTGGGGATCGATACCATCGATGTAGACGCCTGCACCGCGCGCGGCGTGGCGGTGATGAACGTACCGGACTACTGCATGGACGAAGTGGCCGAACACGCTCTGGCGCTGGCCCTCGCGCTTTCGCGCGGCATCGTGCTGTACGACCGCGACATACGTCAGGGGGGCTGGATCAACGATCGCCACGGAGTGCGCACGCTGATCGGTCGCAATTTTGGCATCGTCGGCTTCGGACGCATCGGCAAGGCTGCTGCCTGGCGTGCGGCTGCACTGGGCATGAACGTCCTGGCTTATGACCTCAAACCAATACCACTGCCCGGGGTGCGGGTGATCTTCACCAACAGTCTGGAAGAATTATTGCCACAGGTCGATGTGCTGTCTCTGCACGTTCCACTCACCCCTCATACACGCGACCTGATCGGCAGCAGGGAGATGGCACTGATGAAGCGTAATGCGATCCTGATTAACACGGCGCGCGGGCCGGTCGTGAATCAGGATGCGCTGGTGGATGCCTTGCAGCGGGGAATCATCGCAGGAGCGGGAACCGACGTACATACCACGGAGCCGATCCCACCCGGCTCACCGCTACTCAGTGCGCCCAACCTGATTGTCACGCCGCACATGGCTTACTACTCGCCTGAGGCGCAACTGAAAATGCGCCAGATGGTGGCGGCTAACGTGGCCGATTTCTTCGAGGGCAAGGGCGAAGACCACATCGTAAACGGCATCCGCTTCAGTGGCTCGATGTAGTCGATTCGTGCGCGGGTGCGTCACGAAACCAGGAAGTGGATTGGCTCGCCGCGCAGGCAGCGCAAGACATTGAACCAGATTTCCTGCGAATCGCGCACGTGCGTCCACGAGCCTTGCCAGGCGCTATGCGGAGTGATCGTCACGTGATAGCTCAGGTCCTCGGCCAGCGCGAGCAGCGGGTCGTCGGGATGTAACGGTTCTGGATCGAACACATCCAACCCTGCGCCGCCAATCCGCCGCTCCTGCAGGGCCGTCACCAGAGCCGGCTGATTGACCAGTTTTCCGCGGGCGGTGTTCACAAATAACGCGTTGGGCTTCATCCAGGCGATCTCGCGCTCGCCGATGATGCCCTGCGTATGTTCGTTTATAGGCAGGTGCACGCTGATGATGTCGGCCTGGCGGAAGAGCTGCTCCCAGGTCACGTAGGTCACGCCGTACGATTCCTCCAGCTCCTCAAAGCGCAAGGCATCCCAGTAGAGCACGGGCATGCCAAAGGCTCGTGCGATGCGAGCCATGGGTCGCGCAATTTCACCAAAGCCCACCAGACCGAGTGTCTGGTCACGTACTAACTTGATGCCGGGTGGCGGTCCCCACTGGTGGCTTGCGTACTGGTGCGATTGCATATAGGCTCGCTGCGCAGGCATGACCTTCAGATGGTTCAGGATTAATGCCCAGGCATGTTCAGCCACCGCCAGGTAGTTCACCAGCGGTGTGGCCGCAACGGGCACACCCAGCTCGCGCGCCACGTCCATCGGGATACCTCGATAGTCCAGCCCCAGGTGCTGCACCAGGCGCAATTTCCTTCCGCGCCGCAGCACCTCGGGTGGCACGGCGACTTTATGCGCCACCAGGAAGTCTGCTGTTTCGATGAGCTGGTCCAGCTCGCTTGCGTCTTTCACCCGGTGCAGATGCGCATCGTATCCGGCAAAAATCTCCTGGAAGCTCGGTGCGTGCGCGCGCGCATCGGGGTCCTCGGCCAGCAAGCGCTCCTGAGAGGTCGGTCCCCACTTCTCCCACGGTCGTACACCCCATAACACGTTCCCGACGGAATCCCACACCACAACATCAAATGAATCCATAGCCGTATTAATCTGCTGGTTCCAACTCATCCTGATAAACCGATGCTGAGCTATTGAGTAACTCGCTCATGTGTACGGCACGTCCCAGTCGCTCCGACTCAAGGAAGCTATAGGCGAGTGCCAACGCACGCAATCCCTGCTGTCCCGACACTTCGGGTGACCGCCCCTCCAGGATGGCCGAGGCGAAGTCATCGTGTTCAATCGCCAGCAGGCCTGCGTCGATGTCAGCCCACGGCATCGTGTAGTGCGCAAGCCGTTCACCACCAAAGAGTGCGGCGGTGGTCGGTTCCAGGTGAAACGAGGGCACCAGCTCCAGCACCTGCTCCGGCGTGAATGAGGTGTCTTTCCCCTCGCGCCGCAAGGTCAGTTGCAGGGGATGGCCTGTTCGATCGCCAGGGATGCCCAGTGAGCCGCCCGTACCATAGATCGTGCGAGTGAAGTGCCCGGCGCCACGCCCGGCCATGCTAAGCAGCCAGCTCGCGATCGCTCCGCTCTGGAACCGCATTACCCCTGCCGTCAGGTCCTCAGCATCGGCCGGGTAGAGTGTTCCATCGCGGTCCTTCCGTTCACGGTCCACAACCATGCCCATACCCATGACCGAATCTACAGGCCCGAGCAGGTACTCCAGGATATCGGCATAATGCACGCCCATATCGATGCCGATACCGCATGAGGCGCGCAGGTGCCGCCAGGGAGTGATGATGACGTTCTCGCCTCCTCCGCTGGATGACTGCATGGCCAGGAACAGCCTGCCCAGCACTCCTGTTTCCAATAGGGCGTGCGCCAACCGATTGATTGGATCACGGCGATAGTTTTCAGCTACAGCCAGCCATCGTCCGGTTTCTGCAGCCGCGCGGACCAGACGCTGCCCCTGGCGGACCGTGAGTGTGATGGGCTTTTCCACCATCACATTCACACCGGCTTGCAGTGCCGTCACGCCCAGGTTGGCATGCGTATCAGGTGAGGTGGTGAGTAAAACGGCATCCAGTTGACCGATGCCCTGCCGCATCGCTGCAAACGATTCATAGATGCGGGGACGGTGGCCCAGTAGATCCATGGCCAGGTCGGCCGCTCGCTGCGCATTCTGGGGGAGCAGATCGCAGATTCCGGCCAGCTCGAAGCGCAGCCGGCCCACCTGATGCAGCCGTCCCAGCCCGCGGATGTGCCGCTGGCCCATCCCCCCCGTGCCGCAGATTCCTAGTGTTAGAGTCATAATCGTTTTATGAACCCCAGTGCGTAAAGCACATGGAAATCAAGGTTAGGCAATTGAATAACCTATGCCGCGCAGATAGTCTGCATTGGTCTGGGCGCTACGAAGGGGAGAGACATCGCTGCGACTTTGCTCGACGACGACCCACTTGTTAAAGTGCTGTGCTTCCAGCTCGCGCAGAATGGCGGGGAAGTCAATGCCCAGGGTGCCGCGGCCCAGCTCGGTAAAAGCTCCAGCGGTCCAATCCTTCAAGTGAACATAGCCAAGTCGTGTGCGGTACTTGCGCAAGTGCGACACGGGATCTTCGCCCACAACAGCGATGTGCGAAACATCCAGGCACAGTGTGAGTGCCTGCGTCTCGTTCATCAGCGCATCGATCTCGGCTTCGGTCTCCACCGTACAACCCGTATGGGGATGGTAGGCTACCGTCACGCCCATCGTTGCACCGTATGAGGCCAGGCTTTCGCACAGATGCGCCAGGTCATGTATATCTGAGGCTGAGGGAGCGCGTTGTCGAAGTCTCCCACCACCCACCAGCCCATAGTCCTCTGCTCCGAGTTCGGCCGCAAATTCGATACGATGCTGGTGCACGGTACGCTGCCGCTCACTTACGGGCAGGTCCACCGAGCCAAAGAGGGTGGCCGGGATGAGACCGTTCATGACGGTCTTCAAGTGGCTGGGTGTGCCGAGCCAATCCAGGGTGTGGGCGAAAAGCTCCGTAGCCTTCCAGCCGGCCTGTTGAATCTCAGCGAAGGTCAAGGGCAGGTCACAGGTGTCGCCCCAGTTGATCGTGCTGTACGCGAAGCGCAACACAGAATACCTCCACAATACGCAATCAACGCTGCCGCGAAAGCGACAGCAGACGAACTCGGAGCCGGTGCGGACCAACCGCCAACCGTACCCCGCAAGCACCAGCTAGCAGGCTGATGCCAGCGCAAGTATAACGAAGTTTGGTACTTCGCGTGGTTTTCTGATTTACCCCAGGGTGCGCCAACTCGCGATACACTATGCCCCTATCGGAGTACACCATGAAGGCACTACTTCTCGAAAACATCCATCGCGATGCGGCCGCCGCGTTTCTCGACGCCGGACTGGACATTGCGCAGTCCAGACATAGCCCCACCGGAGATGAACTGCTGAGCCGCGTAGCCGACGCGACTGTGTTGTGTGTCCGCTCCCGTACCCGCGTAAGCGAAGCTATTCTGAACGCTGCACCGGACTTGCTGATCATCGGCGCGTTTTGCATTGGCACAGAGCATATCGATCTGAACCTGTGCGCTCGTAGAGGGGTGGCGGTATTCAATGCACCGTACAGTAATACCCGCAGTGTGGTGGAACTGGCGCTGGGCGAGATGATCATGCTGTTGCGAAAAGTGTCGGATCGAAGCGCAGCCCTGCACGCGGGCAGCTGGCACAAGTCGTCTGAAGGGTGCCGCGAGATCCGCGGAAAACGGTTGGGCATCATCGGGTATGGCAACATCGGTTCACAGCTCTCCGTGCTGGCGGAAGGCCTGGGAATGGAGGTGCTCTACTATGACGTTTCGGAAAAGCTGTCGCTGGGCAACGCACGCAAGGTGTCGTTTGAAGAGCTGCTGTCCCTGTCTGACATCGTTACGTTGCACGTGGATGGTCGTCAAGCCAATAGCGGGTTTTTCGGTGAGGCACAGTTTGCCCTGATGAAGGAGGGTGCCATCTTCATGAATCTGTCGCGTGGTTCGGTAGTGGACGTGGAGGCGCTGGCGCGGGCGCTGACCACGCACCGGCTGAGCGGCGCGGCAGTGGATGTCTTTCCCAAAGAGCCGTCCAGTAACTCTGAGTCATTCCGTTCACCGCTGCAGGGGCTGGAGAATGTGATCCTCACTCCGCACGTCGGTGGTTCCACGGAAGAGGCACAACAGAACATCGGAAGGTTCGTCGCCTCGCGCGTGCTGGCCTATCTACAGAACGGCGACACGTCAGCCAGCGTCAACATGCCGGTGATTCAGCCTGGTGGACGCAAAGGTGCACACCGCTTTGCGCATATTCATGAAAATGTACCAGGTATGCTGGCGCATATTAATGATTTGTTTGCCAGGAATAGTGTGAATATCACCGGACAGCACCTGGAGACGCGCGGTGATATCGGCTATGCGTTGATTGACGTAGCGGACGATAAGGGGACGGGTCTGGCTGGCAAACTGGCCGCTCTACCTGGCACGATCCGCTCCCGGCAGGTGTATTGACCTGACATCTTAACACTGCTTGTCGCGTAATAAGAGTAAGATCATACGAGGAGGAAGGATTATGGAAGATCAAAACCAGACCAGCACGCCAGATACCAACCCGCCAGGTGAGACTCCACCGATATCGCAATCCGGATCCAGCGTCCCGCCTGCGTCGTCTGGATCATCGGCTGAGCTGCCTGCGGCACCGGCAGAACCGGTGCCACCCGAGACGCCACCCGCAGCAGTGACTCCTCCGGAAGATCTGCCAGGCAGTCCTGCCAACAACATGCCTCCACCTCCGCCAATGCCGAACGGGCAAATCCCCCCACCAAACTATGGCTACTTTGCCAGTGCCCCTGTGCAGGAGACGAATCTTTGGGCCATTGTCAGCCTGGTTTCCAGCATTCTCTCCTGGTTGGGGTTATTTGGTATCGGCGGGATCGTCGGCGTCATAGCCGGAATAGTGGCACGCAACCAAATCCGTGCCAGTGATCACGGGCAAGGTGGTGACGGCTTAGCCCTGGCTGGGATCATCATTGGTGCAGTGAATATCATCATCGCCTGTGTCGCCGTCATGTGCCTGGTCCTGGCCTTTTCTGGCATGGTTACGCTGCCGTTTATATTCGGCAATGGGACTGGCCGATAGGTTCGTTGCCCGTGACCCTGGCGGTTTCAGCAGGCCGGTTGGTGCGTGTCAGCTCTGAGATATAAAGACAGGTAGATGGCCAAGTGAAAGCACTCCGGACCACTTGGCGCGGTCACCTTCTGTGAAGATCGCCGCCTCGGCTATCACCTCCGCGCCGGCCTTCTGTACGATCAACCGCATACCCTGCAATGTGCTGCCCGTGCTGATCACGTCATCCAGTAACACGACGTGCTTGCCTTGGATAGCCAGGCGGTCCTTTTCATCCAAGTAGAGCATCTGCGGCTTGTTGGTGGTGATGGAGAGTGTCTCCGCTGACAGGGCGTCGCCCATGTAGGGTTTGTACGACTTGCGTAGCACGATATAGGGCAGACCGCTTACTACCGACATGGCGTAAGCCAGCGGTATGCTCTTCGCTTCGGCCGTGACCAGGAAGTCGGCCGTAGAAGGCAATTGGCTGGCCAGAGCCTGGGCGGCAGCCTGGGTTAATTCTGTGTCGCCCAGGATGTTCAGCACGGCGATACGCACACCTGGAGCCACTTCCATTAATCGCAACTCACGATGCACACCAGCGATTTCGACGGGGTAATGATCCATAGTCATTTGATATTAATGCAATGTTATCTCATTAAGGCAAACCTTCGCAGGTAGGCCGGGCGAAACGCGCGCCGGTGAAGTGCATGGCACTGGCATGCGCACCACTAACCGTAACGCAGCCGCCCATCCGTTGATAAGCGACTCATGGTAGAAGGTGCCTTGGTAAACTTGCAACGCATAGGTGCTGTGGGGATTGGAGATGCTACTCTATTCTGTGGCGCATGACGAAAATACCATTTAGGATGAGAGGTGCGAAAGGAGTAAACTCCCCACTACAGATGGTTTGGTAGAATCGCCGTAAATGTCACTACTCCACGTGTCAACGCATCCACTGGTGCAGCATAAACTGGCACTCTTACGCAACCAAAAGACAGAACCTAAAAAGTTTCGCGAAGTTGTGCGCGAGTTGGCGATTCTCATGGTGGCCGAGGCCACTGCCGACCTACCGACCACTGAGATCCAGGTGACCACTCCCATGGGTGTGGCAACCTGTCATAAACTGCGCGATAACCTGGGGCTCATTCCAATTTTGCGCGCCGGACTGGGCATGGTGGACGGGGCGCTGGAAATGCTCCCTTACGCTGAGGTGTGGCATATCGGTCTGTATCGTGACGAACGCACACTGCGACCGGTTGAGTATTACAACAAGTTACCCGTCAATCCAACCGTGCAGGTCTGCCTGGTGCTGGACCCGATGCTGGCCACAGGTGGCAGCGCCACTGCGACTGTGGACATTCTGAAACGCTGGGGGGCTCAGCAGATCAAGTTTGTTGGCCTAATCGGAGCTCCCGAAGGCGTGAAGCGTTTGCATGACGCTCATCCCGATGTCCCTATCCACCTGGCTGCCGTGGACGACCACTTAAACGAGATCGGATACATTGTGCCCGGTCTGGGTGATGCCGGAGACCGGCAGTTTGGCACAGCCTGATCGTATTGTCAGTTGTCGATCCACGTTTGGGGGTTCCTGTGGGTCGCTGGCGTAATCGTTAATAGTCAAGCGTGAACGACAAAGATATCTAGATGATTGAGTTTATTGAACGCATACTAACAACCATCAGCCAGGGACCATTTCCCTTCCTGGCCTATGCCGTCGTGTGCTTTGTCATCTTCGCCGAGAGCGGTCTGTTCTTCGGGTTTTTCCTGCCAGGCGACAGCTTGCTGGTGACTGCAGGGGCGCTCTCAGCGCTGGAGCCCAGCCCGTTTAACCTGTGGCTGCTCATTCCGCTGCTCCTGGCTGCCGCTGTACTGGGCGATAATGTGGGCTACTGGTTTGGCAACAAGACAGGTTCGCGCATCTTCCGGCGTGAGGAATCCCGCTTTTTCAAGCCCAAATATCTACGGCAGGCGCACGAATTCTATGAACGGCATGGTGGTGTCACCATCATTCTGGCTCGTTTTATGCCCTTCGTACGCACCTTCGCGCCGATTGTGGCGGGCGCGGTGGACATGCAGTATTCACACTTCTTCTTCTTTAACCTGATCGGTGGGGGACTTTGGACGGTGACTATCACGCTGATCGGCTACGGCTTCGGAAACATTCCCTTTGTGAAGAATAACCTGGAGATGGCGCTGGTTGTGGTCATTTTGCTGTCACTCGCGCCTATTGCATTGCATCAGCTCACCCAGAAGCACGAAACAGATCATAAAGCCGTGAACACAAGTGGTGAAGAGGCCGTGACGCAAGCCAAGTGAGTTGATGATGTATCGAAGATGACGTGTACGGGATGGGTAAGCACCGCGACTAACCGCCGTGCCATATCCTGAACACCCCAGACCGGTGTGCTCACCAACCCGGAATATACTCGCTTGTAGAAGGAAGGGATGTCTCATCCAGGTATGAAGTGATTCCATACGGATTAAGGAGATTGCGATGGATATGCGGATTGAAAAAGATTCACTTGGCGAGATGCAAGTACCTGCAGGTGCCTATTACGGTGCACAGACTCAACGGGCGGTGCTGAACTTCCCGATCAGTGGCATGCACCCGTATCCCGCGTTTGTTTGGAGCATGGCGACCATCAAGAGGGCTGCTGCTGAGGTGAACCGCGACCTGGGTCTGCTGGATCCGAAACTGGCTGATGCCATCATCACTGCTTCGCAGGAGGTGCGCGAGGGAGGCCTGGCCGACCAATTTGTAGTGGATCCATTTCAGGCCGGTGCGGGCACCAGCCACAATATGAACATCAATGAAGTCATTGCCAACCGCGCCAGCGAACTGCTGGGCGTTCCGCTCAACGCGGACAAGAAGCCGGTCAGCCCCAACGACCACGTAAATATGGCGCAGTCCACTAACGACACCATCCCCACCGCCATCCGCCTGGGTTGCCTGTGGCGCCTACCGCAGCTGCTGGAGGCGGTTCGAAGCCTGTCTTCTGCGTTGGCCCAGAAGGCGGTCGAGTTTGACGACGTGATCAAGTCGGGTCGCACACACCTGCAAGACGCCGTCCCGGTACGGCTGGGACAGGAGTTCAGCGGCTACGCCAGGGCGGTGGCACGCGACGCCGGACGCATTTCCAGCGCGGCCGACAACCTGCGCCGCATGCCGATTGGAGGGACAGCCACCGGAACGGGACTGAACGCCCACCCGGAATATCACGCACGTATGGTGGCGCGTCTGAGTGAGTTGCTGGGTCAACCGCTGCAGAAGTCTGACAACCTGTTCGAGAGCATGCAGTCCATGGCCGATATGGCCGACTTCAGTGCCAGTATCCGTACGCTGGCCATCACTCTCATCCGAATTGCCAATGACTTCCGCCTGCTCAGTTCCGGTCCCTCAACAGGGTTGGATGAGATTCGCCTGCCAGCCGTGCAGCCAGGTTCGTCGATCATGCCGGGTAAGGTGAACCCCGTGATGGCCGAGATGCTGGACATGACCTGTTTCCATGTGATTGGCAACGACCAGACGGTGCTGATGGCTGCGCAAGCGGGGCAGCTCGAACTGAATGTAATGATGCCCATCATCGCGCACAACCTGTTCGAAATGATGCATGTGATGATCGGTGCGATCAATGCCTTTACCACCCGGTGTGTAATCGGCGTGAAAGCCAACCGCGAGAAGGCGACCGGGTGGCTCGCGAAGAACGCCATCCTGGTCACTGCCTTGAACCCGGTGATTGGCTACCTGAACGGCGCAGCCGTGGCCAAAGAGGCTATGGCCACGAACCGTCCCATCAAGGAAGTAGTGGTGGAGAAAGGCTTCCTGAACGCCGAAGAGGCTGAGAAACTTCTGGACGCCCGCAAGATGACTGAAGGTGGAATCCAGGGTACTGGGGGAGGGGGCGGATAGAAGGCGCCATTATGCGTTAAACTTGCGGATATGGCATCGAACCCACCACCGCCTCCCGAACCGGCCAATAATCCGCCGGACGATTGGCAGTTACCAGACCAGCCCGGACCGGCGGGTAAGTGGGAGAGCGATGAACTAAAGCCTGCTGCCCGCCAGAGGCAGACCCTGGGAAGCACGCTGAAGCCCCTGGCAGATGCACTGCGGGGCCCGCTTGGGAGCCTGTGGCAAGAACCAGGCAGCCGGCCCCTCATCATAATAAGCCTGGTGGCCGTGGTGAGTGTATGTGTATTGGCGTGCGCTATCTTGACATTTGCCCTGGTCATGAACCAACCCACGCCGGGTCCAGTGCAAAACACCACCGTTGCTGAGTCGACTCATCCCATCAGCGCTTCACTCGTCATCGCGGTGAACAACACGCCCATCCCACCCAGTGTGCCAGATCGCCTGACCATTGGTAACACAGTCTACAACGTTGTGGCAACGCGCCCTGACTCAAAAGGCGTCTGGCTCTACGACCGCAATGCATCAAAGACGGCTTACTGGGTGGTAGGTACCTTGATTAACTACGTCATGGGCCTGCCGTCCACTGATGCCAATCGTGCAATCATCAAAAGCCTCCAGCCGAATGATTTGCTCATCCTGGACACTTCCGTCGGTACGCTGCGCTACCGCGTAACGCAGACTGAGACAGTGAAATCTGATCAACTGGCGCCACTCATGGCTCAGTCGTCGCCTCAACTGACCCTGGTATTGCTTGGCGAAAGTGGCGACCGACGACAGATGGTCATCGCGCAGTACACCGACGAAGGCACACCCAATTCACTTGCACCCATCGGTGTACCGATCAATCTGGGCGACGTGCAGGTGACAGCACTAAATACTCGTCTCCTGCCGGGATCTTCAGTAGGGTTACAGGCCGATCACAGTTACTTTCAGGTGAATATCCGGGTGACCAGCCTGATCACGCACCATCTGGACGCCAGCCAGTTTACAGCGGTGTTGATTGACGCAGCGGGTAAGCGTTACCCGCTATCCTCCCAGGGGTCTTTCGCGGTGGGTGGTGCGGGCTGGACCCAGGGCGCTCTCGCCCCGGGAGAAACGTTAACGGCCACGGCAGGTTATGAGGTGCCGTCCAGCATGCCTGGCCCCAGGCTGGAATGGGACTTCGCTACCGAGACGGGCAGCCCCTATCAGGCGCGCGTCAGTATTCCCTATGAGCCCTTAATTCTGCAACCTACCGCGGCTCCGACCACGGCGCCTGTGGCGGACGTACAGTTGCTGAATGTGAGCATCTCGCCGGAGGGAAACGAGTTGCGCATTGTGGGCACCGTCCGGAACCTGACCGATAAGTTCCTGCCTGTCTCGTTACGCGATGTCTCGCTATCCAGTGGAGCCAATCTGAGTGCGCTGAACTCCAGCCTGCCGGCTTTCCCGTGGAGCATCACACCTGGTGAGACACTGGCTTTCCAGCTTACCTTCGCCCGTCCTGCCGGTGGTGCACCCGCCATTTTTACAATCCTTGGCCAGAGCTTCCAGATTACAGGGTTATAGATTCCGGCTGCAGAACCGGTGGCCAGATCGTCGGTGTGCGACGTGGAGTGTTTTCACACTCAACATGGCCCCTTTCATCTCAGCTCTTTTTGGCTGTCACTCGAAGCGCAGCGCTTCAATAGGACGGAGGCGTGCCGCGCGGGCGGCTGGATAGACGCCGAAGACAATGCCTACCAGTCCGGAGAAGCCCACGGCGAGCAGTACGGCCTGCGGCGTAATCACTGCCTGGAACTGGTTGTGGGAGATCACGACTACCACACTGGCCATGGCCCAACCCACTGCGATTCCTACCAGTCCGCCCAGGAGTGCCAGCATCACGGCTTCCAGCAGGAACTGCACCAGGATCACTCCCGGCTTTGCACCGACCGCTTTACGCAGGCCAATTTCGTGAGTTCGTTCCGTGACACTGACCAGCATGATGTTCATAATTCCGATGCCACCCACCAGCAATGAGATGGCGGCAATGGCGGCCAGGAAAACGGTCAGCACTCCTGTAATCGATGCGACGGTGTTCTGTAAATCTGATTGCGTCGCCACCGAAAAGTCGTCGTCATTCTGGAAGGTGATCGAGTGGCGTTGTCTCAGTACGTGCGTGACCTCCTGTACGACGGCATTGGTGCGTTCTTTGCTTGTGGCTTGAACAACGATGATGCCTGCCAGAACCTGACCTTTGGCATTGCGCGATGGAAATAACCGGGCGCGCGCAGTGGTGAGTGGAATGAAGACCACGTCGTCGTTACTGGTCGCCTGTCCGGCACTGCGCTGCCGGAGCACGCCCACAATCTTGAATGGCACGTCATTCAGCCGCAATTCCTCGCCGATGGGATCCCCGCCGAGAGGGTAAAGCTTGCTGTAGGCACGACTGCCCAGCAGAGCCACGCGGGCATGTCCGGTGTAGTCGGTATCGTTGAACCAGTCACCGTAGACGGTATTCCAGTCATTCAACAGGCGATAGTCGGGCGCAGTGCCTTGCACGGAAGCCAGGTACTTATGCCCTCCGGCATAGGCGCGCGCGCCACCACTGGCGACGGGCACGACGACGGACGCATCGGGTACCAGCGTGCGATCATTCAGTGCCTGCACATCACCCATCGTTAACGATGCCGCGACACCTGATTGAGCACCGGGTGGGCCGCCTATGAAACCGGAGCGATTCGCACCGCCGCGCAGGTCGATACGCGCGGGGAAGATATAGACCAGATTGGCCCCCTGCGCTTCGAACTGTTGGTCGATGTACTGCTGCACGCCATTGCCCATGGCGACAAGAGAAATCACGGTGGCGACGCCGATAATGATACCCAGCGTCGTCAGGATGCTACGAAGCTTGTTTGACGCCAGCGCACGCACTGCGACACGCAGGTTTTCCCTAAACACGTTCCTGTCTCCAGTTGACAGATCTGTCCACCGATTCTCCGGCCTTCTGTTTCATGCTGCTTATTGATTGCCTGCTTTTACTCATACCTCAATGCATCGATCGGGTTGAGCCGGGCCGCACGACGGGCCGGATAGATGCCGAAGAAGAGCCCCACCACGAAGGAGAAGCCTACCGCCAGGACGATGGCACTGGATTTTACGACCGGCGTAAAGCCAGACGCGATGAGTGAGATGGCGTAAGCCCCACCGATGCCGATGGCGATCCCGATGGCTCCTCCCAGGAGTGATAGAAAGATGGCTTCTGTTAGAAATTGGCTCAGGATGGCGCGCGACGTGGCACCCACGGCCTTTCGCAAACCAATCTCGCGGGTGCGCTCGGTAACACTCACCAGCATGATGTTCATAATGCCGACTCCGCCCACCAGCAGTGAAATGGCAGCAATGGCGCCCAGGAAGGTGGTCAATACGCTGGTTACATCGCTGAAGGTGCGGATCAGCTCCGCCTGGCTCACCACTGAGAAGTCGTCTTCCGCGTCGGCGGCAAGATGGTGGCGTTCATGGAGCAGGTCCTTGACCGAGGCTTCGACGACCGGTCGGGCGCCATCGTCCGTTACTTGAAGTAATATGTTCGACACGCGCCGGTCTCCATTAGCGGTTAACGCACTCTTCTGAAACAACCGCTCCTGTGCGGTGCTGAGTGGAATGAAGGCTACAGCGTCCTGGTCGCCCAGGAAGGTAGATCCCTTCGCCTCCATCACGCCGATGACTCGGAAGGGGATGTTGTTGATCTTGATCACCTTATCCAGCGGATCATCGCCGGCGAACAGATCATTTGTGGTGGTTTGCCCCAGAACCACTACGCGCGAGCGCCCCCCATTGTCGGAGTCGTCAATGAAGCGGCCCAGGCGTACATTCCAGTTGCGTACGTCCTTAAAGCTGGGCGTCACTCCGTTCACATTCACCTGCGTAGTGTTCGACTCGAACGTCAGGTTAGCTGCCTGGCCGTAACTGGCTGAGGTATTCACCAGGAACGGCGTGTCAGCTTCCACCGCGCGATAGTCCGCCATGCTGAGGGGAGCCTGAGGGCCAAAGGCGTTGCCGCCGGCCTGCTGGATATGACCCGGGATGATGACGATCAGGTTCGTGCCGGCGCTGGAGAACTGTTGAGTGATGTAGCTTTGAACGCCTGCTCCCACGGCCAGCAAGGCGATCACCGCGCCTACGCCGATGCTGATACCCAGCATGGTGAGTGTTGCGCGCAGTTTGTTTGCCAGCAGCGTACGCCATGCCAGACGGGCCACATCGAGCAGGTACATGCTATTCGTCCTATCCGGCGGCCTGCGCCTTATCCCCCACCACTGACTTCGTCAGGGGTTCATGGCTGGCGACTATTTGTTCGAGCACAGGTTCGTCTCCCGTGATTACACCATCGGCAATGCGGATGATGCGCCGTGTGTGCATGGCAATTCGCAAATCGTGGGTCACGATGATCACTGTGATGCCGCTCTGCTCGTTCAGGCTTTGGAATAGACCCATGATTTCCTCGCCCGAGACCGAGTCCAGATTGCCGGTCGGTTCGTCGGCCAGGATCAGCGATGGTTGTGACGCCAGCGCACGAGCGATGGCCACGCGTTGCTGCTGACCACCAGATAACTCGTTGGCATGGTGGTGTATCCGATCGCCCAGGCCTACTGCTTCCAGGGCGTGCCTGGCGCGTTCATATCGCTGGCGCCCCACTACACCGGCGTAGATCAGTGGCAGTTCCACATTCTCGATGGCCGAAGTGCGGCGCAGCAGGTTGAAGGACTGGAACACAAAACCAATCTTGCGGTTACGGATAGCAGATAGTTGGTTGTCTTTGAGCCGATTCACGTCCACACCATCAAGCAGGTACGTACCCGTGGTGGCCTGATCCAGGCAGCCCAGGATATTCATTAGCGTGGACTTCCCCGACCCCGATGGGCCCATGATGGCCGCAAACTCACCGGCATGAACCTGTAGTGTGGCGTCACGTAGTGCGTGCACCTCGATCTCGCCCATCTGATAAGTTTTAGTCAAGTCCCGTGCGTCGATAACCAGCGTGTGTCCGTCCACTCTGGCCAACCTGTCTTGCCTGTCTGGGGCTGCCATACGTGTTCCTATTGGGTCAGCTGGCTGAGGAAGCTCGATTGTGGAGCCATAATCACCTGGCCGTCGCTGACGCCCGATACGATCTCCGTGGATGTCTCATTACGCAATCCCGTCTGCACTTCCACTTCCTTGCTGGTCTTGGTTCCTGCCACCGGCACGGTCAGGTACGACTTGCCACTGTGTTTGTCGTAGCGTACCGCCCAGTTCGGCACAATCAGTGTGTTGGCGTGCTGTTCCAATATCACTGCGGCGCTGGCGGTCATACCAGCTTTGAGCGGTGTGCCAGTCTGGTCCAGCACGACCCGCACCAGATAGGAGACAACCCCGTTGAGGGTGGACGAAGTGGGTGCAATGCGATCCACCACACCGCGTAGTTGCGTATCGGGCAGGGCGTCGAGTGAGATGAGCACCGGCAGGCCTGGTTTTATCCTGGCGACGTCAATCTCGTCCACTGTGATGTCGACGTGCAGCGTTGAGAGGTCCATGAGTGTCATCACCGGTTGCGTGCCAACCATTTCGCCCGCGTCCACTGCAATGTCACTGATGATACCGTCCCGGGGTGCTGTCAGGATTGCTCGCGCCAGGTTAAGCGAAGCTTGTTCCACCTGCAGTTGTGCCTGTTTTTGCTGTTGCTGTGCCTGCTCCACATCGTATGGTTTCGGTGGCTCTTTCAGTTTGCTCAGGGTGGCTTTGGCGGTTGCAATCTGCTGGAGCGCGGCACTGATCTGCGCCCCATCGGCACCCTCAGAGGCCTTGTCGTAGCGGGCCTTAGCCAGGTTATAGGCATTGGTGGCTTGTTCCAGTGCCAGGGCTTCCATGCTGCCATTAATGCCGGCCGGGTTGCGCCGGTTGGCGGCGGCGTACGCATTCTGTGCCTGTTGTAAACTGATTTGCGCGTTCAGGTAGGCAACCTGCGCATTGGCAATGTCGCCAGGTTGCGGACCGGCTTTGAGTATTTCGTACTGGGAATAGGCGGCGTTCAAGGAGGCTTGCGCTGCATCGATATCGGCCTGGTTGGGCCCTTCGATGGTACGGCTGTAATTGGCGTCAGCCGTCACCAGTGCGGTGCGCGCCAGCTCCAGTGCCAGCTCCAGGTCATGCGTATCAAGCCGGGCGAGTTCCTGGCCTTTCTTGACCGCATCGCCGGCCTTAACACTCACCTGCGACACCACTCCTGGTTGTTCGAAACTGAGTTTCACCTCAGCCTCGGCCATGATGTTACCAATGGCATTTACGCTCGCGTAAATGGACCCTCGCGTTACGCTGGCGGTGCGCTGCGGCGCAGACGTGGTATTGGCGTTGCATGATGCCACCACGAGCGCGGCAAAGACCAGGCTGGCGACTCTCGCCAGCATCTGCTGGTCCCATCGTACGAATAACCCTGACGTCATGCGTTGATCCTTCTGTGCTCCCCAGTCTTGTCCGTAGTACGAAAATATAATTATAAAGGAGCCCGATGCAGCGTACGGGATCCATAACATCGAAATTTGGCTTTCCTGGTGTTCAGCATACACTCAGGCAGGTGCGTACAATACTGTGCCATGGATCCGAGACGAGAAGGAGTTTACCTGGACTATTCGGCGACGACGCCTGTCGCACCGCAGGTGCTGCATGCCATGCAGCCCTACTTTAGCCAGACCTTTGGCAACGCCGCCTCGCTTCACACCTACGGTCGTGATGCGGCGGCTGCTCTGGACGAGGCACATAGCGTGGTCGGTTGCGCTCTCGGCGCACGGGCGAATGAGATCGTGTTCACCGGCTGTGGCACGGAGTCTGATAACCTGGCCCTGCGCGGCGTGGCTTTCGAAGCCCGTCAACGCGGCAAGGGCAACCACATCCTAACCACACCGGTGGAGCATCACGCCGTGGAGGGCACGCTACAGCAACTGCACGAGTTGTTCGATTTTGATGTGGAGCTACTGCCCGTTGATGGTTGCGGGCGCGTGGACCCGGACGATGTCCGGCGCGGCATCCGCTCCGACACCATACTGGTGAGTGTGATGCTGGCCAACAATGAAGTCGGCACCCTCCAGCCGGTGAAGGAAATCGGTCTTGTTTGCCATGAGCATGGAGTCCCGTTTCATAGCGACGCGGTGCAGTGCCCGGCTTACCTGCCGATCAATGTCGACGAGTTGAATGTGGACCTGATGGCACTCTCCTCGCACAAATTCTACGGACCAAAAGGCGCAGGCGTGCTGTACTTGCGTGATGGCACTCCCTTCATACCGACCCTCACCGGCGGCGGCCACGAGCGTGGACGCCGGCCTGGCACGGTGAACGTGGCGGGAGCAGTCGCAACGGCTGAAGCGATCAAGTACATCTCTGCCGAGCGATATGGCCAGGCCGCGCGATTGCGGCTGTTACGCGACAAGCTAATAGCGGGCATTACGGCCAACGTGCCTGATGTACGTGTAAGTGGTCATCCGTCCGATCGTCTGCCGCACCATGCCAGCTTCGTTTTCAAAGGCGTTGACGGTGAGACTCTATTGATGGCTTTGGACGTGGAGGGCATCGCGGTTAGCACCGGGTCAGCCTGCACCAGTGGTGACCCGGAGCCTTCGCCCGTGCTGGTGGCTATGGGCATTCCACGTCAATGGTCACTGGGAGGCCTGCGCATCTCGTTGGGCTACCACACCACAGAGGAAGAGATCGACTATGTGATCGATACCCTCCCCCGGTGCGTCGAGCAGGTTCGGAAGGCAAGCGCTGACTTCTAGGTGGACATTTGTTGGCTATACCTTGAAGACGGCCGTTTGAGCGAACGGTTGCGTGCGATGTGAGCGGATGGAACGGGAAATGAGCCGGTCACCTGATCCTGAGGATGCGACAGCGGCGGGGGGCGCTGATTCAAGCTCGCTGTCGAGGGCCCATCGTTCATCGCCCCTCGCGCATACCAAAGCCAGGGTGGTGGTGGCCATGTCGGGTGGGGTGGACTCGTCGGTGGCGGCTGCATTGCTGGTGCAGCAGGGCTACGAAGTGATCGGTATCATGCTGCGGTTGTGGGCTGATCCTGCGGGTCAAGGCGAGCATCGCACAAACCGCTGCTGCGCACCCGAAGCAGTGGCTGATGCCCGCATGATCGCCAGGCAACTGGGCATTCGCTTCTACGACATTCCCGCTGAGAGTGTATTCAAGCAGAAGGTGGTGGATACCTGGATTGATGCATACGCGCACAACACCACACCCAACCCCTGTTTTGCCTGCAATCGCTCGATTCGCTTCGGCTTCTTGATGCAACGAGCTGTCGCGCTCGGGGCGGACTACCTGGCGACGGGGCATTACGCGCGTGTCGCGACGGACGACAGTCCGCAGGCTGCTGACCGCGGACCACAGGCCAACGACCAGGGACCAATGATTCGACAGGCTGGTTATGAAAGGAACAAAGACCAGGAGCCAGTCGGTAATCTCCAATCTCTAATCTCTGTTCTCCCTCGCTACAAGCTGCTAAAAGGTATCGACGAAAAGAAGGACCAGTCGTACGTGCTGCATGTGCTGGGGCAGCGCGACCTGGCTCGCGCCCTGTTTCCCTGCGGTATCTACACCAAGCCGCAGGTGCGCGAGCTGGCGCGGCAGTTTGGCCTGCCCA
>JAJYKL010000133.1 GCA_021788625.1 Chloroflexota bacterium
ATTGGCCTCAAGCGCACATAAGCACTTACAGGTCTCGGGGCGGCAGATGGGTCGCGCGGGTCTGTGGTGTACACATGAAACACAGAAATCGGAAGCCCATACAGACTCTGCACCACCGCCCGATTCACGCCATCGCTATCGACAACGTTGGTCGGATTGAACAGGACGGCTGCGGGCAGGTTCAGTACTACGGTCACCACCCTGCCTGCCACAGCTACTGCGGATAGACTTGTACCCGGTGGCAATTGCCCACTTGCCGGTGCTTTGCCGGCTGGCGCCATCAAGTTATCGACACGTGCAATGACTGTGTCGGTGATGGAAAGGGCCGGCGATACGATGCCTTCGCCAGTTGGCTTTTGTGGTGGAGTACCGACAGATATACCAGCCGCTTGTGCGGGTGTGCGAGTAAGGAAAATGAAGGAGGCAAAAACAAGAGCGCCAAAAGTAACAGCTAAAAACGGTACATTGAATCGTTTAGATGTATTCATCAGCAATCGGCCACAATGTTCACTGGTGGTTGATCACCTCAACGCACCAATACCAGTTTGCGCTACGGTGAATCTTCTGCTGCGTACGGGACTATTCTAGCCAAGTATATGGGATATTACCGCACCTGTAACGAACTCGTACTATACGATTGGTGACAATTACCGATGACTTTATGTTATCTCACAATATTTAGCGTTCTGTTACTGATTCTTATTATTTCTTTATCCAGTCGAAACCCCCTGGTCACTTACGACTAGATCGTGAAATCCTCTCCGTGCCACACCCCCATCTGTGGTGCATGCAGATGGACATCACCCACTACATGACCATCAACTTTCTTCTCCAGTGCATCCACCCTGGCCATGAGCGCAACCAGAGAATCACCTACCGTATCGGGAAGGCGATTATGCTCCAGATCGGGCGCATCTCTCGCCGTATGGGGCTTGGAGCGTACAACAACCTGCCCTGGTACGCCAACTACAACAGAGTTTGGCGGCACGGTTTTCACAACGACGGCATTCGCACCGATGCGGCTATCGCTTCCGATAGTTATGGCACCCAGCACCTTTGCCCCAGCTCCCACCACGACACGGTCGCCCAGGGTTGGATGACGTTTGCCCTTGGCCAGGCTCGTCCCACCCAGCGTCACTCCATGATAGAGTGTCACCTCGGCACCTAACTCAGCCGTCTCGCCGATGACCACCCCCATGCCATGATCGATGAAGAATCCTGGCCCAATCACGGCGCCGGGATGAATCTCGATCCCTGTCCACCAGCGCGCCATTTGCGAGATGCTGCGTGCGATTAGCTTATGGTGATGAATCCACAACCAGTGTGTCAACCGGTGCGACCAGATCGCGTACAGGCCTGGGTAACATAGCAACACCTCGGCAACGCTACGTGCGGCCGGGTCTCGTTCGAACACGGACTGTACATCATGTCGGATTGTTTTTAACATCGTCAGTCTTGCAGAGACGGT
The DNA here is from genome assembly GCA_021788625.1 of Chloroflexota bacterium. Taxonomy (GTDB): domain Bacteria; phylum Chloroflexota; class Anaerolineae; order J036; family Brachytrichaceae; genus CAIXPS01. The sequence goes on from JAJYKL010000133.1 coordinate 1,469, forward strand.
CGACGTCAGACTTCAGCGTAAGGCGAGTGCCAGAGCAGTCTGGCGCCGATCGCCTAAAAAGCAGCGATCTTGCTGCTTAACTGGCTAGATCCGCGTACAGGGGAGTGCTCAGATAGCGCTCACCAAACGAAGGGCAGATCACCACGATGAGCTTGCCAGTGTTCTCCGGTCTGCGCGACACCTGCAGTGCAGCCCACAGCGCAGCACCGGACGATATCCCGACCAGCAACCCTTCCTCTGTAGCTGCCCGTCGCGCAGTAGAGAACGCATCGTCTCCCTTTACACGAATCACTTCATCGTAAGCGTTTACATTCAGAACCTTGGGGATAAAACCTGCACCGATGCCTTGAATTGGGTGCGGTCCTTTCTTGCCACCCGATAGCACAGCCGAAGCATCGGGTTCCACGGCAATAGCCAGAAATGAAGGTTTACGAGCCTTAATCACTTCTGCGATGCCCGTAATCGTGCCACCCGTCCCCACACCAGCTACCAGCAGATCAACCTTGCCATCCGTGTCACGCCAGATCTCTTCTGCTGTGGTTTTGCGATGAATCTCGGGATTGGCCGGGTTCTCGAACTGCTGCGGGATGAATACGTGCGGATCTGCTGCTGCCAACTCCTCTGCCTTGCTTATGGCCGCGTCCATCCCACCGGAACCGGGCGTTAATATAAGGTCCGCACCATAAGCGCGCAGCAACATGCGCCGTTCTTTGCTCATGGTGTCTGGCATGATCAGGATGCACTTATAGCCACGCGCTGCACAAACCATAGCCAGCGCAATACCGGTATTACCGCTGGTCGGTTCGATAATGGTCGTACCGGGCTTGATTTTACCTTCCCTCTCTGCTGCATCGACCATCGCCACACCTATGCGGTCTTTCACGCTATGCGCCGGGTTGAAAAACTCCAACTTCGCTACCACATCAGCCACGGATCCCTGCGTCAGCTTACGTATGCGAACCAGAGGCGTATTACCTACTAGCTCCGTCACGTCATTTGCGATTCTCATAATGATTCAAACTCCTCCATCCTACTAATAACCTGTGTAAAACATTTAGCCTCACCTGAACTCGAAAGGCTCGGCTAGAGTCGATAATATGGGACGGCCGCATGCGGCATCCTTGCATGCCGCGGGGTTCCTGCAGCCTGTTTTGGGTATGCGGGCAGCCTGCCTACGAGCGGGCTAAAGGCTCCCGCCCACTACAGAGGCACTGTCGGTTGAACGGGGTGGAATATCGCGTACCTGTGCCCACGCATACAGATAACGACATGAGATGGGGTATGGTTATCCCGTTCATGCGGCGCATCATAGCATATAAAGCAAAGATCTGCTTAACCTGGCATAATGTTTTGGATGATTTCCACCTGCTCCGGAGCTACATCGATGACGCAAGCCCGTCCCTTTACGTCGCTCTGAGCACCATAGAGACGCATGAGCCGCAGCTGCTTTATGTGCGCTAAATAGTGGATCAATCCGCCCGGTGTCAGGACGTACTTGCGGGCGATCTGCCTGTGATAGATGCGCATTGTTTCTAGGTCGGTTCGTACGATAGCATGTCCACTGACGCATAGCAGCCGTTGCTCACGGGGGTTCCGCTCAACCTCGAAGAGCACGCTTACGCGGGGATCACCGCTGGCGCTGCGAGCTGCCAGTGTCCAGCTGGAGGTACCGAGCCAGATGTGCTCCTTCAGCAAGACAAAGTACAGAGAGGTGACACTTGGCCGCCGGTTGTGGGAAAGAGTGGCGATGCGCGCCACCATGCACCTGCGCAAGATGTCGTGGACCAGCAGCTCATTAACTTGCATCGTCTTCCTCACGCAACGAACCGTAGTCCCAGGCGACTTCGCGGAGCGGGACCAACTCCAACCAGGTGTGGCCGGTGGGTGTATTTGGCGGGCTCGTGGCGGGTTGTAATCGACCGCGTACATAAACTGCACGGAGCTCGAAGAAATACACGCCTTCATCAACAAGAAGCACAATCTCCTCACCAGCTCCAGGTCCATGCTCGACGCGGTCCGGGATTCCCACCAGATAGCGCTTATCGATCCACGCTAGTGCAACCGGTAGCACCTGCGGCCCCTTGTCGCTGGCATATGCGATACACGCACGAGGCACTCGCTCCAGCAGATCGCGTACGTGGACCAGATCGACATTCCGGGTAATCTGTTTCATGAATAACGCACCTTTTCAAGCTGAATCTTATAAATGGTGCAGCTATGGCATGTCATACCACCAATCAGCCTTATCGCGTGGATCCATATACATGCCGGCATCGCGCACCGCAACTGTCATAGTGACGCCCATCGCCACGCCTACGGGCTGATCATTCTTCACTGCCGGTAAGGCCATGGTCAATCGTTTGCCATCAGGGGTAAGTTGTTCCCGGTAAGTAGCTACCAGGTTGGGATCAACGCAAAAGTTCAGCATGTTCACCACATAACCGACATAGGTATTTCCACTTAATATCACCACCTGGTCAACATTCATGTAGACCACGGTCAATTCATTCGGCCCGGCATAAAGCACCATGGCAACGTGGTAGCCATCGATCGTTGGCCCGCGCGCCGGTACACTGATGGGCTCACCTCGTGTGGTAGCCAGATCCAACACCGTGACGGGCCAATTGCTGGCCAGCGGGCCGCGCGATCCATAGGGTGGTGGTTGCGATTTATCCCAATTCCACGTATACACCTGGTATGCGTGTACAAACGTGGCACTGCGGTGTGGCATGAACATATCGCCCAGCAATGGACCCTGAGCGCCACCATCGCCGTTATAGCTCACAAATCTCAGGGGCTGGTTAACCGATGCATATCCCAAGATCGACAGCCGGAAGTCTGCGTTTTGATCGGTGAGCAGGTTTTCCTTGTACGGGCTGCCACTAAAAGCAATCGTGTCGAAGGTCGCTTTGGACGAGGTCGGGCAGGGGTTGCTGTTTACCACGAGGGGCAAATAGGCTACTGGCTTTACTGTTGATGAACCAGGAGCGCCTGCCTGCAGCGATGGCGCCATGGCATGTCCAGAAGCCAATAAGGTGCCAGGCGAAGTGGCTATGGTGATAGCCATACTAACAGCCAGCAACCGTGACAGAACGCGTGACATGGATCGACCGATTTTCTTACTCATCTGTCGGGTAGGTCAAAGCGAAACATGACCTATGGTTCATGTCTGACCTGTCTGGAATTCCGCTGGTTTTCCACTGACACGGTAACCGTTATTTTTACCATATCACACAACCTTCCCACTTGCGTAATCAGCAGTCTGTGATTTCATTGGATGCATAGTACGTGCGCGCATCGAGAGGACTTTTTTATGGATATTACACTGGACGGAAAGGATTGGCAGCTCATCCATCTGATGCCCACTGAATGGGTCTGGCGTCAGGTATGGAAGGAAGATTGGGATCCTTTACGTCCGCCTGCGGCAGGCTCATGGATCACCGGGACTGTCCCTGGAGATGTTATCTCCGACGCTTTGGATGCGCGGTTGATCGCCGATCCTTACTATGATCTGCAAAGTCGCGCAGCAGAATGGACTTCAGAACGCGACTGGGTCTATCGTAAGGTCTTTATCGCACCTGCTGGCTTCCAGGGTCAAACCGTCCGTCTGCGTTTCGACGGAGTGGACTCGACATGCCATGTTTACCTGAACGGCGAATTTCTGGGTACGCACGACAACATGTTTGTACCCTTCGAGTTTGATGTCACAGCACTGTTACGCAATGACCAGCCTAATACTTTACTGGTCGTCGTGGAACATATGCCACCCGTCGAAGCTGTGCAGGGGCAGATCGGCTGGTCTGGCCGTGCAAGGGTCTGGAAATCACGCTTCGCATACGACTGGGACTGGTGCACGCGCCTGGTGCCAATAGGCATCTGGCAGAGTGTCATGCTGACCGCCACCTCTGCCGTATATCTAGAGGATGTATGGGTGCGGCAGCAGGTATATACCGAATCGGCTGTGGTGGAAGTTCAGACCCGTGTTCGCACCCATCAACCTGCAGCCACTGCCAGTCGGGTGCGGTTGCATTTGTTCGACCCACAGGGTCAGCCTGTGAGCCCGATGCAGGAGGCCGAATTCGAGGTCAACAACAGCGAAGGCGTATACACGTTCCGCATCGAGCTACCCAACCCACAGCTCTGGTGGCCGAACGGCATGGGTGCCCAGCCGCTATATCAGGCTCGCGTCGAGGCATTAGCACCTGATGGCAGCGTGAGTGATATCCGCCTGGTAACATTTGGGCTACGCACTCTGCGCGCCATTGCGAATGAAGGTGCACCTGCTGATGCCCGCCCCTACACGCTGGAGGTGAATGGCCGGCGCATGTACGTAAAGGGATGGAACTGGGCTCCGATTGACAATTTATACGGGCGTCCACAAACAGATCGCTATACGCGATTGCTATCGCTGGCACATCATGCACATTGCAACCTGCTGCGGGTGTGGGGCGGTGGTTTACTGGAGCGGCAGGAGTTCTACAATCTGTGCGATCAACTCGGTATCCTGGTCTGGCAGGAGTTCCATCAATCTTCGTCGGGGATCGAGAATCGGCCGCCGGATGATGTGGCCTACCTGAGCTACATCGAGTCGTTAGCTCGGCAAATGATTCCATTACGTCGCAACCATCCCGCACTGGCCATCTGGTGTGGCGGAAATGAGCTTACGGACCCTGGTTTGGTGCCACTTGACGATACGCATCCTGCTCTGGCACGGCTGAAGGCTGTCGTGCAGGAGTTGGACCCGGACCGATTATGGTTACCCACCTCGTCAACTGGCCCGGTATTCAGTGCGATGAAGGAGTACGCTGGGACGGGAAAGATGCATGATGTTCATGGACCCTGGCAGTACCAGGGCCCACAGGAACAGTACGAGTTCTATAACACCATTGATCCGCTGTACCATTCGGAGTTTGGTGCAGAGGGAGCGGCAAACCTCCATACACTCAAACGGTTTGTCTCGCCCAAGTACAGATGGCCTCCCGACGCAACCAATCCGGTTTGGATTCACCATGGCAGCTGGTGGCTGCATCGCGAGAAACTGGAGGCGGTGTTTGGACCTATCGCAGACATTACACAATTTGTGCGTGCCAGCCAGTGGATGCAGGCCGAGGGATTGCGCTACGCTCTTGAGGCTGATCGAAGACGCAAGTGGCATACCAGCGGCACATCACCCTGGCAACTGAACGAGGCATTTCCCAATACGGCTTGCACCAATTCAGTGGACTATCTTGGATTGCCCAAACCTGCATACTGGTGGGTACGCCGTGCATACGAACCAGTGCATGTAAGTGTTCGCTACGAGCGGCTGACGTATCAACCGGGCGAGGAGTGGCAGGTGCAGGTGTGGGTGAATAACAGCCTGGCGTCCCAGGCAGGTTGCACCTGGGCAGCCAATGTGATGAGCGTGCTAGGTACTACCATCGTTTCTGCTGGCGGGAAAGTGGATCTGCCCGACGATGGTGTAGCATTTGCTGGTACGGTCCGCTGCAGTTTGCCACAAGAGCGTGGGGTTTTTGTTCTATTCGTGTCGCTCGTCGATCCGGATGGTCAGATGCTATCGCGTAACGAGTATATATTCACGACCTCGCGACCACCACTCCAGGACCTTTTACGTGCGCCAGCACCAGTACTCAATGTGACACTTGCTCATGGCGTGTTGAATGTGCAAAATGAAAGCACCTTTCCGGCGCTTTTCACGCAACTCGAGCCAGCTCGTGGCCAGTGGTTGCTGCCACAGGACGATTACTTTTGCCTGCAACCTGGCGAAACCCGCGTCGTGCCGATACAGGGCAAGGGCAGTGTGGTCGTGCAGGCATGGAATAGCCAATCCCATATCGTTCGGTTGGGCTAAATATGTCAGAATCCGCCACACCAGTCTCGGCTGTTCCTGCTGCAATGCGTCTCACTCCGCGCGAACGATTCCGGCGCATCATGGCACACCAGGAGGCTGACCGCGTGCCAATCGACCTGGCCGGCACTTCGCTTACGTCCGCAGACGAAGCTGTATTTGATTCGCTTCGCCAGGCATTAGGTATCACGGGTCCCCCACCCGACCCGACAGTTGGTTACGATGAACGCGTTTTAATCGCGCTCGATGTGGACTTTCGCCGGGTGGGCGGCCTGATCGCCAGTGGTGAGTCTCCCCTGCCCGGCCAGCCTGCACGCCGGGTGGACATTTGGGGCGTGGTACGACAGTGGACCGGTCATTACTGGGACATTGTGGAGAGCCCTTTGCGCGGTGCCACGACGGACGACCTGGAATCTTTCCCCTGGCCAGATCCAGCCTACATCGCCGATGAGAACCTGCTGGCCCGGTATCGCGATCGCGCACGCTGGCTTTACGATAACACTGACTATGTGGTAGTGGCCGAACATCCTGTTTTTGGCGTGCTGGAGCTGGCCTGCTGGATGTGCGGCTTCGACGACTTTCTGGCACGCATCGCCTGCGATCGGCCGTTTGTTGTGAAGTTCTTTGATAAGCTTTTATCGCTGCAGCAGGCGATCGTGGAACCGTACTACAAGGCAGTCGGCCCTTATATCCACCTGACCACCAGTGGTGATGACTTTGGCACGCAAGCCGGACCATTCATGTCGCCACGTGCTTTCCGCGAGACGGTGAAACCGTATCTGGCTGAACGCATCGCTTTCACGAAGCAATTTACCAACGCTTACTTCTGGCACCATTCCTGCGGTTCGGTATACGATCTTCTGCCTGACCTGCTGGAGGCAGGAGTGGAAATCCTGAATCCTATCCAGCCTGGCGCCCGGCATATGGAACCTGAGCGACTGAAAGCCGACTTTGGCGATCGATTGTGTTTTCATGGTGGATTCGACACCCAGAACGTGCTGCCATTCGGTACACCACAAGAAATCGAGGCAGAGGTGAAACGCGTAATGGATGCCATGAAGCCAAACGGCGGCTATGTCTTTTCGGCGGGGCACAACATTCAGAGTGACGTCTCCGCAGAGAACGTACTCACGCTATTTAGTGCGGCACATAACCTGGGGACCTATACTGATGGCGCTCAGGCCGGGTTTCGTAGCGCATCCTGACATGTCTGTTGACTGAATGGAGCAACCATGTACATCGGAGTCGATTACTATCCGGAACACCGCCCTGTTGATACCTGGGAACCTGATGCGCAACTCATGCAGGAAGCTGGGTTCAATGTGGTGCGACTGGCTGAGTTCGCCTGGGTTAACTTTGAGCCGGAGGAGGGTCGCTACAGCTTTCAGTGGCTGGATACATCGCTGCAGATTCTGGCCAACCATGGCATAAGCGCCATTCTTGGCACACCCACTGCAGCCATGCCAGCATGGGTGGCGCATAAATATCCAGAGACCCTGGCGACTCAGGCGAATGGTCAGCGCATTCAGTGGGGCATTCGCAAGAACAACTGCTTCTCGTCTGGTACGTATCGCCTGCTCTCCGAGCGCATCACTCGCGCCATGGCTGAGCACTACTCAGCCACTCCCAACGTGATCGGATGGCAGACCGATAACGAATTTGGCGGTCCCATGTGTTATTGCGACACATGCCGCACAACATTCCATGGCTGGTTGCGTGAGCATTATGGCTCATTGGACAACCTCAACCGTGCCTGGGGTACTTTCTTCTGGGGCCAGACCTATGGTCTCTGGGATGAAGTGCAGCTACCCGATGATTTCGCCGGTCAGAATCCCAGTCTGTGCCTCGACTGGCAGCGTTTCAACTCCTGGTTGAACGTGCGCTTCCAGGCTGACCAGGTGCGTATTCTGCGGCAGGCATGCCCAAGGCATTTTGTAACCCACAACTTCATGGGTCTCTTTAGCCAGCTCAATTATTATGACCTGGCT
>JAJYKL010000134.1 GCA_021788625.1 Chloroflexota bacterium
CGGCGCCAACTTCGTCATCAACGCCGGCGGCCCGTGGAGCGGCAAGGTGGCTCGTCTGGCAGGTTGCGACGTGCCGGTGGTGCCTACAGCCGGTGTGATGGTCAGCATCCCGCATCGCCTCACGCGCATGGTCATCCATCGCATGTACCTGCCCGGCGACGGCGACATCGTGGTGCCCCAGCGACTCACCAGCCTGCTAGGCACGTCGTCCTGGCCGGTCGATGATGCAGATGCCATCGACATTCCACGTGCGCATGTGCAACGCATGATCGATCTGACGTCACAAATGGTTCCGTTGGTGCGCTCCATCCCGCCCCGCGGAGTGTGGGCCGCAGCCAGGCCGCTGATCGGTTCAGCTAAACTGGAAAACAGTCGTGAATTGAGCCGCACGTTCGAGTGTTTCGACCATGCGAAAGAAGGTGTCGCCGGCTTCATCACGATCACGGGCGGCAAGACAGTCACGGCACGTGCCATGGCTGAGAAAGTGAGTGATCTGGTCTGTGCTCAATTGGGTGTCCAGGCCGAGTGCCATACCCGCAACGTGGTCTTGCGAGACTACCGCGAGTACTACAGCCACCAGGAATAGTGACTGGAGAATGGAATTCGAACGCCCGAACCATAACGCAGGGATCACGGATTACACGGGCACGACGAATTGGATGGGCACTCCCGTTTCAGCAAGATCCGTGGTCCGGCCATTCAGCTCCGTGCAGATCGTTTACCCCCCATCTCTGCCTCAGCCTTCCATTCTCACTGTCGACTTGCGGACCACCAGCTCCACCGGCAGCACCACGTGACGCGGCAGCGTGAAGCGTCTGCGAACGGCGTCCATCAACATCTCTGCGGCGCGCAGGCCCTTCTCCCGAATCGGTTGGCGTACAGTCGTGAGAGAAGGTCGCAGCAACCGGCTTGCTTCCAGGTCATCAAAACCCACCACCGACAAATGACCGGGCACGGACAAACCGTGTTGTTGAGTTGCGTCGATGATTCCAAATGCGATGGTATCGCTGAGCGCCACTACAGCCGTGGGGCGGGGCACCAGTTGCATCAGGCGGTTGAAGACTTCCACACCGCCAGCCTGGCTGCATTTCGTCTCCAGACAGTGGATGCTCCGGCTGCTCAGGCTCAGCCCGGCCTCCTTTAACGCCAGGCGGAAGCCATCGAAACGGTGCTTCAGCGTACCCGTGTATTGATCCACGTGGCCGCTAAATGATTCGAACGAGACGATGGCCACCTCGCGATGTCCCAGGCGCAAAAGGTGCTGCAAAGCCTGGTGCGCTCCATCGAAGTCGTCGATCTTCACACAGGCAATGTGCTCCGGCGCATCGGCGTCGACCATGACAAAGGGCAGGTTGCGTTGACGCAGTACCCGCACGACTTCGTCCTCCGGCTCCAGCCCGGTTACAATGCAACCATCGATGAGTGCAGCATACGTGGCTTCCAGCAGTGAGCCGCGCATGGGCGGGATGATCATGAGCGACATACCTTCGTTGTTGCAGACCTGCCCGATCCCGCTCACCAGCTGGCCGAAGAAAAGGTTGCTAAACGCCTCGCTGATGTCTTGTGGCACGATGACGCCGATGGCGTTGGTGCGACGGGTGTTCAGACTGCGCGCGATTGGATTCGGTGCATACCCCAGCTGTCGAGCCACGTCCAGGATGCGTTCTGCGGTTTCGGCCGACAGTCGCCCGGGTGTGTTGAAGGCAAATGACACAGCCGTCTTGGACACGCCGGCCTGTCGTGCGATGTCGGTGATCGTCACGCGCCGCTGAACACGCTCGCCGGCCACACCCGTTGGTGCAGCCAACTCGTTCAATTGCCACTTACCATCCGTTTGTGCCATGGTGTGTCTCGTATCCGCTCCGCAGCTCTCTGCCTGGCTAAACCGACATTGTAATGGTACTCCGGGCCTGCACCACTGCGGGCAGGCATGCAGCCAAATGGTGGGTGTATATCGCACTGGTATCAAGCGCGTTAGTGCTCATGTTGCCAGTGCCTGGCGATTACAGGTCATTTTCCGTGCCGTGGTCAGGGGGTGTACGACAGCGGTGCTGTAGTCTCAATGGCGGATGGTGTCGCCATACTGGTCGTGCCGGGGGGCGCAGCAGTTGACTGGTTCAGCGCGGGTGCGCGATCCGGCGTTCGCGTCAGCACCCATGTCCCATTGACCGTCGGGGTGATCAATTTAGTGACCGGGCTTATCAGACCGGTTGTCGTAATGGCTTGTTGCAAGGGTATGGATCGGGCCGTTGGCCATTCCGTAGGTGTGAGGTGGTTGCCAACGACGCTTGAGCGCGTCATCATCACCACAACCGTCATGGCAGCAAATAACGGAATGATGCCTGCAACCGTAACTACCGTCATCAACCTCACGCGGCCGCCAGGACGACGCCACAGTTGATTACGCGCCGTGGACCGCGCCACGGCGCGCTCGAACGCGCGTGCAAACTGCCCGGCAGAGTACCATCTTCGTCTGGGTTGTTTTTCCAGCGCTTGCATCACCACCGTACCGATAGCTCTGGGTACTTGCGGATTGACATCACACACGTGGCGCGGCTTTTCATCGATATGCATACGCGCAATGGCAATATCGTTATCAGCCTCGAACGGGCATCGTCCGCATAAGGCATGGTACGCCGTCACGCCCAGTGAATAGATATCACTGGAGTGAGTCAGCACCAGCACGCCTTGAGCCTGCTCGGGTGACATATAGCGAGCGCTGCCGACGCGCGCGGATGTGGCTGTATACGAGGTGCGATCGGCACTCTTCGCGATGCCGAAGTCAGCCAGCATGGCCTGTCCATCAACGCGCAGCAAAATGTTACTGGGCTTAACGTCGCGATGAATGGTGCCGTGGGCGTGAGCATAGTCCAGGGCGCTGGCAATGTCCGATAGGATAGGCACAACCCGCAATGGAGATAACGTTCCACTGCGCTCCAGGAGCTGTTCGAGTGACTCACCGACCACGTACTCCGTCACCAGGTACGGTGTGCCATCCAGGATACCGTAGTCCAGCACCCGGACGACAGCAGGATGGTTCAGGTGCAATCTACTCTCCAGCTCAAATCGCCGGCGTGCGGTCGCATCAGACGTCAGGTGCCGTGAAAGAACCTTCAACGCCACCAGGTTACCGCTGGGCGCTGTAGCCCGATACACGGTAGCCATTCCACCACTTCCTATTTCTAACAAACTGGTATAGGGTCCGAAGCTCTGCATTGACAATTCGTGGCAAGATAACACCGGCGCGTAGACATTAACTCTTAGAGTTTACCTCATTTTCGCATAAATCACTTAGAACATATCACGATCAGGCTGGGTGTTGGGGTTTCCTTATAATGGTCAACTATGACCAATTCGCTACTGACGCTCGTTTTCATATCACCATTCATATTCGCCGTGTTACTAGCCAACCTGGCCGAACAGAACAAGAACTTGCATGTCCTGCAATATGTGTATCTGCTACTCCTGAATAGCTTCCTGTTCATCGCGGGGTTGAGCTCATTGGGGGTGGGGCTGTTGCCCAAAAGCATCGTTTCATCCAGCGTTGGTGCGGCGTACCAGGGCATTAACTGGCCACTGATGGGCATCGAACTGATGGCAGGTACAGGGTTGGCCATGCTGCTGCTATTGCCGCGAGTACGGCAACTGGCGACCCATCTGTTCGACATCGACGGTCAATCCGTCGTGCACGCCACGGCCCTTTCGCTCACCGCCACCGCTTTGGGATTGAACCTTTTTCAAATGAACCTGAACAGTGTTTTACTCACACCTCAAGGTCAGCAGATGATCCAAAAAGCCGGCGGCGAGACATATCTGGACATCCTGATTTTCCCCTTGCTGACACTCCTGGTTACGGCTCTATTCGGCGTCGGTTGGCTCACGCGCCGCTCGTGGTCCGATGTGGTCCAGCGCCTGGGCTGGACATCCCCCACGTTGCAACAGCTGGCGCTGGGTGTGGGTGTCGTTGTGGTGCTGCTGGGGCTATCGTTTGGCACCGATTGGGTGTGGGGGAGGGTGGATCCCGTTAGTCGCAACCAGGTTGGTGGAGTGTCCAATGCGCTTTTAGGGAACTTCTCGGGTGTGAGTGGCGCATTTGCGATAGGCATCACCGCGGCGATCGGAGAGGAGTCTTTCTTCCGTGGGGCGTACCTGCCGCGCATGGGTATCTTTATGTCGGCGCTTCTCTTTGCCTCTTTTCATGTGCAGTACTTCCTCTCACTCGCCACGCTGCTGGTTTTCATCATCGGCCTGATACTCGGCGTACTGCGTGTCCGCACCACTCTGGCTGTATGCATCATGGTGCACTTTCTCTACAACTTCGCCAGTGTGCTGCTGGGACCGTAAGGCATATCCCGTGTCATGTGGTCCTGTATCCGTCCAGAACCACGAAGCGCTCCCTGTGCTTGCCTTGCTTCGACGGCTTATCGGCACGCGCATGGCCATCACGGTAAGCCTGTCGAACCCGTTGCCTGTTATTCGTGATATAACCACGCAATGACCACCGCAGCTTATCAGGGAGAGACCGGCGCCTATAGCGAACAAGCCGTCTTCGACTACTTCGGACCTTCAGTACTGCCTGTGCCTCAGCCCACCTTCGACGCGGTGTTCGAGACTGTCAGTTCAGGCGAGTGCGATGCGGCTGTTCTCCCCGTGGAAAATTCACTGGGCGGCAGTGTTCATCGCAATTACGATCTGCTGATGCGTCACGCTTTACACATCGTTGGCGAAGTGATCGTGCGCGTCAGCCACAATCTGATCGCCCTGCCTGGAGTTCAACTGGCCGACATCCGGCGCGTGTGGTCCCATTGGCAGGCACTCGACCAATGTGAGCAGTCGATCACCCGCCTGCTGCCGGGGGTGGAGCGCGTGCAGGTATACGACACGGCTGGTAGTGTCAAGATGCTGGCCCAGGAGCAGAGACGCGATACCGCAGCCCTCGCCAGCGCACGGGCCGCCGCATTCTATGGCCTGCCCATCCTGCGTGCAGAGATGGAGGATGACCCCACCAATTACACCCGTTTCGTGGTGCTCAGCCGCACGCCTGTGGCCGTGACGTCCGGCCAACCGTGCAAGACCTCCATTGTCTTCGCCACACGCAACGCACCTGGATCGCTCTTCCGGGCGCTGGCCGTGTTCGCTCTGCGTGATATCGACCTGACCAAGATCGAGTCGCGACCCTTACAGGGCTCGCCATGGGAGTACCTGTTCTACCTGGACTTCCTTGGCCACCAGACCGATGCCGTATGTGCCAGGGCGCTGGATAATCTGCGCGAACAGGCCACCATCCTGCGTGTTTTAGGCTCGTACCCGCGGGCAAAGAGCGTACAATAGTTCTCAGCCGCGCGAGTATTTTGTAGTGCCCTTACCAGGAGGTTGACGATGAAAATGGTGATGGCAATCGTCCAGGCGGACGACGCGCCAAAAATCATGCAGGCATTGATTGAAGCAGGTCATCGCGTTACGCGCATTGCAACGGAAGGCGGCTGGCTGCGGCGTGAGAACGTCACACTGCTCATGGGCGTTGAGGATGAAAAGATCAGCGAAGTATTACAGGTACTACAGCGCACAGGTCGCCGGCGCACGTCCTACATTAGTGTGCCGCGTGAGATGCCCGGCGCATTGAATGCCCAGGTGATCGACGTCGAGATTGGCGGGGCGACTGTCTTTGTCCTGAATGTCGAACGATTCGAGCATTTCTAGTTGTGATGACAGCAGGAACCTGAACGAAGCGCCAGGGCACGCACCTGGCGCTTTGTCGCTGACCGGTTGCTCAATCAGGACAATACACAACCAGATCACACGAGCCTGCGCAGTTCATCTTCGCCGATCATCGGCACACTCAGTTGATTCGCCTTGCTCACCTTATTGGCGCCTGGTGCGTCACCCACGATCACGTAACTGGTTTTTCGGCTCACGCTATCGGTTACCTTGCCTCCGTGCTGCTCGATCCACGCAGCTACCTCATCGCGAGGCTGTGAAAGCATGCCCGTGATGACGAATATCTTGCCGGTCAGAGGTCCTGGTGCGGCGGCCGGGGTGCGGTGTCTGTCCTGCCGGGGGTCCACCCCAGCAGCCTTGAGCTTCTTCACCAGGTCGCGAGTAGAAGCGCGTTGCGTCCACTGCAGGATGCTCTCCGCAATCACCGGACCCACTCCCTCAATCTCATCCAGCTCCTGCAAGGTAGCCTCCAGCAATGCGTCCAGGCTCCCATAGGCGCTCGCCAGTGCCCGGGCAGCCACCTCGCCCACATGCTGGATGCCCAGGCCGATGATCAACCGCTCCAGCGACTGGTGCCGGCTATTGGCAATGGCATCCATCAGATTTAGTGCCTTCTTCTCCGCAAAACCGTCAAGACCCAGTAACTCCTCGCTGGTTAACGAGTACAGGTCGGCCACATCGTCTACCAGACCTGCATCGATCAGTTGAGCTACGATCCTGCTTCCCAGCCCATCGATATCCATGGCGCCGCGTCCAACGAAGTGTTCCATAGCACGGTCCAGACGGCCGGGACACTCAACGTTGGGGCAATACAGCGCCACTTCACCCTCCTGACGCACCAGCCTGGTCTCACAGTAAGGACACGTTTCAGGAATGGAAATAGGCTGCTCGTTGCCTGTGCGGGCCGACACGACTGGCCCGGCCACATATGGAATCACATCACCGGCACGCCGGATGATGACACGGTCGCCAATGCGGATGTCTTTGCGTGCCACGTCGTCGAAGTTGTGCAGCGTGGCGTGGCTGATCGTGATGCCCCCCAATCTCACTGGCTCCAGCACGGCGTTGGGGATGATTACGCCAGTTCGGCCGACGCTATACGTTACGGCTTTCAGCAGCGTGTTCGCCTCGCGCGCCGGAAACTTAAACGCAATGGCACCGCGTGGGTCCCGGCCAACAAAACCCAGGTTATCGGCCAGCTTCAAGTCATCGATCTTGATCACCATGCCATCGATCTCCAGGCTCAGTGTGTCACGCAACTCACTGTATGACTGGCAATACTGGATGGCCTCGTCTAGCGTCTCGAAGCGCCTTGCGATATCGCTCACGGGGAAACCGCAGGTTCTTAAAAAGTGCAGCAACTCCCATTGCGTTGCTGGGCTTTGGCTGCCTGAGGGGGCGTCTCCATTAACCCACTGCACAATGGCATAGCACAATACGCGCAATGGGCGCTGCGCGGTGAGTTTGGCGTCGAGCTGGCGCAGGCTGCCCGCGGCCGCGTTGCGCGGATTGGCGAAGGTGCGCTCACCTGCTGCGAGCAGCGCTTCGTTCATGCGCTCGAAATCCCTAATTGGCATATATGCCTCGCCCCGCACAGCCATAAGCTGCGGGAGCGCGGAGAAGTGGGAGAGTGAGCGCGAGGATGTGCTGGCTCCCTCGTGCCTCAGCACGATCGGCACGCCGCGGATGGTACGCACGTTCGTCGTAACGTCCTCGCCGATGATGCCATCGCCGCGCGTTGCGCCTTGCTCCAGACGACCGTTCTTATAGGTCAGTACCACCGTCAGACCGTCGATCTTCGGTTCCACCACAAAAGCCACCGGCGTATCGGAGGGAATCAGAGGCCGGATTCGCTCAAACCAGGCCAGCACGCCTTCTGCGCTGAAAGCATTGGCCAGACTGAGAATCGGTTGTGGATGACGCACCTTGGCAAATTCGTCTGCTGGTTGGCCACTCACTCGCTGCGTTGGGGAATCGGGTGTCACGAGTTCGGGGTGTTCGGTTTCCACTTGTCGAAGCTCGTTCATCTGCGCATCGTATTCGGCATCGCTGAGAGTCGGGTCATCCAGCACGTAGTAACGGTAATTGGCTTCCTCAATGTGCTTACGTAAGGTTTCTGCGCGCTCGGCCGGTGTCTGGTTTTTAGCTGCCATAATTGATCCCTGGTCGAATTCTATTTTAGATTAAGGCTTTGAGATAAGATCTGTTTACGGGTTCTCTCTCCCTGATTACCAGCGAACCGTCTTTACTCATCCAATCTCTGCTCCCGTCCATAGTTAAAACTGAGGCACAAGGTTTATCAGCACCGGCATGAATTTAGCCAATCCTTCAGTGTGGTACGTCCATGCACAGGAATTCGGCCTCCAATTCGGATACAGAGGTCGAATGTGAGTGCCAGGCCTGCCTGGATCTGAGCGCACAGCGCATCGCGCAGCTCGAGGTTCGACAGTTGGAAAATGGGTAGTCGCATCCAGCAAACTGGTGCTAAGTACGTTAAGCTACATGCCTTCAGTTGGGAATATCCTCAAGAGGAACCCATTCCCTCCACGGCCCGGCGGGAACTGGAGGATGAAGACGAAGGAATGGAGACCACAAAGCAGGCTCGCGGTCGCCATTCTCAATAGACGAATCCATCCCTAGCTGTCCTTGGGGATGTACATACCTGTTTCGCGGTAATGCATGCACAGTGCGGTCACGAAGCTGGTCAGCTCTACCAGCTTCTTGTCATACTGGGTGCGCTCCAGGTACAGGTTCAGTGCCCTGGCCCGGTGGATGCACTTGTCGAGCAGGTCATGCACCACAGTGGTATCGACACCCACCCAGTAGGACACGCGGTTGACCAGTGATTGCTTTTGCTCGCGCAGGAAGAGCTCAGCGCGCAGAAAATCATGATAGAGTTCACGCCGGCTGGCCAGGCGTGGCTCCGTGCGGAACATCGCCTTCAGGTCGGGATCAATATATCCCGTGGCGCGATGATAGTAACGGCTGGGCTTGGCATGCATGAACTGGGCCACGGTCATCTTGACGTCGTCGACACGCTCGTACATCCACGATAACTTCGCCTCCACCAGAGGAGGCTGCTTGCCTAACTCCCGCACAACAGTGTCGACATATTCCAGCTTTTGCATTACGATCGGCCAGTTTTTGTACTGGCGCCGCCAGCCGGACCGTGGTGTCAGCCATACGCTAAATGTTTCAGCGAAGTCTTCATCCGGGTGTTTTTGCGCGTAATGATCGCCGCTCGGGTTGACGTAACTCCGGCTCCAGGGGTTGTAATCGTACTTTTCACGTTGGGGGTACGTGTTGAAGAAATTGCCCTGTACATCGAATACCTGCCGGAAGTCAGGCGACCGATACAATTTGTAGGCGTAGCAAAAAGCATGGCCGACTTCGTGTCGAAGGATATTAACGATATCTGCATCGGTATAGCGCCAGCCTCGAAACTCCTCGTTCAGATCCTGCAGCAATGGGTCACAGTCGTAAAAGCCG
>JAJYKL010000135.1 GCA_021788625.1 Chloroflexota bacterium
GAGATGCTGTCCACCCAGCCGCTCGGCCGGCACATCATCCAGTTTTGCGAAAGCGCTCCGTGCCACGTAGTGGGTGGGCGTGAGGTGTGGGACGCACTGCGCGAAACGTTGATGCTGGAGCCTGGCGAGACCAGCGCCGACGGCAAATGGACACTCAAGACGACCAGTTGCCTGGGGCTGTGTGCTGTTGGGCCGGTCATTATGGTGGATGACGACGTCTTCGGCAATGTCACACCGAAACAGGTAAGTGAGATCCTGAACCGCTACGCCTGATGGGGCGTTCCAGTCATACGAGCTGAGCTGGAAGTGAGGATGCCAACATGAACGTTACGCGCGCGATGGTTTTGGTTTCCAGTGATCCGGAAGCAATCGCCCGGGGTGCGCAGGCCATATATGAGCGGCTGCGGCAAGAAGTGGCTGCATGCGGTCTGCAGGATGAGGTTTCGATTGCCCAGGTGCCTGACATCGGCCGGCATGACGCCTCACCGCTGGTGATTGTCTACCCGGAGGCCGTTATTTACGGTCCCGTGACACCCGACGATGTCCACACCATTGTGGAGGAGCACCTGCTCAAGGGTCGCATCGTGCCTGGCCTGCAAGCCCCCGCACGCGAGCTGACCGGGCGCATCGCCTGGCTCTCGGCGCGCAAAGGCACGCTGCCCGCCGAGCAGCGCATCGTGCTGGAGCGGGCTGGTGTAATCGACCCGGAATCCATCGAGGACTACATCGCTCACGACGGTTACACGGCCCTGGGCAAAGTACTTAGCCAGATGAAGCCAGCCGATGTGATCGCCGAGATCACCGCCTCCGGATTGCGCGGGCGAGGTGGCGCGGGCTTCCCGACTGGCCTAAAGATGCGCTCGGTGGCGCTGGCGAAGGGCACGCCGAAGTATGTCATCTGTAACGCCGACGAGAGCGAACCGGGCACCTTCAAAGATCGCATGATTCTGGAAGGCGATCCGCACAGCATCCTCGAGGCGATGGCGATTGCCGGTTACGCCGTCGGCGCGAGGGAGGGCATCATCTACGTACGCGGCGAGTACAAGCTAGCCCAGGCACGCTTGCGTAAGGCTATCGGGCAGGCGCGCGCGATGGGTCTGCTGGGCCAGGAGCTTTTTGGCAGCACCTTTCACTTCGACATCCACGTGCACCCGGGCGCGGGAGCCTACATTTGCGGCGAGGAGACAGCGCTGATCGAGTCGATCGAAGGCAAACGCGGCGAGCCGCGCGCGCGACCGCCTTACCCCACGACCGACGGCCTGTGGGGCAAACCCACACAGGTGAACAACGTCGAGACGCTGGCGAACGTTACGGCCATCCTGCGTCATGGCCCAGCCTGGTTCAAACAATTCGGCACAGCCTCCAGCCCCGGCACGAAAGTTTACACGATTCTGGGCAATGTCAGCGTCACCGGGTTGATCGAAGTGCCGATGGGCATCACATTGCGCGAGGTGATCGCAATTTACGCCAAGGGTATGCGAGGCGGCCGGTCGCTCAAACTGGCGCAGACAGGCGGCTCCAGCGGATCGATCATCCCAGCCAGCCTGCAGGATACGCCCATGGACTTCGATTCATTTAACAGGGCGGGGGTGTCACTGGGGTCCGGGGCGTTGCTCATTTGCGACGAGGACACCTGCGTGGTGGATCTGGCGCGCGTGCTGCTGAACTTCTTCCGCAATGAAAGCTGCGGGAAGTGCGGGCCATGTCGCATCGGTACCGCGCGAGCCTATCAGATCCTGGAAGCGATCGCCGAAGGCACAGGCACGCTGCGCGACCTGGATGATCTGCTGCTGCTGGCCGACGGTTTGACGCAGCTTTCGAACTGTGGTCTGGGCCAGACTGCCGCGGTGCCCATCCGCGATACCTTACGGCACTTCCGGGCCGAGGTGGAAGCTCACATCAAACTCAAGGTGTGCCCAGCGGGCGTGTGTGCGATGAGCGGTCACCCTAACACAATGCGCCCGCTCGTCACTGCCACGGTCGCTCATTGAACAACGAAAGCAACGCCTTCGGCTGTATATGGAGAGAAAACGACATATGGTTAACTTGACGATCGATGGACAGGAGGTCAGCGTATCCGAAGGGACAACCGTCCTGCGGGCGGCGCAGGCGGCTGGCATCACAATCCCCACCCTGTGCGACCATAAGCACCTGAGCCCGTTCGGCGGATGCCGCATGTGCCTAGTTGAGGTGGAGGGATCCCGTACGCTGCAACCTTCGTGCACGCTGCCGGCGGGCAATAAGATGGTGGTGCTGACCAACACGCCACGCGTGCGCGAGGCACACACGTTTGTGCTCACGCTCCTCTTTAGCGAACGCAACCACTTCTGCATGTACTGCCCCGTCAGCGGTGGCGACTGCGAGCTGCAGAACGCGGCGTATGGCGAAGGCATGACGCACTGGCCGCTGGAGCCCAACTGGCAGCCCTATGCCGTGGATGCCTCAAATCCGAACTTCGTGCTGGATAACAACCGTTGCATCCTATGCCGCCGTTGCATCCGCGCGTGCGGCGAGCTAGTCGGAAACTTTACACTGGGCGTGGAGGAGCGCGGCGCCAGCACCCTGGTCATCGCCGACCTGGGCATTCCACTGGGCGAGAGCACCTGCATCAATTGCGGCACCTGTGTGCAGGTGTGCCCCACCGGGGCCATCATCGACCGCGCCAGCGCCTACATGGGTCGCGAGAAGGATATGACCCACGTGCTGAGCACGTGCCCCACCTGCTCCATTGGCTGCGGCATCGACATGGTGGTGCGCGACAACCACCTGTTGCGCGTGGACGGCGTTTGGAATGCAGCCATCAGCGAGGGATTGCTATGCGAGCAGGGCCGTTTTGAACCGTTAAAGGAGACCCGCGAGCGCATTACCACGCCGCTGGTCCGCAAGGACGGCACGTTGAAGGCTGCTACCTGGGACGAGGCACTGGGCGCCGTCACCGAGAGGCTTAAGCCGCTGAGCGGCACGAATGGGAAAGGTGCTGGCGGGATCGAGCCTATCGCGGCAATGGCCTCCACCCGCCTGACGGCCGAGGCGCTGCATGACTTCGAACAACTCTTTGGACACAAGCTGCACGCGGGTATCGTCACCAGCACCGAAACCGGCACGCGCCCGGCCGGTATGGCAGCCACATCGCCCCAGGGCAGTCTGGATGCGCTAAAGACATCCGACTGCGTTGTCGTGGTGGGTGCAGACCTGACAAATCAACAACAGGTGGCTGGTTTCTTCATCAAGCGCAGGCTGGGCAGCGATTCCGGCGGCATGAAGCTAGTCGTCATCGACAGCGGCGAGAACAGGTTGGCTGCTTTGGCGCACTATGCGCTGAAACCTATAAAGGATGGAGACTTTGAGCTGGTGATGGGTCTCACGGCAGCGGTCGTCAAAACCAGGCTGGCAAAAGGACCGGCACCTCACTCGGACCTGTCGCGCTACACAGCCGAGGCGACCTTTGAGCGCACCGGCGTGACACCCGAGACCCTGGCTACGGTGGCGCAGGACATCGCGGGCGCACAGAGACCGGTGTTCGTTTATGGTTCCAGCATCGCCGGTGGCGAGACCGGCCGCATGGCAAAGGCCCTGATCGACCTGGCCGCGCTGACAGGCGCGCAGACGCCGCCGATTGGTGCGCTGGGTCAAGCGAACAGCCTGGCTGCCAGCCGCTATACGCTGGACAAACCCTTCACCCTGCAGGACCAGCAGGTCGTCTTCCTCGCACTGGGCGATGAGAAGATTACGCCGGCGCTGCTGCAAAAGCTGGATTCGCGTGCCGAGCTGAAGATCAGGCCCTTCCTCGTGGTGCAGGCCAGCTACGTCTCGCCGGTGACGGCGATGGCTGACGTGGTGCTGCCGGTGGAGATGTGGGTCGAGCAGGAGGGCCACTTCGTGAACCTGGAGGGCCGCCTGCTGGACGTGCGCCGCGGCCTGACTCCGCCCGCGGAAGTGTGGTCGAACACGAAGGCGCTGGAGTCCATCGCTGCGCGGCTGGGCACACCCCTGGATAAGGAGTGGCAGGAAGAATTGGCACTATAAGGGAGTATGGGATGGCAAAACCAACGATATCGACGGACTGGCTGGCGGGTTGTGCGGGTTGCGAAATGTCGCTGCTGGACATCGATGAACGCATCGTCAAGGTGGCGGAGCTGGTGGAAATCCGCTCCACACCCATCACCGACCTGAAGGAGCCGGACCTGAATGGCGTGGATGTGGGCATCCTCACCGGAGCCGTAAACAACACGACGAACCAGGAAGTGGCGCATCGCATGCGCAGCCGCTGCAAGACTCTAGTCGCGCTGGGTGACTGTGCCGTGTTTGGCGGTGTAGTGGCCATGCGTAACTTCTTCAAGCTGGATGACGCGCTGCGTCGGGCCTATGTGGAAGCCGAAAGCAACGATGGCGAGAGTAAGGTGCCCTCGTCGCCCGAACTGGCTCGACCGGTGGAAGTCCGGGCACTGGGCGAAGAGGTGAAGGTCGATGTAAACGTACCCGGCTGCCCGCCGGACGCGGACGTGATCTTTTACGTCCTCAGCGAACTGGCCCAGGGCCGCAAGCCGGTACTAAAAGGCGACACGCTGCAGTGGCAGTAGGGGGTCAGGTATGGGAACAAAAAAAATCACCATTGAGCCGGTGACCCGCATCGAGGGACACGCGAAGGTAACGATTCACCTGAAAGAGGACGGCGACGTCGAGCGGGCTTACCTGCACATCAACGAGTTTCGCGGCTTCGAAAAGTTCTGTGAGGGGCGCATGTACTTCGAGCTTCCGAGCATCATGCCACGCATCTGCGGCATCTGCCCGGTCAGCCACCACCTAGCTTCGGCCAAGACGTGCGATCAGCTCGTCGGCGCTGAGCCGCCGCGGCCCGCCAGCCTGCTGCGCGAATTGATGCATATGGGGCAAATCGTCCAAAGCCACGGCATGCACTTCTTCGAGCTGGCCGGTCCGGACCTGCTGTTGGGCTTCGACGCTAACCCCGCCACACGGAACGTGGTTGGTTTGATTCAGGCCAACCCTGCACTGGCGTTGAAAGCCGTGGCGCTGCGCAAGTTCGGTCAGGAGATCATCAAAACCCTGGGCGGCCGCAAGGTGCACCCGAGCTTCGCCGTGCCAGGCGGTGTGAACAAGGCACTGAGGCCCGCAGAGCGGGATGGCATCCTCGCTGGCCTGAAGGATGCCATGCTCACCACCCGGCTGGGTATCGACCTCATCAAGGACTGGACCACTCGAAACCGCCAGGATGTCGAGCGGTTCGCCGTGTTCCCCAGCGGCTACTTCGGCCTGACGACGCCCCAGGGCAGCCTGGAGTTGTATCAGGGTGAATGCCGTCTGGTCGACCGGCAGGGCAACCTGCTGGAACAGTTCCCCGCGAGCCGCTACCTCGATTACATTGCCGAACACGTGGAGGACTGGTCGTACCTGAAGTTCCCCTATTACAAGAAGATGGGCTTCCCGCAAGGCGCCTATCGCGTGGGCCCACTAGGCCGCCTGAACGTGGCCGATCAGATCGACACGCCCGAGGCGCACGCCGAATTCAAGATCTTCAAGGGCCTGAACGGCGGCCGGCCAGTGGAGCACACGCTCTACTACCATTACGCACGGCTGATTGAGACCCTCTTTGCCCTCGAGCGCATCGAGATCCTGCTGAATGATCCTGACATCCTCTCAACCGACATCGTGAACACCAAGAAGACCATGCAACGCGAGGCGGTCGGGGTGATCGAGGCGCCGCGCGGCACGCTCTTCCACCATTACCGCATCAATGAGAATGGGCAGGTGGAGAAGGTGAACCTGATCGTCTCCACCGGGCACAACAATTGGGCTATGAATATGGCCGTGGACAGTGTAGCCAGGACCTATATCAGCGGTCAGAGGGTGCATGAGGGGCTGTTGAACCGCGTCGAGGCGGCTGTGCGCGCCTACGACCCCTGCCTGTCCTGCTCCACACATGCCCTGGGTCAGATGCCGATCCTGATCGACATCGTGGACTCCTCCGGCACTACCGTGGAGACGCTACGGCGCGATTAAGTGTCACGGCTCCTCTCGTGTAAAGCGAACGATGCCTCCGGGATGTGTGAATCCCGGCGTGCTGTTTTTAGCCTCGCGTGCAGGTGGTAGACTTGGCCTGTGCCTAGCATCCTCCATCCCAGGGTTACCCTGTGACAATCCTAAATTCGATGCCGGATGGCGGCACAGGCGTACCTTCACACGAATCGCGTATGGCTATGAAAACCAACCCACAACCCCGCCCCTCCTTACGCGTGATGACCTTTAACGTCCGCGGTGCGCGGTTCGACGACGGACCGAACCGCTGGCCCGCACGCGCCGACCTGAATGTGCGCACCCTCCGCCAACAAGCGCCCGACCTGATCGGCTTCCAGGAACTGAACTCCGAAAACCTCGCTGTCTACCGGGAGCAGTTCTCCAGCTACCGGCATGTGCCAGGGCCACCCTACAACAACACGCCCGAGAAGGCCATGTACCCGGCTATTCTTTGGAACCCACAACGCCTGGACCTGCTCGACTCGGGTGGCTTCTGGCTGAGCCAGACCCCCGAGCGGCACTCCGGCTCATGGAACACAGACTGCATCCGCTCCGCGACGTGGGCGCGACTGCTCTGGCGCGAGGCCGGCCTGACCTTCATCCACCTGAACACGCATCTGGACCATGTCAGCGAGTGGGCGCGCGTCGAAGGCACGAAGCTCATCGTGCAACAGTTGGAGCCGGCGCGTGCCGAGGGGCTGCCCGTCATCGTGACGGGCGACTTCAACTGCATGCCCAACTCGACCGCGCATCAGCTCTTCCTGGATGCCGGGTTCTGGGACGCATACACGGCCGCCGGGCACACCCAGCCGCGATACACCTGGCATGCCTTCCAGGGAAACTCGTTCGCGCGGCCGGACCTGGCTGATCGCATGGACTGGATTTTGATCCGCGACAGCCAGCGAAGGCTGGACCTGCGGGCGTGCGAGATCGTCGAAGATGCAGAACCGCCGCTGTATCCCAGTGACCACTATCCTATCGTAGCGGATATCGCAGCAAACCTCATAGGCCTAAAAGACCTGTAAGGTTTCCCATCTGTGATGGCATGTCCATCGACACCAGCGCCGCCAGCCCCTCGCCCCACCCCGACGTCAACGCCGCGCTGAACGCGGTGCTGGACGGCGCGCGGGAAGTGTTGGGCGAACACTTCACGGGATTGATTGTGCACGGGTCGCTGGCGAGCGGCGACTTCGACCCCGCCCGCAGTGACGTCGACGTCCTTGTCGTCACCGCCGATGCGTTGCCAGACGAACTGCTGCCACGTCTGGCCGCACTGCATACCCGTCTGGCCAGGGAATACAAATGGGCCGGCCACATGGAGGTCTCGTACATCCCGCGACGGGCGTTGCGCCGCCACGCTCCACCTGACGTCTACCACCCTGCGCTGCGCATCGACGGTACGTTTGCCGTTGATGGGCACGGCAGCGAGTGGGTCATCCAGCGTTGGGTCATCCGCGAGAAAGGCATCGTCATGGCCGGACCAGACCCCAGGGACCTGATTGCTCCTGTCTCGCCCGACGAGCTGCGCCAGGCTCAGCTCGAACTCCTGCACGCTTGGTGGGCGCCACAACTGGAAGATCCCTTCCGCATACGCGACAGCGAGTACCAGGCCTACGCGGTGCTCACCATGTGCCGGGCGCTCTACACGCTCGAGCACGGCACCATCGCCACGAAGCCGGCTGCGGCGCGCTGGGCGCAGCAAGCGCTGGGGCCGCGCTGGGCTGCGCTCATCGGGCAGGCCGGTCAATGGCGGCAGGGTGCCACGCTGGACGTCTTTGACGAGGTGCTGGCCTTCATTCGCTACACCCTGGAGCGCAGCCGGCCTTCCGAGCCAGCCAGCGAGTAGCTCTACGTGGTGCCTGCGTCCTCCGCGACCGCGATGCGCAGGCTCCACTCACGGGTGGAGCGAGCACGCAGCGTGGAACACTCGCCGCGCACCTTCGCCACGTTCAGGTCGTCGAACGATGCGGTACATGGCTCCAGGAAGATGTTGTAAAGGTCCTGGAAACCGCCCTCGTTCGGCAGCACACCCAGGTACGGCACCTGTTCGACCGGAAACGACAGCCTGAGTGTGAGATGGCTTTGGGGAAGCTTCAGCGCGCACCAGCCTTCGGGCAGGGCACCCTTGACGAAGTACTTGTCTGCATCGCGCACAGACTTCGGTCGCAGCCGGCTCAGGTCATGCGCGGTTCCATCGGCCGTGGTGCAGTGGGGCCAATCGAGCACATCGCCGTAGCGGCCCAGCCGGCCGTTGAAGCTCAGGCGGTTCACCACCTGCCTCACACTCGGCGGCAGAACCAGTTCGGCACCTTCCTCCAGGTTCACCATCATGTGCGCGGCCCACATAAAGTCCATGTCGAAGTTCGACGGGCTGGTCAGTCGGTAGTCGATTTGCAGGGTTGCCGGCTCAGGCGTGCCGGCCCACTTCTCCAACCGGTAGGGGAAGCGCACGCCGTGCGCCGCCAGGTGCAGCCGCCCGGCATCCACCCGGCAGTCCCAGGGCAGGCTCCACACCTCGCCATGGTCGGGGATGGGTGTGCCCTTCCAGGGGTAGGTCTGGTAAAAGCAGGCGTCGATGGTGGGGAACATGTCGTCACAGCCGGAGCACTCCCCGGCCACGTAGTCGCCGTCGTAGGGCTGCCGCAGGTAGGTCGCGCCTGGCCGCTGCACCAGCAGCTCCAGCCCGCGCGGCTTGTACACCAGCGAGGCCAGCTTGCCACCGCTACTGGGCAGGAATTGCGCCGCCAGTGCCTCGGATTCGACGGTCATCGCGGCTAAATCCTTGTAAAGCGTCTCGTATACCCGGTAATCCATGGATGCTGCTCCGTGCGCGTATCATAACGGCGCTCTCCTTGTCACCATGTACGCGCTTGACTGCGTGACTATTGGAGGCGGAGACAAAAGTGAAAATGTCTCCGCTGTCTCCTGTCTCCTTGTCACCTCCTCATTATTTAGGCAGCCCAAGGAGGCGCGCTACGACCTGGAGTTGGCCCAGTCGAAATGCGCCGGGAAAATCGCTAGGCAGGTGAAGGTGCTGCGGCCAGCTTCCGGCGAACGCACTCGCGCGTGACGTCCACGATGCGGTTGGCCGTCTCGAACGGGTCACGCTCGACCGGCAGGTAGCCGCCGGCAAGATCCATCGCTACCTTATC
>JAJYKL010000136.1 GCA_021788625.1 Chloroflexota bacterium
GAGGCCAGTGAGGGCGCTGCTGGAAACATCTCGGTTTACCTGGGGTGGACGCTTGATCCGCGCCGCATATTCCCTAACGTTGAAGAGATTCCCTTACCCGACCCCTTGCCAGAATTGGCCGGTGCATCATTTCTAGTGACTGGGTCCGGCAGGCGGCTCCGCGAAATAATCGAAGATCCTGGTGCGAATCTGGGCTTTGTTACGGTGAACCCTGGCGGTACCTCAGCAAAGCTTTATACGTCAGTCCGTCGCCTATTTCAGCGGGTAACGAGTGAATTTAACTCGCATCTGGCGGTACATCGTGATCAGATTAGGATCTCGGGAACGAACTTCCATGCTGTGGTCCATGCCCAGCCTTTACATCTGACATATCTCAGTCATATTTCCCGTTATCGCGATGAGGATTTCTTAAATCACCATTTACTGCGCTGGCAACCTGAAACTATCATCAACTTGCCTGAAGGGCTTGGTGTGTTGCCTTTCTATCTGCCAGGTTCACCCGAGTTGATGGCCTCTACTGTTGAGAAAATGCGTAACCACCGCGTCGTGGTATGGTCAAAACATGGAGTCATGGCTCGATCGGATAATTCGGTAAAGCGCGCTGGCGATCGGGTTGAATACGCCGAAACAGGTGCTCGCTACGAGTGGCTAAACCTCGCAAATGGCGAGATTGGTGAAGGCTTATCTGATGCCGAGATGCATGCCATTTGCGCAGCATTCAATATCCAGCAAACCATTTTCTAGGGCAAAAGCCGCGCTGTGAAGTCATTCAGCACAGCTATGCATACTGATCGCGGACGATAGCCAGGTTAATATTCGGACTTTGGTTTCGTATTAACAAAGGCCAAGAAGGGCTGTGCTTTACTTTCTATCTCACTTGAGAGCACTTGGTCGATGTTATCAGGAAATCACACACCACTAGGATGCATAACATGCTCTCATAGTTCCAGACTGGAACGATGTTATGGCTCAGGAGTTTGAAACAGTTGCTGTTGGCGACTGTGGCATACCTGTACCTCCTGTCACGAATGTCCTGGGGTGTGTAGATACGCACTAAGTGGAATCGTCAGAAGTCAGTTCCTTTCTCATGCCGGGCTCTGTATCGTCATCTTCATTTTACCGCTATGTGTTTGTGACAAGGGAGTTTAGCCACTCATTGGCTACTTGTGTAAATTTTCGGATTGTAAGGTATACTTACGCTTGGTACTTATATGTGGTTGGCACTACCCAACCTAAGTTTATGTAAGGTGTATAGTCACATATAGAAGTCTCATTGAATAACGCCTTATATAGTTTTGCGTTATCCATTATTGCGCACGAATGGATGACCGCGAAATAACTAAAGGAGTATCAGTGAAAACGGCACTGGCAAACTGGCGACGACCAGGTGACCCGGAGTATCGCCTCACGATCCAGCGTAATGCACCTACCTTGATCATTTATGTATGTGGAACATGTGGCGCAACAACTTGCAGCCGGCATTACGATCACCTAATCGAGCAAGGCTGGCTGGCTGATAAACCCCCCAGGAACGCCACCGAGTTCCAACGCCTGACTGGCACCTGCCCCAAGTGCGCACAGGAGAAGGCGCCTACAGGCAACAGGAGAAAGCAACAACCTTCATAATCCTGTTCTACTGGCTCTGTCTCATCAGGAGCGACCACTGTTACAGCTAACTTAAAAGGCAAGTTCCACAGTGGTCACTCCTGATGCAGACATACGGATTACACCTTCCCTCCGCTTCGTTTGTTGCTGCATCTCCGAACTTCCAGTCCTTTCTCTGCCACAATATGTTCACTGCCCGTGCTATAGCGGGTAAGTGCTTGATGTGTGAGGAAATCTATGCCGACATAATTCGGACTGCTGTGGCGTATTACACATCTATCAACGGAGCACAACCATGGGAAATCATCCGCTATCAAAATCTCCTTTTAGCATTGCGATTGCACCTGATTGGGAAGAATTCGTCGCCGTCATTCGGCGCACGCACATGCCTCGCCGTGTTCACAACATCGAGCTCTTTCTTGATGATGAAGTGCAGACCGCCATTTGTGAACGTTATGATCTGCAAACTGGTCTAGATCCCAATGATCCGTTCTTTGATCTGCACTTGCAGGTCGCGTTGCAACGTTTTTTAGGCTATGACTATGTGACCTGCGGGTTGGAAAACCTTCCCATGCCAACGCCTACCATTCCTGTCGAAGACACAGCTGATATAAAGCGCAGGGGCGGGCGTGCATTTCAGGAAGAGCACCGCGGTCCCATAACCAACTGGCAGGAGTTTGAGACTTATCCATGGCCTGATCCACAAAAAGCCAGCACTCGGGAGTTGGAATGGTACTCCAGCAACCTCCCACAAGACATGTGCATTGTGGCAAACGGTTTATTCGGTCACCATGCTGAATATTTGACCTGGTTGATGGGTTATGAGTCGCTATGCTTTGCACTATATGACCAGCGCGACCTGGTTCGCGCTCTGGCTGACCGGATCATGGACTTGTCGGTCGCTACCTTGACTCACACCTTGCAGTTCGATCGCGTAAAGGTAGTATGGGGCAGCGACGATATGGGCTTTCGATCAGGAACGTTGATCAGTCCGGCAGACTTACGCGAGTTTGTTTTACCCGGGCATAAGCGGATGGCTCAAATGTGCCACGCAGCAGACCGGCCATACATTCTGCATTCATGCGGCAACCTCTCGACGATCCTGCCTGACTTGATAGACGACGTGAGTATCGATGGCAAGCACTCCTACGAAGACACCATCGAGCTTGTGACGGAAGCGAAGGTACGCTATGGCGGGCGGATAAGCATTTTGGGCGGCATCGATATGGATTTCCTGTGTCGCGCGACGGAAGAACAGGTGCGCTTGCGTGTGCGCGAAACACTGGATCGATGTATGCCTGGTAGCGGTTATTGCCTGGGAACAGGCAATACGGTCGCCAATTATGTACCTCTTACAAACTACCTGGTTATGCTGGACGAAGGTCGGCGTTATACCAGCGCGACATGACTCTTGATGGAACTCATGCCTCGATGGCAGAGAACCACCTGGCCCATCGATTTTGCTACGAACAAAACCTGTAATAAGCTAAGAGCGGCGACCTTCGATGATGGCCGCAACATGATGAAGTGAATAGGAATAAAACATGACAACGTACAAAGTTGCACTTTATCCTGGCGATGGCATCGGAATTGATGTTGTGGCGGAGGCGGTAAAGGTCTTGCGTGCTGCCGAAGTGCGATTTGGCTTCAAGCTTGAACTGACCGAGTTCGATTGGGGTCACCGCTATTGGCAGCGTACAGGGCAAGTCGCACCGGTGGACTTTCTAGAAAAGCTAAAACCTTTCGACGCGATCTTCCTGGGTGCCGTTGGAGACCCGGCCAATTTGCCCGATCACATTACTCTGGTTCCGTTGATCCGCATTCGCCAATCCTTCGATCAATATGTTTGCCTGCGTCCAGCCCAGTTGCTGGCTGGCGTTCGATCGCCCCTGGCTGGTCGCGTACCTGATGACGTGGATATCATGGTGGTGCGGGAAAACTCGGAAGGAGAATATGTGGATGCAGGCGGGACGTTCAGCGCTGGACGACAAGAAGAGGTAAGCCTCCAGACTGCTGTTCATACGCGCAAAGGGGTTGAGCGTATCTTGCGTTACTCATTCGATCTGGCTCGCACACGACGCAGACACCTGACCATGGCTACCAAATCGAACGCTATGAAATACAGCATGGTAATGTGGGATCGTATCCTGGCAGATGTGGCGCACGACTATCCCGATGTGAAAACAGATAAATGCCACATTGATGCGTTGTGTATGAATCTTGTTCTACGGCCTGAGCGCTACGATGTTATTATCGGATCGAACCTTTTTGGCGACATCTTAAGCGATCTGGGTGGGGCAATTGCCGGTAGCCTGGGCCTGGCGCCGAGTGCAAACATTAACCCCGAGCGCACATTTCCCTCCCTGTTCGAACCCGTGCATGGCTCCGCGCCCGATATCGCCGGAAAGGGTATCGCCAATCCCCTCGCTGCCATCCGCAGCGCAGCGATGATGCTGGACTTTTTGGGTCAGCCTGACGCCGCACAATGTATTGAAACAGCAGTGCGCCAAAACCTGAGCGCTGGTGCGGTCCGCACACCGGATCTTGGTGGGCATCACACAACGGTCCAGGTTGGCGATGACATTGTGGTCCGAGTGAACGGATAGAATAATCATCTATCCATATGGAAAACTCGAGGCTGCTTGTGGAGCAGGCGTGCGAGGGTGTGCGACCAGCCCATACTCCGATCTTCGATCTACTGCTAAACGATGCCATCATCGAGCACTTTGCAGGTGAACCATTGGATGGGCTGGACGACAAGAGCACGTGCGTCAAGGCGGCGCGCAATGCCCTCGATGGCACTCGATTCACCGGTATCCCCTATCCGGATGGAACGACTTTCACTGACGAACAGGGCAACCTGCATATCACCGCGCGCTGGACAGAATGGATCCGGGTACACTCATTGACCACACAGGACCAGTGGATACGCTGGATCAAGTGGCACATTGAAACCCTTGAGTCCCTACCCTGGCCGACAGTGGCCATGCGAGAGGCAGAACAGGTGAGGCAGCAGCATGTAAATGACCAGTTGCATGGTACGGCGTTTATCCACTGCACACCATCCACAGCGATAAATGACATGCTGTTCGGTCAGAAACTCGGGTTGACGTGGTTTTCGTACCTGTGGGCTGATGAACGTGATCTGATGCTCCATTGGTTCCGCGCACTGGAGCGCGAGCAGCGTCGCGTCATCGAATTGATCGCTAATCGACAGACATCCAATCTGGCCATGATCTATTCTGACGTGGCGTTCAAGCATCATCCTATGTTTAGCCCGGCCACCTTTCGTGAATTCGGCTTTTTTGACGACGTGGCGTCAATCTGTGCAGCCTGTCACGAGCGGGGGCTGAAAGTGATCTTCCATTCCGATGGAGACATTACGAGCCTGGTCGATGACCTGGTGGCAACTGGAATCGACGGCCTGAATCCGCTGGAGAAAGCAGCCGGAGTCGACGTGTACGCATTACGCAGGCGCTACCCGCAGTTGATCCTGGTCGGTGGAGTGGATGTAACGCATCTTCTCGGTGAGGGGAGCCCGGACCAGATACGCCAGGAAACGCGCCACCTGATCCGGGAGCTGGGCAGTGAAGGACATCTACTGATCGGCAGCAGTACAGAAGTGAGCAGTCATGTACCCCTTCTGAATTATCTGGCTTTTCGCGACGAAGCTTTGAGAATATGAATTCCAAGGAGAACTTCCTGGCGGCGATTCGCTTCCAGTCGCCAGAATATGTGCCATTGGGAAACGAGCCTATCTATCATGTATTCCAGTTCGAAGGGAATTACCGCGCGACAGACTGGACAGATCACTGGGGTGTGCAATGGCAGGTGGGAATATCGGATACCGTGCCCTTTCCGGTGGGGAATCCACTCCCAACTCTCGATCACCTGCCGGATTATCGGGTACCCAACCCCGATGACCTGCTGTTGACTGATGCCCTGAAAGATGGATTACAGCATGTCGATCGCAAGACTCGGTTGGTTAAGGGCGAGTTAACCTACCTTTTATTTGAGCGCGCCTGGGCCATCATGGGCATGGAAAACTTTATGACTGCTCTGGTCATGAACCCGGTTGAGATGCAGGAATTTCTGCATAGCATCGCCTGGTACGCCCGCCAGGTATTCGATCGTTACCTGGAACTGGGAGTCGATGCCATCGGTTTCTCGGAAGACCTCGGATCACAGCGTGCTTTAATGATTTCGCCTGCCATGTTTCGTCGCTATATCCTGCCCGAATACATTTACATTTTCGAGAACGCCCTGCGTGCAGGAAAAATAGTGCACTTCCACAGTTGTGGCTGCATCCAGGCCATTGTCAAGGATCTGGTAAACATTGGCGTGACCATCTTGAATCCCATCCAGGCTCGCGCAAACAACCTGGCGGCGATAAAAGCCGAAACAGTAGGGCATATGGCATTACACGGAGGAATCGACTCCGCCTTATTGGTTACAGGCACACCTGCCAGCATACGTGCCGAGGTAATCCGTGTAATGGGTATCCTGAAGCCAGGAGGTGGCTACATCTGTTCTCCGGATCAGGATTTGCCAGGCATTTCTCCAGCTAACATTGAGGCGCTCTATTCGACTGCTCGCGCAATAGGCCGCTACTGACATTCAACGAGCAGAGTTATTGCATGCTCGGACTAAAACCGTGCAGGTAACTTTTTTCTGCGGGTCAACTATCAGCGGATGGACTGCAAATTGGTTGATGTGCCAGATATTGAAGCAATAACCGCAGGCTTGTGACAGATAAGGGAGACAGTCAACGATCTTGTGTCTTAAAATAATCACCACTGAGCAGACATGAATCGGGTAGTAGAAGGAGCATGATGGACAAATTCCCACGCACAATCGTAGGAGGAGTATCTCTCTCTCGCATGATCATCGGCACCAATTGGTTTCTGGGATGGAGCCATACCACCCGTGCCAAGGATGATTTCATCAAGGAAAACATTTCCGAGCGCAGGAAAATAGCAGATATCATCGAAGTCTATCTGCGCGCAGGAGTAGACACCATTATGGGCATGATTGCCTACCCACCTCTTGCTGATGCCATAGAAGAGGCGCAGGACCGCACGGGCATAAAGGTCATCGTCGTTTCCACACCAGCATTCCCGGTATCACCCGAAACACCTGCCAAAGGTTTTGACCTGGATGCCGTGCAGAAAATTCTTGACAAGGAAGTCAAACTGGGCGCTACATTCTGTATGCCGCACCAGCAAACTACCGATGCGATGGTAGATCGCTGCACTCACAGCCTCCGGAAGATGGACCAGCTATGCCAGGCGATCCGCGCTCGTGGCATGATCCCAGGCCTGT
Organism: Chloroflexota bacterium; assembly: GCA_021788625.1. Classification (GTDB taxonomy): domain Bacteria; phylum Chloroflexota; class Anaerolineae; order J036; family Brachytrichaceae; genus CAIXPS01. Next base: position 6,928 of record JAJYKL010000136.1, read on the forward strand.
CCACTCACATGCCAGAAAGCATCATCTACGCAGACGAGACTAATCTGGATGTTGAAACATACATCTCCATGTATAACAGCATGGGTTTCCTGATGCAGGTCGAAGTAGACTGGATTCACAAGGTCATTCTTGAAGCCAGGAAACCGGTCATGACCATCAAGCCCATGGCTGCCGGCCAGTTACGCCCATTCCAGGGACTTACTTTCGTATGGAACACCATCCGCCCGCAAGATATGGTGACGGTGGGTACCATGACAACCAAAGAGGCGGCAGAAGTGATCGAAATGTCAATGAGTATCCTGGATCAACGCCAGGCTGGCGTCACGCTACAGGAAACCCGCTCCAAAGCCTCGCTAAAGCATGCCGTAGCCGGTTGAGTTATGCTAGTTGCCATTACTGGTGGAGATGGTGATCTGGGGCGTGCCATGCAGCGGTGCGCCCCTTCTGGTTACTCGGTGCGCGTTATCGATCGGCAAGCAGAGCCTAAAAGCAATACGGATGATTATCGCCAGGTTGACGTGCTGGAGCTACCTGCCCTCACTGAAGCCTTTCGCAATGTCGACGCCGTGGTGCACCTGGCAGCGCTGCGTAGTCCCTATGAGGCGCCACCCGCAACCGTTTTCATGGTTAATGCGCAAGGGTCATACCATGTCACCCTGGCTTGCGAAGCGATGGGCATACAGAGCGTGGTCTATGCCTCCAGCATCTGCTACTACGGTTACCTCTTCCGTTCTCAACTTGCGGAACCGCCCTATTTCCCCATCGATGAAGACACTCCATCGTATGCAGAAGATAGCTACAGTCTGAGCAAGCGGGTGGGTGAAGATATCATGAAAGCATTCGTCCAGCGAACAGCTGGTTCTGTAGTCAGCTTGCGCTACGCTTATCTTCTGGCAGGGGGTGCGACGGGCGAGCCCTTGAAGCATGACAGTGCCCGTGATATGTCTACGGATGCCAGTTCCGCGAAAAGCTGGTGGACGTACATCGACCTGGACGATGCGGCTGCCGCCACCTGGCTTGCGCTTCAATACGCAGTTGAACGACATGGTTCGTACGAAGCGTTCAATATTGGTGCGGATGACACGCATGCCTCAAAGCCTACGATGGAATTGCTTCACCAGGTGTATCCGCAGGTTGAATTACGCTACCCGACCGCGCTTGGTGATACCTCATTTACGGCTCTCTATTCAAATACCAGGGCACGCCGGACACTTGGTTTCAGGCCTTCGACCTCAACCTGGCGCGATCGAGCACGTCTCAAGGACCTGGCATGAGAAAAACTTCAGCGGGTATGTCTGGATCAGTTCATTACCTGGATATTGAATCGTGCCTGAGTCGGCAAGGGTCCTGGCAAGTTGTGAATGACCAGAAAGCAACCTTGAGGTAAAACCTAAACAGATTGATTCACATGAAGTAAGGAGGATGAAATGCAACCAGAGCTGATTGCGGATTATCAGTGTGTAGTGGGTGAAGGGCCCATGTGGCATCCTATTGAGAAGCGGGTTTATTGGCTGGACATTGGTCAGGGACGAATGTTCCGCTATGACCCCGCTACGGGTAAGCATGAACAATGCTATCAAGGCGCCCCAATTGGTGGTTACACCATCCAACAGGATGGATCACTATTGCTATTCATGGAGAAAGGAAAGGTAGTGAACTGGCGCGATGGCGTGATGACAACTGTCATTGAGGATATTCCCGAGGAGCGGGAAACGCGTTTTAACGATGTTTTCGCCGATCCAACTGGTCGCGTGTTCTGTGGCACCATGCCCACCAACGATCGACAAGGTCGCCTGTATCGCCTTGACCCCGACTTGAAACTTACACTGTTGCTCGAGGGTATTTCGTGTTCGAACGGCATGGGCTTGTCACCTGATCACAAGTACCTGTACTACACCGATACCTGGGCCTACACCATATACCGCTTCAGCTACGACGAGAAAACGGGAGCTATCACCCACCAGCAGCCATTCATTGTCACATCGCCCGATATTGGCGGACCTGATGGTATGACAGTGGACGCACAAGGATACATCTGGTCGGCGCATTGGGATGGAGGCATGTTAATGCGGTTCTCGCCTGAAGGGAAGGAAGAGCGGCGTATTCCATTTCCAGCGAAAAAAGTATCCAGTGTAATTTTCGGCGGTGAGGATTACACCGATATGTACGTTACCACGGCTGGTGGCAATCAGAAAGAAAGCGATGGCGCTCTCGCTGGCAGCCTGTTCCGGCTGCGTCTCGGCATC